>JBGOVO010000086.1:0-12031 GCA_041478145.1 Methylomirabilia bacterium
CGGCAAGTACGGGATCTGGATCCGCGCCACCACCCAGGACCGGGTGATGGCCTCCGCGATGGGCATCCCGGTGCCGTGGGTCCACACCGGGGTCTTCGCCATCGGCGCCGCGATGGCCGCCGCCTCCGGCGTCCTTTTCGCGCCCCTGGCCGCGGTGACCCAGACCATGGGCTTCGACTTCACCCTGCGCGCGTTCATCGTGGTGGTCGTGGGCGGGATGGGCAACCTGGGCGGGTCGATCCTCGCCGCCCTCTTCATCAGTCTGCTGGAGGCGTACGCCTCGCTGGTGGTGAGCCCCTCCCAGGCCGTCATCGTCTCATTCGTCGCCCTGATCCTCACCCTGCTCTTCCGACCGACCGGGCTCTTCGTGCCCACCCCGAAGTGACGCGCATGATCCCGCGGACCAGCACCGGCTTCTGGATCAGCTTCGTCGTCGTCGTGACCGCTCTGGCGCTCGCGCCCCTCGGCCTTCCCGAGTTCTGGCGGAAGTTCCTCACCGAGATCCTGATCTGGGGGCTCCTCGCGATGTCCTCGGACATCCTCATCGGCTATACCGGCATGGTCTCCTTCGGGCACTCCGCCTTCTTCGGCCTGGGGCTTTACGGCGCCGCCGCCGCGCTGCTGGTCATGCGGGCCCCGAATCTCTGGGTCGCGCTGGCGGTGGGCCTCGGGGCGGCGGCGGTGGTCGCGGTGTTCGTGGCCTACTTCGCGACCCGCCTCCGGGACATCTACTTCGCCATCACCACGCTGGTCTTCTCGCAGATCTTCTACGTCATCATCTTCACCTGGACGGAGGTGACCGGGGGCGAGAACGGCCTGTACTTCAGCCAGCCGCCGTTCGCCATCCCCGGGATCTTCAGCGTGCGCTTCTCGACGGTGAGCCTCCACTGGTTCGTCCTCGCCATCGTCGCGCTCTCCTATCTCGGCCTGCGCCGGATCACCCAGTCCCCCTTCGGGATGGTGCTGCAGTCGATCCGGGAAAACGAGCCGCGGACCCGCGCGATCGGGTATCACGTGGAGCGCTACAAGATCGTGGCGGTGCTGCTCTCGGGGTTGTTCGCGGGGCTATCCGGGGTCCTCTACGCCATCCAGCACCGGTTCGCCGCCCCGGACTTCGTGTTCTTCACGGTATCCGGCGAGGTGGTCATCTTCAACGTCATGGGTGGCATGGGCACGCTCGTCGGTCCGGTGGTGGGTGCCGCGTTCTTCCTGCTGCTCCGCGAGGGCCTGTCCCGATTCTGGACCGAGTACTACCTGATCCCGCTCGGCATCGCCTTCACCGCCATGGTGATCTTCATGCCCCAGGGGCTCCTGGGCTTCTGGAAGCGGCGGCTGAACCAGTAGGCTCAGGCGCCGGTGCTGCCGAAGCCGCCGCCGCCGCGACGGCTGGCCGGCAGCTCGCGCACCTCCACGAGCATCGCCCGCCCCACCGCCTGGATCACCAGCTGCGCGATCCGCTCGCCACGGCTGATGGTCACTGTCTCGGCCCCGAGGTTCACGAGCAGGACGCCGATCTCCCCGCGATAGCCCGAGTCGATCAGGCCCGGGGCATTCAGCACGGTCACCCCGGTCCGCAACGCCAGCCCCGAGCGCGGCAGCACCAGCCCGGCGTACCCGTCGGGGATTGCCACGCGCAGTCCCGTCGGCACGAGCTGCCGGCCACCCGGCGGCAGCGTGACCGGTAGGGCAGCCGCGAGGTCGAGCCCCGCGTCTCCTTGGCGCGCGTAGGCGGGGAGCGCGAGAGTCGGATCGTTGCGCACGACCTCGATGCGCACGGCGGGATCGGACCGTTCGGTCACGAGAGGGCTTCTCCTGTCTCGACGGCGTAGCCGCGAAGGTGAAGTGATTGCGCGCTGATCGTGCGCGTTTCGGCAGGGTAGCAGAAACCGATGTCGGCTTGACAAATTTGGGTGCGGACTCCATCGAGACCCTGCCCTTAAATAGCAGATTTGACTAGTGTATTTCGATGGCCTTCGTCTTGCCACCTCTAGCACCTGCCCCGGGGCGGTGGAGGACCCGCCGTCATGGGCGCGACTCGAGCCGATCAACGGAGGAACACGCGCATGCTGCGGCGAGTGGGGCCGCCGGGCCTGCTCAGACTGGCCGCAATGATCACGCTCGGACTGTCGCTCCTTCTCTTCCGGGTCTAGCCGGCTCGGCATGCGCGAGGTGTTCGACTTCTCCGCCCTGCGCGCGCTCGCGCTCGCGATGCTCGCGCTGGGCCTGTGGCCCGCGGCTCCAGCGCGAGGCCAGGCCGCGACCGGCGACGTGGCGGCGGCGATCGCCCGCCTGCGCTCGCGGCTCGCCGACAACAGCGCGCAGGAGCAGCATTGCCTGGCCGGCGCGACGCAGCCGGTCTGGACGGCGGCCCTCGCCACCGATCTCAAGGCGCTGCAGGACCGGGCCAACCAGGCCGCGGCCGAGGGCGCCGCCGCCGAGGCCCAGCGCTGGAAGGAGCTGGCGCGGAAGGCCGAGATCCTCCAGGCGCGCGCCACGGTGAGCGCGCGCTCGGGCACCGAGCTCTTCCAGAGCCAAGAGATCGGGCTGGGCTGCCTGGACCGCTTCGCGGGCGAGCGCGAGGCGCTCCGGGCCTCGCTCGAGGTCGCAGTGGCCGACCCCACCGCGTACGGCGACTCGCTGCGCCAGGCCCGCGAGCACGGCACCGCCGGCCTGCGGCAGGACTTGGTGCGGCTCCGGGAGCAGAGCCGGGCGCTCTCGGCGCAGTGGAAGCAGACGCGCGACGACGCGACCGCGGGCGCGCAGGGGCTGAAGGCCGATCTCGACGCGCTGAGAGGGCGTCACACGGTGGCGCTCGAGAGCGAGCCCGCGCGCGGGCTCGCGGATCCGGTCCTGCGAGCGGCGGAGGCCCTCGCGGCCGCCGCCGAGGCGTGGGAGCGGGAGCGCGCCACGGTGGCCCGGCTCGCCGCGGCCCGCGACGACGCGGAGCGCCGCCGGGCGGCCGGGGACCGGGAGGAGGCGGCGCGGCAAGCGCGGGACTACTGGACCACCGCCGAGCGGCTGCTCGCCCGGCCCGTCTCCGTCTTCGAGCCTACGCGGACGGGAACAGCGTCGCCAGGAGCTGGCGGAACTCCTTGAGCTTGAACGGCTTGGTGACGACGGGGACCTTGCTCTCGACGAGAAAGCGCCCGTAGCCGGGCGCCTCGTCCTCTCCGGTGATGAAGATGAAGCTCGGGGCCGCGTCGGGCCGGCGCCGGCGTACCTCCTCGTAGAGCTTCGGCCCGTCGACCTGAGGCATCTGCAGGTCGCTCACCACGAGATCGTAGCTCTGCTCCTCGAGCAGCTTCAGCGCGGCCACGCCGTTCTCGGCGGGGTCCACCGTATGGCCGTCGGCGGAGAGGGCCTCCACGAGCAGATCGCGCATGTGCTCCTGATCGTCGGCGACGAGAACGCGCAACGTTCGCATGGTCCGAGTCTAGCAGATGCCCCCGCGGGGCGTATCGCTTCCGACACGTTGACGGGCCGCGGCGGTGTTCCCACACTGGGCCCGTGCTCGCGCGCGTGCGCTCCGCCACGCTGACCGGCATCGAGGCCGCCACCGTCTTCGTCGAGGTGGACGTGACGTCCGGGCTGCCTTCCTTCACCACGGTCGGCCTCCCGGATTCGACGGTCCGCGAGAGCCGCGACCGCGTGCGGGCCGCCATCCGCAATGCCGGCTTCGAGTTCCCTATCGACCGGATCACCGTCAACCTGGCCCCCGCCGACCTCCGCAAGGAGGGCGCGGCCTTCGATCTGCCGATGGCGGTGGGCATCCTCTGCGCCACCGGGCTCGTGAAGCCGGGCCGCCTGGAGCGCGCGCTGGTGGTGGGCGAACTGTCGCTCGACGCGAGCGTGCGGCCGGTGCGCGGCATCCTGCCGGTCGCGCTGCACGCCCGCCGGGAGGGCTTCGCGCCGCTGCTCGTGCCCGCCGCCAACGCCGCCGAGGCGGGCGTGGTCGCGGGCGTCGAGGCCATTGCCATCGCCACCCTGCACGACGCCGTCGAATACCTCAACGGCGAGCGGCAGATCCCCCCGGTGAGCGTGGACCGCGCCACGCTCTCGGCGCCCGCCGACGGCGACGGGCTCGACTTCGCCGACGTGCGCGGCCACGCTCACGCCAAGCGGGGAGTCGAGATCGCCGCCGCCGGCGCGCACAACGTATTGATGATCGGCCCGCCCGGCACCGGCAAGACCATGCTCGCCCGCCGGGTGGCGTCCATCCTGCCGCCCTTGTCGCTGGAGGAAGCGATCGAGGCGTCCACCGTCTGGAGCGTTGCGGGACTGCTCCCGGCCGAGCATGGACTCCTCACCGCGCGCCCGTTCCGCAGTCCCCACCACACGGCCTCGGAGGCCGGCCTGATCGGCGGCGGCGGAGTCCCCCACCCGGGCGAGATCAGCCTCGCCCATCACGGCGTGCTCTTCCTGGACGAGCTCCCCGAGTTCTCCCAACGCGTCCTCGAGGCGCTCCGCCAGCCCCTCGAAGATGCCCGCGTCGTGGTCTCCCGCGCCGCCGGGACCGCAAGCTTCCCCGCCCGCTTCCAGCTCGTGGCCGCCGCCAACCCCTGCCGTCGCGGCTGTCCGACCCTCCCCGCCTGCGCGTGCTCCCCCGCCGAGCGGGCCCGCTACCTGGGCCGTCTCTCGCGTCCCCTGCTCGACCGCATCGATCTCCACCTCGATATCCCGACCCTACCCCACGCCGACCTCACCGACAGCACCACCGGCGAGGCCTCCGCCGTCATTCGCGCGCGCGTCCTCGCCGCCCGCGCTCATCAGACGGCCCGCTTCGCGGGCACCGCCACTCACGTGAACGCTCGGATGTCCGGCCGCCAGACCCGCCGCTTCTGTCCGCTGCCCCCCGACGCCGCGCGCCTGCTCGGCCTGGCCGTCACGCGCCTCGGCCTCTCGGCCCGCGCCCACGACCGCCTCCTCCGTGTCGCCCGCACCATCGCCGATCTCGCGGGCGCCGACACCATCGCGGCCGAGCACGTCTCCGAGGCCATCCAGTACCGTACGCTCGACCGCGTGCGGTGACGACCGATCCGACGCGCAGGGTTGGCCCAGAACCAGCCCGATGTTGTCACCGGGTGTAGCGTCCTTGGTATGGACCTCTTCAGCGGATGGGGACGCACGGCCCTCGTGGGGATCGGCCTGGCCGTACTGGACGGCTGTGCCACCGCGCCGGTGCCCCCGACCTACACCCAGGAGGAGCTGCAAGCCCAGTGCGAACGCCATCGGGGATGGTGGCATCCGGACGGCTTGATCGGCGGCTTCTGCGAATACGACGGTCGAATGTGACTAGCGGCCGCGAGGCATCTCCTCGATGGCGTCCACCCGATCCGGGTAGAAGGCCAGATAGCCCTTGATGGGCGCCATCCTCTCGTACGGCGACTCGTAGCTCCACACTGCGTTCTCCGCGCTGCGCTCGCCGCTCCTGATGCTCCAGTACGCCGCGTCGCCCTTGTACGGGCAGTGGGTGACGTGCGATGTGCGAATCAGGCTCGTCATGTCCACATCCTCTCGCGGGATGTACTGGACGTCCGGCGTCCCCGGTGCGCGCAAGACGAGCGCCCGGGTGGAGTCGGCGATGATCGCCCTGCCCATCCGGACGATCACCCGGTTCGGGTTGGGCTCGATCGTGATCTGTGGGTCGGCTGCCCGCATCTTGGCCATCGCGTCGCGACCAGCCTACCACTCCGGCCCCGTGCCGGCCACGGCTTGCCAATGCCCGGAGATATGAGAGGATGGCGGCGGTTTCCGAACCTCACCTCCGGAGGTCCCGATGACCCAGCCCGCCAGCGCGCGACCCGCTCCGGTACCCATGTCCCATCCCATGGTCCTCGCCCGTGAGCGAACCGCTCTGGTCGTGATCGACGTGCAGGAGCGGCTCTTTCCGGTCATGGACGCCGACCACCGCGAGGAAGTGATGCGGAACCTCAAGGTGCTGGCGGCGGCGGCGCGGCGGCTCCAGCTGCCCACCGTGGTGACCGAACAGTACCCGAAGGGGCTTGGACACACCCTGCAGGAGCTCAAGGAGACCCTGCCCGCCGGGCTCGAGCCCATCGAGAAGGCCGCCTTCTCCTGCTGGGGCGTGGACACCTTCCGCGGCCGGCTCACCGCGACGGGCGCTCGGCAAATCCTGTTGGGCGGGATCGAAGCCCACGTCTGCGTGCTGATGTCGGCGCTCGATCTTCTGGCCGAAGGGTACGGTGTCCACGTCGTGGCGGACGCGGTCACCTCGCGCACCCAGGCCAACTGGCGCCTGGCCATGGAGCAGCTGCGTCAGGCGGGAGCGGTCGTCACCACTACCGAGACCGTGCTCTTCCAGCTGCTACGCCAGGCGGACACCGATGACTTCCGGGAGCTGGCGCGCTTGATTCGCTGATGCCCCGCTACTTCGACGTCCGGACCACGGTGCTCCTCGTGGTCGGCTACGGCATCCTCCCCGAAGAGGAGGATCGGCCCGTTGCCTACGAGCTGAAGCGCGCGATCAACTCGCGCAGGGAGGGAGCCGACAACCGCAGCGCCGTCGTGGTCACCGACATGTGGATGCTCAATCAGGAGATGGCGGAGATGTTCCCGGCCATCTCCATCGGGGGTCCGGCGGTCAACGCGTTCTCGGCGCAGATCTACGAGGATCTGCCGCTCGCCTTCACGCGCGATCAGCAGGTGTTCATCCAGATGAACCAGGATCGCGGCAAGCGGGCGGCGCTCTGGGGGATGGACCAGCGCGGCACGCGCGATGCGGTGGAGATGTTCGTGAAGGACGGGCTGCTCGATCGCTTCCTCGACCTGGTCTGGCATCGGCCCGTCTAGCCTGACGGAACGACAGACGCGGCGGGAGCGGGCGACTAGCGGGAAACGGTGAGGCGACTACCCGGCGGGAGATTGCTGTAGGTGACCGATCCGTTGGGTCCGGCGTAGCGGTACACCGACCGCGGCAGCGCGCTGCGTCCGGTCCACGCCGCGCCGCCCTGGAGCACACGCTGGACGTACTGCTGCGTCTCCGCGTAGGGCGGGATGCCCCGATGCGCGTCGACCGCGCCTTCTCCCGCGTTGTAGGCGGCGACGGCGAGCGGCACGTTGCCGGGATATCGGTCCAGGAGATAGCGGAGGTGGCGGACACCCCCCTCGATGTTCTCGCGAGGATTGAACGAGTCGCGCACCCCCAGCGCCAGCGCGGTCTTCGGCATGAGCTGCATGAGCCCGCGCGCTCCGGCACGGGACACGGCCGCGGAATTGAACGCCGACTCGGCACGGATCACGGATTCGACCAGGGTCGGGTCCACCCCGTGGCGGGCTGCGATCTCTCTGATCTCGGTGGCGTATTGGTTGCGCGACGTCTCGGACATGCGGAGCCAGCCGGTAGATGTGCCCGATACGCTCGGCAGCCCGCGGTAGCGAGGGTCGGTCGGCGCGTTGGTCAGGTGGACGACGCCGTCGCTGTCGATCAGACGATATGTATCGGCCTCGACCGCCGGAGTCCAGATGATCCCGGCCATGACTGCCATCAGAGCGAGCACCCCTTTGGTAAGCACGCGAGACCAAGCTCCAAGAGACGTGCCAGGGGAGGGCAGAACGAGCAAGAGGCCGTCCAGTGGACGGCCTCTTCTCCCATATTCTCTGCTACTTACAGTCTAGTTTCGGGCTAGGAGCAGCGACTCCCTGATCCGGGGACCCTTGGGTATCGGCTCTTCCAGGGCCAGATTCAGCACCTGGTCGACCGTATCGACCAGGTGGAAGGTCATGCCCTCCCGGACCTGGCTCGGCACATCCTCGATGAGGTTTTTCTCGTTTCTTTTCGGCAAGATAATGACTCTGACTCCGGCCCGTCTGGCCCCAAGGACCTTTTCTTTGATGCCGCCGACCGGCAACACTCGGCCAGATAGTGTCACCTCGCCCGTCATGGCCAGATCCGATCTCACGGGCCGCTGAGTCATTAGGGAAACGAGCGCTGTCACCATCGTGACACCGGCCGACGGTCCATCCTTCGGGATCGCGCCAGCGGGCACGTGGACGTGGATGTCCGAAGTCTCCCAGTAGTCCGACCGCACCCCCAGCTCCGAGACGTGGGACCGGGCCCAGGACAGAGCGGCCTGCGCGGACTCCTTCATGACATCGCCCAGCTGGCCGGTCAGGGTGAGCGTCTTGCTGCCCTTCATCCGGGTCGCCTCGATGAACAGGATCTCGCCGCCGGTGGGCGTCCACGACATGCCGACCGCCACGCCGGGGATACGCGTCCGCTCCTCCAGCTCTTCGTGCAAGTACTTCGGCGCCCCCAGCAGCTCGCCGACGAGCGCTTCGGTGACCTCCACCGATTCGGCATGGCCCTCGACCCGCCGCTTGGCGACCTTCCGGGTGATGGCCGCGATCTCACGCTCGAGGTTCCGCAACCCGGCCTCGCGCGTGTAGCTGCGTACGAGCAGGCGCAGCGCCGCGTCGGTCCACCGGATGTGCGCGCCTTCGATCAGGCCGTGATCGGCGATTTGCTTCGGCACCAGGTGCATCCGCGCAATGCGGACCTTCTCTTCCTCCGTGTAACCGGCGATCTCGATGATCTCCATCCGGTCCCGGAGCGGCGGCGGCACCGTATCGAGCACGTTGGCGGTCGTGATGAAGAGGATCTTCGAGAGATCGAACGCCACGTCGACGTAGTGATCGCGGAACGCGACGTTCTGCTCGGGATCGAGCACCTCCAGGAGCGCGGACGCCGGGTCGCCGCGGAAGTCCATGCCGAGCTTGTCCACCTCGTCGAGCATGAGCACCGCGTTCTTCGACTCGGCCCGCCGCAGCCCCTGGATGATCTGGCCGGGGAGGGCGCCGATATAGGTCCGCCGATGGCCCCGGATCTCGGCCTCGTCCCGCATGCCGCCGAGCGAGATGCGGTGGAACTTCCGACCGAGCGCTCGCGCGATCGACCGGCCGAGCGATGTCTTGCCGACACCGGGAGGGCCGACGAAGCACAGGATCGGGTCCTTGCCCGCCGGGCGCATGGTCTTCACGGCCAGGTATTCGAGGATCCGCTCCTTGACCTTCTGGAGGCCCGAGTGGTCCTCGTCCAGGACCCGCCGCGCCTCTGCGATGTCGAGATTATCGGTCGTCTGCTTGCTCCACGGCAGAGCCAGCAGCCAGTCGAGGTAGGTCCTCGCCACCGTGTACTCGGCGGCCGCCGGCGGCATCTTCCCGAGGCGGTCCAGCTCGCGGAGGGCTTCCTTCTTGGCCTCCTCGGTCATCCCGGCCGCCTCGATCTTGGCCCGCAGGTCGTCCAGCTCCTGCGTGCGCTCGTCCGTCTGGCCGAGCTCCTTCTGGATCGCCTTCAGCTGCTCGCGCAGGTAGTACTCGCGCTGGCTGCGGCCGACCTCCGACTCGACCTGGGACTGGATCTTGGATCCGAGGGCCAGCACCTCGGCTTCCTTGGTGAGCACCGCGACGAGCCGGGCCAGGCGCGCCCTGACGTCGGGCGTCTCCAGCAGCTCTTGCTTCGCCTGGGTCGTGAGAACGGGCAGGGTGGCGGCGATGAGATCCCCCAGCCGGTCGGGCTGGGTGACGTTCTGCACGACTGTCGCCAGCTCGTCGGGTAACATCGGCGACAGCTCGACCACTTGCCGGAACAGGTTCACCGCGTTCCGCGCCAGCGCCTCGGTCTCGAGGTCACCCGTCGGAGGGGAGAGCTCGGGTACCTCGGCGATCCGCGCGGTCAGATAGGGCCGCACCTGCGCCATCTCGACGATGCGGATCCGGTGCAGGCCCTGGACGACCAGCCGGACGGTCCCGTCCGGCTGCTTCAGCACCTTGTGGACGGTGGCCAGCGTGCCGACCCGATGCAGATCCGCCTGCTGGGGATCCTCGATGGCCGGATCGTGCTGGGTGAAGACACCGATCAGGCGCCCGCCCCGGACGACGTCCTCGAGCAGCCGCACGGATGACTCGCGCCCTGCTCCGAGCGGCAGGGCGGACTGCGGAAAGAGCACGGTGTCTCGCAACGGCAGGATGGGCACCTGCTCCGGAATAGGAGCGCCCGCGCTCAGCGGGTCCGCGCTCCCGGTGGACACCTTATCGTCTGCCATGGTGATGGCCGTCCTTTCGTGTCAGAAGAGATCAACGGGCGAGAGCTGGCTGGACGCCGCCCGGACGAGCGCTTCGCTCTTGCCGCGTCGCGCCTCATCCCGCGAATCCGCCATGTCGCTCCGCACGTGGTCGGTCAATTCCTCGATCCGCGCCTGCATGTCGAGCATCCGGCGTCTCATCTTTAGGATGATCTCGATGCCTGCGAGATTCACGCCGAGGTCGCGGGCGAGTCGGGTCAAGCGGCCGATCTCCTCGACATCCTCGGCGGAGTACATCCGCGTCTTGCCCTCCGTGCGGCTCGGGCGGATCAGCCCCTTCTTCTCGTACATTCGAAGGGTCTGGGGGTGGATCTTCACCATCTCCGCGACGACGCCGATCATGTACAGCGGCCGGCTCCGGTCGGTCATTCGCGAGCACTCCCGGGGGCGATGAGGTCGGGCCGCGCGGGCAGCAGCCGCGAAATCTCCCGGAACATCTCCTGCATCCGCGGGTCGAGGCCGCGCGGGATCTCGACCCGCGTGGTGACATACAAGTCCCCGCGGCCGTCACCCGCCAAGCGCCGGACGCCCTTGCCGCGCAGCCGGAAGGTTTGCCCACCCTGTGTCCCGGGCGGGATCACCAGGTCCACCGGTCCGTCCACTCCCCGGACCCGGATCCGGCTACCCAACACCGCTTCCACCAAGGAGAGCGGCACTTCGCAGTAGAGATTGTCGCCCTTTCGCGTGTATCTCGGATCCTCATGGACCCGGGCGATGACGAGCAGATCGCCGCGGGGCCCGCCGAACGGACCCGAGTGACCCTCTCCGGACATGCGAAGCTGGCCCCCGGTATCCATCCCGGGGGGCAGCACGACGTGTATCAGCTCCCGGCTGAGCGCGACCCCGCGCCCGCGGCAGGCCGAGCAGGGCTCGGCCACCCGCGCGCCAGCACCGTCACAGGCCGGACAAGTCTCCCCGGCCGGTACGCCCTCACTCCAGACTGTCCCCAGCCCTCCACAGTGCGAGCAGACGATCGGTTCGGCCCCGGGGGCCGCGCCGGTCGCGCGACACGTCTCGCATGGGCCGAGTCGATCGATGGGAACATCCACCTCGACACCGGCGACGGCCTGCTGGAACGAGAGCTCAAGGGGGACATGCGCGTCGTCTCCCCGCCGTCCACCTCGTGGGCGGGCCGTCGAACCCGATCGGGGCCGCCGAGCCTGACGAGTGCCCTGACGATCGTAGACCGTGCGCGCGGTCGGATCGCTCAGGATACGATAGGCTTCCGCGATCTCCTCGAACAGCGCTTGCGCATCACGCTCCCAGAAGTTGACGTCGGGGGAATAGCGGCGTGCCAGACGCTGATAGGCGCGACGGATCTGCGCCGTCGTCGCTCCCGCGCCCACCTCGAGCACCGCGTAGTAGTCACGCATGGTCGTACGCGGGGCCACACGCTGTCGCGCGGGCCCCGCGCTCCTCAAGCCGCGTCCAATGCCACGGCGTTACTTCTTCTCTCCCAAATCCTCGAACTCGGCGTCCACCACGTCTCCCTTCGGAGCCGCCCCGCCACCCGCGGCTCCCGGCTCGGGCGCACCGGCAGCTCCCGGCTGCGCCTTGGCCTCGGTCTCGCGGTACATGGCCTCCGCCAGCTTGTGCGCGGCCTGGGTCAGCGCTCCATGAGCCTTCTTGATCCGGTCCAGATCGTCGGCCTTGAGCGCCTCCCGAAGCTCCGTGAGGGCCGCCTCGGTCGCCTGCTTGAGCTCTGCGGAAACCTTGTCACCATGTTCCCGCAGCGATTTTTCGGTCCCGTACACCAGCGAGTCGCCGTCGTTCCTGATCTGGATGCCCTCGCGCTGCCGGGCATCCTCGACCGCATTGGCTTCGGCCTCCTTCTTCATCCGATCGATCTCATCCTTGCTGAGACCGGACGAGGCCGTGATCGTGATGTTCTGCTGCTTGCTCGTCGCCTTGTCCCGCGCCGAGACGTTCAG
>JBGOVO010000065.1:0-13844 GCA_041478145.1 Methylomirabilia bacterium
CCAGTCGCCCCGGCCCGAGGTCGGGAAGAGATCGGCCTTGAGCGAGAGGAGCAGGATGAAGAGGATGCCCAGGAAGAAGGTGGGCGCCGACTGGCCGACCAGGGCGAGGCCCATGGCCGCATGGTCGACCAGGGTATTGCGCCGCATCGCCGAGAAGAGCCCGATGGGCACCGCCACCAGCGCGGCCAGGAAGAAGGCGCTGAGCCCGAGCTCGAGGGTCGCGGCCAGGTAGCCGCGCACCACGTTGAACGCCGGCTCGCGGAAATGGATGGAGCGGCCGAAGTCGCCGCGGGCCAGGTTCGACAGGAAGATCACGTACTGCGCGGGCAGCGGCTGGTCGAGCCCGAGCTCGCGGCGCACGCGCATGATTTCGCTGTGAGGCGCGTCGGGCGGCAGGAGGAGCGGCACCGGGTCGCCGGAGAGACGCATGACCACGAAGACGACCGTGGAGACGAGCCAGAGCGCGATGAGGGCGCGGAAGAGGCGGTGGCCGAGGAAGGGAACGAATCCGCGCATTGCTTGGGCCCCTCACCTCTCCTCCCCCTCACTCTGCCCTCTCCCCTTCGGGGAGAGGGTGAGAGTGGGGGCGGTGAGGACGGTCGGGCTACGCGCGACGGAACTTGAAGTTGAAGCGGCGCAGCTCGAACTGCTGGTTCGGGTTCGGCGTGAACTCCACGTGCTTCTGCAGCCCGTAGTCCTCGTAGGGCTGGATGACCGGCAGCCACGGCAGGTTCTCCAGGAAGATCTTGGTCATCTCCTTGTAGGCCCCCCCCCGGAACCGCTCGTCCACGCTGAACCGCGCCGAGTTGCCCAGCTCGTCGAACTTCGCCTCCCGCCAGTAGTCCTGCGGCCCGCCGGGGCCGAGCAGGCGCCACATCATGCCGTCGGGATCGCCGAGCGTGGAGGTCGGATCGGACCAGAACACGCCCTTGAAGCTCTTCTCGCGATTCTTCTGGGCGCGCACCGAGTACTCGATGACTTCGACCTTCACGTTGACGCCCACGTCCTTCCACATGGCCGCGATGGCTTCCGACATCGCCTTGTCCTGCGCCACGTAGGCCACCGTGGTCTCGATGAAGATCTCCTCGCCCTTGTAGCCGGCCTTCTTCAACCGGTCCTTCGCCTCGGCCGGGCTGTAGGCCAGCGCGGGCAGGCTCGCGTCGAAGTGGTTGTCACCCTTGGCGATGGGCCCGTTGGGCACGATGCCGCGCCCGCGCCACAGCTCCTTCACGATCGCCTCGCGGTCGATGGCCATCGACAGCGCCTGCTTGACGAGCGGGTTGTCGAGCGGGGGCCGTTTGCTGTTGACCGCGAGCACATAGAGTCCCGCGTAGAGCGCGCCGGCCACCCGCGTCGAGGCGTTGCCGGCCACGCGCTCGCCCTGGTCGGGCGGGAGCTGGGTGATGATGTCGACCTCGCCCTTGAGCAGGGCGGCGATGCGGGGCGCCGTCTCCGGGATGGGCCGCATGGTCCAGCGGTCCATGTCGATCTTGCCGCCCCAGTAGTCCGGATTGGCCTCCAGCACCGCCTTGTCGTCCTTGACCCAGGACCCGAATTTCACCGGGCCGGTGCCGACGGGCTTGGCATTGAAGGTGTCGTTGCCGACGGACTCGAGGTACTTCTTCGGCACGATCTGACCGCCGTAGAACGCCAGGCGCGCGGGCAGCAGCGGGTCCGGCTTCTTGGTGGTGATCACGAGCGTCGAGGGATCCGGCGCTTCCACTTTCTCGATCGTGGCGAGCGCGGTGGCCACCATGGTCTTCGCGGCCGGGTCATAGGTGCGCTCGACGCTGAACTTGGCGTCGGCGGAGGTGAAGGCGTCGCCGTTGTGGAACTTGACGCCCTGGCGCAGCTTGAACCGCCACGTGGTCTGCGCCTCGAGCTTCCACTCGGTGGCGAGGCCCGGGTAGAGCTTGCCGTCCGGATGGCGACTCGTGAGATTGTCGAAGAGGTTGAACGACACGCGGATGTCGTTCGACGAGGTGCTGAAGTGCGGGTCGAACTTGGAGATGTCGCCCGCCTGGGCGGTGACCAGCTCCTTCTTCTGGGTGGTCTGGGCCTGGGCGGCTCCGCCCGCGGTCAGGTCCACCGCGGCGGCGGCGCCGAGGGCTGCCGCTCCCTTGAGCAGGTCGCGTCGGGTCAGTTCCATTGCGTTGGCTCCTCCTCAGTTCGAGGTGCTTCAGGTCTCCGTCTGGATACCGCGGCGGACGACGGAGGCCGCTCGCGGTGCGTCATTTATAGGGGTTTCCCCCCACCCTGTCAAGCCGGGCGCTCGGTGGCGAACCGCGCCCAAACATGACAGAATCCAACGCCATGAGCTCGACCGCGGACATCGTCATCATCGGCGGCGGCGCCAACGGGACCAGCACCGCGTTCCACCTCGCGAGCATGGGCGCCAGGAACGTCCGGCTGCTCGAGCGCCGGCACGTGGCCGCCGGCGCCACCGGCAAGTCCGGCGCGCTCGTGCGCATGCACTACACCAACGAGCACGAGTCGCGCCTCGCGATCGAGAGCCTGAAGATCTTCCGCGACTTCACGTCCATCGTCGGGGGTGAGTGCGGCTTCGAGACGCCGGGCTTTCTCCAGCTCGTGCCGCCCGGCTACGAGGCCGCGCTGCGCCGCAACCTGGCCCGCCAGCAGCGCCTCGGCGTCGACACGCGCGAGGTCTCGCGCGAGGAGATCGAAACCCTGTTCCCCGAATGCCGCGCCGACGACATCGGCGCCGCCGCCTGGGAGCCCGGCTCAGGCTACGCCGATCCGAGCGCCACCGCCTACGCCTTCGCGGCCGCCGCGCAGCGCATGGGCGTCACCATCGAAAACGGGTGTCATGTCACCCGGATCCTGACGGAGCGGGGGCGGGTCACCGGCGTCGAGACGGCCGGCGGCCGCGTGCAGGCCCCGGTCGTGGTGCTGGTGCCCGGGGCCTGGGGCCAGCCGCTGCTCGATCCGCTCGGGCTCGATTTCGGGCTCCAGCCCTTCCGCATCCAGGTCTCGCTCTTCCGCTGGCCGGCCTCGCTCGCGCGCAAGCACCCGGTGGTGATCGACGCGGGCCAGAAGGCCTGGATCCGTCCGGTGGACGGCTGCCTCACCCTGATCGGCGTCGAGCTGGGCGCCGCCTACGGCGGCGACCCGGACAAGCTCCACGAGGGCGTGGACGAGGGCTACGTGGCGCTCTGCCGCGAGCGGCTGGCCCACCGGCTGCCGCTCTTCGCGGACTCCACGATGCGCGGCGGGTGGGCCGGGATGATCATGATGAGCCCCGACGGGCGGCCGATCATCGACCGCATCCCGTCGGTCGAGGGCCTCTACGTGATGCTGGGCGATTCCGGGACCTCCTTCAAGACGTCGCCCGCCATCGGGAAGTGCCTGGCCGAGTGGGTGCTCGAGGGCAAGCCGCGCACGGTGGACCTCGCCCCCTTCCGCTCCACGCGCTTCGCCGAAGGACGCCTCTGGGTGGACGACGACAACTACGGCCGCGAGCGCCTCACCATCTCCCGCTGACGTCTCACCCTCTCCCCTCCGGGGAGAGGGTAGGGTGAGGGGCTTCACAGTGAGGGGGCCTTCACCTGGCCCTCACGCCGTTTTGAGCGCAGTGCCTCATGCGCCCGCGGCCTTGAGCTGACCCTTCACCGCCTGGACGACCTGGTCCTGGGCCCACTCCATGACGCGCCGGGTGGGCATGCCGTTGATCGCCTTCGCCACCATGTCGGGCAGCACGTAGTTGTTCTCGATCCTTCGCACCGCGTCGTTCGGCTTCGCGGGCCAGCCGCGCGGGTGCGCGTACTCCGCCTCTCGCGGGAGCATCGCGAACTTCGGGTTCTTCACCCAGATCGGATGGTCGGCCAGGTCCCGGAGCGGGGGCTGGTTGAACGCGTTGGAGGCGACCACCCAGGCGTCGAAGTTCCCAAACTGGATGAACTCCTTCGCCCGCTCCTGGTTCCGGGAGAATTTCCAGATGCCGAGCGCATTGATGCCCGGCGCCGAGTGGACGCCCGCCGGCCCGCTCGGGCTCGGGTGATGGTTGATGTCGTCCGCGATCGGCATCTTGCCGGCGAGCGCGGTGTTGTAGGGGCTGATCGGGTTGTGGATCCAGGAGCCCTTGCCGGAGAGGATGAAGCGGTTGTTGGACGAGTCGTCCCACGACAGCACCTCGGCCTCCATCGCGTCCCGGTAGAGCTCCTTGTACCACTCGATCACCTGGGCGGTCCGATCGGAGACGATCCCGGGCGTCTTGCCGTCCGGCTCCAGCACCCGGCCGCCGTAGCACCAGGACACCGCCCGGAACGTGGAGTTCGCGTCCCCGCAGTGGCTGACCGCGATCCCCACCGGGTTGTCCTGCTTCTTGAGGAGAGAAAGCTCAGCTCGCGCTTCTGGGCATACGCGGGGGCGCGGTAGGGCCAGCGCGGCGCTGGCGGTCGCGGTGGCACGGAGACACTGGCGGCGCGTCGTCGTGGGCATGGCGGCCTCCTTCCGGTCGGATGGCGTCGGGGCACACTCGGCTAGGTCACGCGATCTCTCGCCTCCTCCCGCCCACTACTCCGCGAGCCAGCCGAGCGCGGTGTCGCGGTCGAAGAACACCTGGGTCGTCGTCTGCGGATTGTCGTTTCAGCGCCTGGTACATCTCCGCGAAGCCCGTCGTGCCGGATCGTACGCCACCGCCGCGACCTTGAACGGGTTCTTGAACCGCCGCGTTCGCCGCCCATCCGCGAAGGTCAGCATGTCGTTGAACGTGCTCTCGAGCCGCGTCACGCGGGTCAGATCGACGAGGCGATTCGGCACCCGCTCGGTCCTGGCCTCCGCCTCGTCGAGCCGGGCCCTGGTGTGCGCCTCGAACTCCTCGCGGGTGACGGTGCCGGAGTCGACGATGTGCAGGATCCCGTCGCGCTCGAACTGCTCTATGGGCATGACCTCACGCGCCTGCGCACGGGCGGGCGCCCCCCTCGTGTCAGGTGGGCTCACTGGCCTCGGTCCGGCCCCCGAGGCCCGAATCGTGGGGGCCACCGCGAGGGGCTGTCAAGCCCCGATCGCGCCGAAGCACGTTACCGGAGCCGGAACAGGCGGAGCGGGGTGTCGACGTTCTTCAGCTCGCGCACCCCGAGGTCCTCGACCGGCAGCTCGGGGCCGAGGCGCGCCCGCGTGGTCTCGCTGATCACGATCTCGCCGTCGCCCGCCTGGGCGGCCAGGCGCGCGGCGATGTTGGTGGTCATGCCGGAGGCGGTGTAGGTCCAGCGGGTGCCCGCGCTGCCCTCGATCTTGGTGGCGCCGAGCAGCGCGGGACCGGTGTTCACCCCCACGTGCATGGCCACCGGATCGAAGCGGTCCGCCAGCTCCGCGCCGATCTCGGCCGCGCGCCGGTGGATGGCCCGCGCCGCGTCCACCGCCGCGCGGGCGTGCTCGCCCTCGTGGAAGATCACCATCAGGCCGTCGCCCGCCGTCTCGTTGACGTCGCCGCCGTGCTTGACGATCTCGTCGAGGAAGGCGCCGAAGTAGCGCTCGACGAGCGCGCCCAGGTCGTCGGGCTGGAGCCGCGAGGACAGGCGCGTATAGCCGCTGATGTCGGCGAAGAGCACGCTCACGTCGGTTTCGCGCTTGTCGAGCGACGGCGCCTCCGGCGACTCCTCGATGAGCTGGCGGACCCGCCGCGGCACGAACTTGGCGAGGCTGCCGCGGATCAGGAGGCTGCGCTCGAGCTGCTGGGCGTAGTCGAGCACCTGGCGGTGCGCCTCCGCGTTGGCCACCGCCACCGCGGCCTGATCGGCCAGCGCCTCCAGCATCTCGAGATCCTCGCCGGTATAGGCGGCCTCCGAGCGCTTCGCCCCCAGCACCAGGAGCCCGCGCAGCGACGCCTGGAAGCGCAGCGGCACCACCACCTCCGCGCCGAGGGCGTGGTAGGCCCCGAGCGCGGCGGCGCCGGCGGCCGCGAAGCGGGGATCGGCGGCGAGCTGGTAGCGGGAGAGCGCGCCGGGGGCGACCTCCAGAGCGGTGACGACGTCGGTGGGGAGGCCGTCCACCAGGAGGCGGGCCGCGCGGACGTGCATGGAGGACTCGATGGTGGTGGTGAGGCGCCGGGTGATCTCGTCGAGATCGAGCAGGCTCGACAGCGAGCGCGCCAGCGCCCGCATCGCCTGCACGTAGTCGGAGCGCTCGCGAAAGAACGTCCGGTCCACCGTCCGGCGCACGCGCTCGCGCAGCGGATTGAAGAGGAGGGCCACCAGGAACATGAACGCGGCCGAGAACCAGGGCGAGCGCGTGAGGTCGGCCTGGGCCAGGAGCGCGTTGGTCCCGGCCAGGAGCAGCGCGTACGCGCCCGTGATCAGGCCGGCCAGACCCGTGTAGATCACCGAGCGGCGGATGACCACGGTGGCGTCGAACAGGCGGTAGCGCACGGTGGCGTAGCCGATCGCGGCCGGGTAGAGCAGCATCAGGGCCGAGCCCACCTGCGGATCCAGCGGGCTCTCGTAGAGGAAGGAGAGCGGCCCCAGCATCAGCGTGAGCCAGCAGCCGAGTCCCAGCCCGATGCCGAGCAGGAGCACGCCCGTCTGCTGGTTGACGAGCGGGGAGACGGCGCGGCGGCGGGTGTCGAGCAGCGCCGCGATCTTGATCGGGAACGAGACGGCGGCCAGGGTGAGCTGGAAGCCGAGCGCGCCCGGGTAGAGCCAGCCGTCCACGAGCCGTTCCGGGGCGAGCACGTAGACCACGCCGAAGACCAGCGACAGCGTGATCCCCACCGCCCCCGCGGCCCGGTACAGCGCGGGGATGATCCGATGCCGAGCGAGCCAGGCCTCGCGGGCCGGATTCACCGGATAGGTGAGGAAGAGGATCCAGCCGTGGACCGACAGCAGCGTCGGCACGAACCCGACGAGGGCGGCGCCGTACTTGTCGGGGCTGAGCGTGGCATCGGGCACCGCCACGTTCGACAGGGCCCAGAGACACATGTAGAGGAGGAAGCGCCGGTTCGGCGCGGCAACGGGATTCTGGAGGTAGACGGCCACGCCCACCGCCAGCATGAGGGCCGAGACGAGGAAATAGCCCCCGAAGTGACCGAAGAAGGTGGCCCACGCGAAGGGCTGAGGCGCCAGGTCCACCGCGAAACGACGGCCGTCGCGCTCGACCTCGTAGTGGACGGGGCCGGCCGCGGCCCGCACGCGCGGCATGAGCGCGAGCGGCGACTGCCCGTCCACGCCGACGACACGGTCGCCCCATCGCAGTCCGGCCGCCCGGGCGGCCGGCTCGACCGGCGCGATGTGGTAGTCGATGGCGAAGAAGAACCCGGGATAGGGCCGGCCGACCTCCGTCGCGAGGCCCGCCCCCAGGCCCACCACCACCGCGAGGCTGACCGCGACGACGAGCGCGAATCGGCGATCCCAGCGCGCCATGCCTGCGGCAGATCATACGCTATACTCCGAGCCCGTGAGCGGGCTCAGCGCGGTGTTCCGGCCTCGCGCCATCGCGGTCGTGGGCGCGTCCGACGATCCGGTCAAGATCGGGGGCCGGCCGCTCGCCTTCCTGCTCCGTCACGGCTACGGAGGGCGCGTGTTCCCGGTGAATCCCGCGCGCGCCACCGTCCAGGGCCTGCCCGCCTTCCCCTCCGTCGCCGCGATCCCGGAGGAGGTCGACCTGGCCATCATCGTCGTGCCTGCCGAGCGTGTGGAGGAGTCGCTCGAAGCGGCGGCGGCCAAGGGCATCCGCGCGGCCATCGTGTTCAGCAGCGGCTTCGCCGAGGTGGGCGACGCCGGCCGCGCCGCGCAGGCGCGGCTGCGCGCGCTGGCCGAGCGGACAGGCCTGCGCATCATCGGGCCCAACTGCCAGGGCTTCGCCCACCTGCCCTCGCGCCTGGTCGCCACCTTCGCCTCGCCCTTCCTCGACCCCGGGCTCGCGACCGGGCCGATCGCCATGGTGAGCCAGAGCGGAGCCATGGCCGGGATGATCTACGAGATGGCGCGCGCCGCCGGCCTCGGGCTCAACTACTGGGTGAGCACCGGCAACGAGGCCGACGTGCAGGCGGCGGAGATCCTGGCCGAGGTGGTCGAGGATCCGGAGACGCGCGTGGCGCTCTCCTATCTCGAGGACATCAAGGACGCCGGGCGCTTCCGCCACGCGCTCGCCCGCGCCCATCGGCTCGGCGTGCCCGTCTTCGTGCTCAAGTCGGGCCGCAGCGCGGTGGGCCGCCGCGCCGCCTCGTCGCACACCGGCGCGCTCGCGGGTGAGGACGCGGTCTACGACGCGGTGTTCGCGGACTGGGGCGCGATCCGCTGCGCCGATCCGGCCGAGCTGCTGGCCCTGCCCCAGGCGTTTCTCCACTACCGCGAGGCGGGGCGGCGCGTGGCCATCCTCTCCAACTCGGGCGGGCTCGGCGTGCTCTCCGTGGATCTGTGCGTCGACCTCGGTCTCGTCCCGGCGGAGTTCACCCCGGCGACGACGGCGATACTGCGCGCGGCCCTGCCCGACTTCGCGGCGGCCGCCAATCCTGTCGATCTCACCGCCCAGATGCTCACCGACCCCGACATGCTGCTGCGCGTGCTGCCCGCGCTCGAGGCCGATCCCGGCGTGGACGCCATCGTCTTCCAGATCGCGCTGCTCGGCGCGGCGACCGACCTCGGCCGGCTCGTCTCGGAGGTGGCGTCCGTGGCCGAGCGTACGCGCAAGGTCGTCGCGGTGAGCTGCCCGCAGCGGCCCGTGGTGGACGCCTTCCGCGCCGGCGGCGTGCTCGCCTTCGAGGACGCCAGCGTGGCCCTCCGCTCGCTCGCCTGTCTCGCGCGGGCGACCGCGCGCCGCCCGCGCTGGCTCGAGCGCGCGACCGCGACACCCCCGCCGCCACCCGCCGCGCCGCCCCGGCCCGCGGGCCGGGCCGGGCAGCCGTTCCTCAACGAATGGGAGAGCCAGCAGATGCTCGCCCCGTTCGGGCTGCCGCTGGTGGACACGGTGTTCGTCACCGCGGCCGCGGCGGCGCCCGACGCGGCGGACCAGCTGGGCTATCCGGTGGTGGTCAAGGTCTGCGCCGCTGCCCTGCCCCACAAGTCGGACGTGGGCGGGGTGGCCCTCGGGCTGCCGGACCGCGCGGCGGTCGCGGAGGCCTGCCGGCGCATCGAGACGGAGGTGCGGGCGCGGGCGCCCGGCGCCGCCCTCGACGGCTTCGTCGTCCAGCGCCAGGCCCGCGGCGCGCTGGAGCTGGCGCTCGGCGTGAAGACCGACCCGGTGTTCGGCCCGGTGGTGCTGGTCGGCTCGGGCGGCGTGCTCATCGAGGTGCTGCGCGACTTCCGGCTGCTGCTGCCACCGATCGACGCGGCCGCCGCCGAGGAGGCCCTGCGCGGCCTGCGGATCGGCGCGCTCTGGGACGGCGTGCGCGGCAGCGCGCCGCTCGATCTGCCCGCCGCGGTCGATCTCCTCCGCCTGCTCGGCGAGGCCGCGCGCGGGCTCGCCTCATCGGTGAGCGAGATCGACCTCAACCCCGTGCTGGTGGGCCGGCGCGGCGAGGGTTGCACGGTCCTCGACGCGCTCGTGCGATGCTAGGACGCGGCGCCTCAGACGAGCGCGGCCGCGCCCGCGGCGGCGCACTCGTGGTCCTGCTCGCCGGTGCCGCCCCCGCAGCCGATCGCGCCGATGACGCGCCCCTTCACCACGATGGGCACCGCCCCGTGGCTGGCCAGGATCTGGCCGGGGATCGCGCTCGACACGTGCGTCCAGAACGGGGCGCCCTTCTGCACGCGCTCGGCCAGCTCGGCCGTCGACATGCGGAAGTTCGCGGCGGCCACCGCCTTGGCCCGCGAGGTCTCCGGAGTGAAGAACCCGGTCCCGTCGCCCCGAGTGCACAGGACGAGTCGCCCCGCCTCGTCCACCACCGTGATCGTCATCGCGGTGCCGAGAGCCCTGGCCTTCTCCCGGGCGACGTGCTCCGCGCGCGCCGCCATCTCCAACGTCAGCTCGATCATTGCCGGCCGCCTTTCTCGAACCCGTCTTGCGGAATCCCGCGACAGCGCCAGCATCTAATCCCGACCGGCGCGGCCTGTCAACGGCTCCGGGAGCGTCAATAGGTGGGGGCTCGCCGCGGCACCCTGTCACAGGGAAAGTGCTTGAAAGAACGGCGCTCGATGTCCTATGCTGGCTCGTGATGCGCTCTGGCACTAGGCTTGCCCCCAGGGTGCCGGGCCGCGTCGGCCTCGGCCAGCGAGCCCATGACCCACAGTAGCCCGCACTCACGAGGGAGACAGACGGTGCGTCTCGGATTCGGCAGGCGACACGCGGCGCTGTGGCTGGCGGTCGCGGCCATCGCGGTCGGCGGCTGCGGCACGCTGTCGGGCGGGCTCCAGAGCGAGTCGCTGCGCGCGGCCACCTCCGCGCCGACCGATCCGGCCGATCCCGTCGCCGCCGCGCTCGCCCCCGACCAGCAGCCCACCGGTGCCGTCGTCGAGCCGCGCGCGGGCGAGCAGATGCTCGCCGCCACGGTGGCCTTCTCCCCGGCCTCCTTCGAGCCGATCCGGGCGGGCGCGCAGCCCTCCTACCTGGTCGCCTCCCTGGCTCCGCTCCTGGTCAGCCAGGTGACCGGCCCGATGCTGGCCCAGGCGCGCGCCGGCGATCCGGTGGTCCCCGCCGACGGCATCCTGGAGGAGTACGACCCGTGGGAGCCGTTCAACGAGAAGATGTTCTCGCTGAACTACAACCTCGACCGGTACGTGCTCAAGCCGGTGGCGAAGGGCTACAACTTCGTGATGCCGGACCGGATGCAGCAGATGATCGACAGCGGCTTCGACAACCTCCTGGTCGTCCAGCGCGTCGTGAACAACCTGCTGCAGTGGCGGCCCAAGGGCGCGGGCGCCGAGGTGGGCCGCTTCCTGATCAACAGCACGCTCGGGATCGGCGGGCTCTTCGACATCGCCAAGCAGGAGTTCGGCCTGCAGAAGACCCGGGTGGACTTCGGTCAGACGCTCGGCATCTGGGGCATCGGCCCCGGGCCCTTCCTGGTGCTGCCGCTCCTGCCGCCGCTCACCGTGCGGGACGGCATCGGCACCGCGGTGGACGGCGCCATGGACCCGCTGAGCTATGTGCTGCCCTTCATCTGGACCCGGCTCGGGATGAAGATCGGCAACGCGATCAACGACCGCTCGCTCAATCTCGACCTGTACCAGGGCTTCGAAGAGACCACGGTGGACCTCTACAGCGCGGTGCGGAACGGCTACCTTCAGCGCCGCGACAACATGATCAAGAGCCCCGCGCCCTACTAGCCGCCCGGTTCGGCCGTCGCCGGGCTCAGGTGTCCCGAGAGCCCGGAGCCCACCCGCTTCCCCCGCCCCGCCTGACGCGATGCGTGCAACTCGTGCAGTCTTTTTTTGTTGACAGGGCTTCGACGTGCGCAATATGTTGGGGTCCGTTTTCAAACACACACTAGATATATGAACACACGTGCACATCGGCCGGTTCCGAGACCCGACGCCCTCGCGTCAGCCCAGCCCGCCTTTCCCGGTTGAAGCCGTTCGTGTCCATGGATCGATCAGCGGTCGTGGTTTGGCCAGTGTTCCCTAGGAGGAGCTCATGAGAGTCGCCCGGCGGTTCACCAAGGAAGGCCAGAGTCCCTACGGGGGGATGCAGTTCGACCAGCGAGTCTCGGAGATCAAGAATCCCGATGGCTCCACGGTCTTCCGCCAAGATGGGATCTCGGTACCGTCCGGGTGGTCCGGGGTGGCCACGGATATCCTGGCCCAGAAGTACTTCCGGAAGTCGGGTGTGCCTCAATACGCCCCGGACGGCAAGCCGCTGCTCGACCGGGACGGCCGGCCGGTCCTGGGCGGGGAGCGGGACGCCCGGCAGGTGTTCCACCGGCTGGCGGGCTGCTGGATGCACTGGGGGGAGAAGTACGGCTACTTCGACACCCCCTCCGATGCCCGGGCCTTCTACGACGAGCTCTGCCACATGCTGGCGGCCCAGGTCGCGGCCCCCAACTCGCCGCAGTGGTTCAATACCGGGCTCAACTACGCCTACGGGCTCGCCGGCCCGGCCCAGGGTCATCACTACGTGGATCCCGACACCGGCATCCTCACGCGGGCCAGCTCCGCGTACGAGCGGCCGCAGCCGCATGCCTGCCAGCCCTATCACGCCCTGGTCTCGACGCCCGAAGGGCCCATGCCGATCGGGCAGATCGTGACCAAGAACCAGGTCGGCCTCGAGGTCTACGACGGCCGCGACGAGGGCGCCGGCACGACGCGGGTGGTGGCGGTCAAGGAGAGCGGGGAGAAGGCGGTCTTCCGCATCGAGCTCCGCAACGGCGTGGCGGTCGAGGCCACCGGCGATCACCTGGTGTACGCGATCGCCAACGGCGTGGGCGCCTGGCGTCGGGTGGATGAGGTGGAGCCGGGCGCGGCCCTCCGCCTGTCCACGCGGACCGACGTGCGCAAGGACTCGCACCACGGCGAGATCGACGAAGCGGCGCTGGTGGGATGGCTGCAGGCCGACGGCTTCGTGGGCCAGGACGGCCTCGGCACCGACCACAGCCTGGCCGTCGAGTTCACCACCATCGACAAGGACGAGCTCGACTTCATCGTCGAGCGCGTGCACCGCGTCTTCGATGGGGTGCACTACCACGTCCGCTCCATGGAGACGCGCACCCCGGGGCTCGATATCCACCGGATCCGCCTCTATGGCGAGCGGCTGCGGCCCTTCGTGGACAAGTACGGCCTGCTCCGCTCGAGCGCCGACCACGCGGTGCCGGCCATGATCGTGCGGGCCGGCCGCGAGGCCCAGGCCGCCTACCTGGGCGCCCTCTTCCAGGCCCAGGGTACGGTGCGGCTGCGGTCGTACTGGGCCCGCCTGGCCGACGTCACGCTCAGCACCATCTCGGCCGCGCTGGGGCACGGGGTGCAGGCCCTCCTGCTCAACCTGGGCATCTACGCGAAGCTCGGGCGTGGATCCGAGACCCGGGAGAGCCGCCGCGCGCCCTACGTCATCTCGATCGTCCACGCGGAGGCGCGGACCCGCTTCCGGGACCTGATCGGCTTCGTCTCCGACGACAAGCGCCAGAAGCTCGACACCGCCTGCTCCGACCAGTTCGCGGGTAAGCGGCTCGCCGCGCTGCGGGACGAGACGGTGGTGCGGGTGGAGTGCGTGGGGATGCAGCCGGTGTTCGACATCCAGACCGAGAGCGGGCAGTACCTCTCCAACAATGTCATCGTCCACAACTGCTTCATCCAGTCCGTCTCCGACGATCTGGTCAACGATGGCGGCATCATGGACCTCTGGACGCGCGAGGCCCGCATCTTCAAATACGGCTCGGGCAGCGGCACCAACTTCTCCAGCCTGCGCGGCGAGAACGAGCCGCTCTCGGGCGGCGGCAAGTCCTCCGGTCTGATGTCCTTCTTGAAGATCGGCGACCGCGCGGCGGGCGCCATCAAGTCGGGCGGCACGACCCGGCGGGCCGCCAAGATGGTGATCCTCAACCTCGACCACCCGGACATCCTCAACTTCATCCGGTGGAAGGTGGTGGAGGAGCAGAAGGTGGCGGCGCTGGTGAGCGGCTCGCGCATGACCAAGCGGCGGCTCCAGGCGGTCCTGGCCGCGGTGCGCACGCCGGCGGGCGTCGAGGCCGACCCGCGCAAGAACCCCGCCCTGCGCTCGGCGGTGCGGGAGGCGCGCGCGGCGCTGGTCCCCGAGGGCTACATCCACCGCGTGCTGCTCCTGGCCGCCCAGGGCGTGCGCGAGATCCATTTCCCGGAGTACGACACCGACTGGGACAGCGAGGCCTACTACACGGTCTCCGGCCAGAACTCCAACAACAGCGTGCGCGTGCCCAACGCCTTCTTCGACGTGCTCGCGCGCCGCGGCCAGTGGGAGCTCAAGCGCCGCACCGACGGCAAGAG
>JBGOVO010000289.1:0-5308 GCA_041478145.1 Methylomirabilia bacterium
CGGCACCATGGGGCTCGAGCGCAACCTGAGCGCCGGGGAGATCACGGCCCAGGTGATGGTGGCGCGCCGCGGCCTCGCCGCCGGCGAGCGAATCACGCTCCTGGTGTACATGGGCATGGGAGAGCCACTGGCCAAGTACACCGCGAACGTGAAGTCGCTGCGCCTCCTGACCGACCCGCAGGCCTTCGGCTTCTCGCCCCGGCGCATCACGGTGTCCACGGTAGGGCTCGTGAGCGGCATCGAGCGGCTGGCCAAGGAAGGCCTGCGCGTCAACCTGGCCATTTCGCTCCACGCCACCAGCAACGAGATCCGCGACCGGATCATGCCGGTCAACCGCGGCTTCGCCATCGAGGAGCTGCTGGCTGCCTGCCGGCGCTTCCCGCTGCCGTTCCGCCAGCGGATGACGTTCGAGTACGTGCTGCTCGACGAGGTCAACGATTCGGTGGAGGACGCGCGACGGCTCGTGGGGCTGCTCAAGGGCATCCGGGGCAAGATCAACCTGATCCCCTTCAACGACTGGGAAGGTTCGGGCTTCGCGCGGCCGCCGCTGCCGCGGATCCTCGCCTTCCAGGCGGTGCTGCTCGAGCACGGGATCACCGCCACCATCCGATGGAGCAAGGGCGAGGACATCGGGGCGGCCTGCGGTCAGCTCCGGGAGGCGGTGACCGCATGAGCGCCGGCGTGACGGTCGCGCTCCGCACCCTCGGCTGCCGCCTCAACCAGGTCGAGTCCCAGGAGATGGGCGCACTGCTGGAAGGGCGCGGCTTCCGCGTGGTGCCGCCCGAGGAGCGCGCGCAGGTGTACGTCATCAACACGTGCACGGTGACCGGCCGCGCGGACTTCTCCGACCGGCAGCTCATCCGTCGCATCATCCGGGAGGACCCGGAGGCCTTCCTGGTGGTCACCGGCTGCTACGCCCAGACCGATCCGGCCGCGGTGGCCGCGATCCCGGGCGTGGACCTCGTCCTGGGCAATCAGGAGAAGTACCGGCTGCCGGAGCTGCTCGACTCGCTGGTCAAGCGGGCGAGTCCGGACGTCACGGTGGGCGACATCTCCGCCATGCGCGATGTCCCGGTCGCGCCGCTCGCGCGGGTGTCCGGCCGCTCGCGGGCCTTCGTGAAGATCCAGGACGGCTGCCAGCACCGCTGCGCGTTCTGCATCGTGCCCGCGGCCCGCGGCGGAAGCCGGAGCCGGGAGCCGAAGGTCGTCCTCGACCAGATCCGCGCGCTGGCGGAAGCGGGACATCTCGACATCACCCTCACCGGCGTGGACATCGGCCACTATGGCTGGGATCTCTATCCGCGCACCACGCTGGCCGCGCTCGTCCGGAGCCTGGCGGAGGTGGTGGGGCTCCGGTGGCTGCGCCTCTCCTCGGTTCTTCCGTCCTACTTCACCCCCGACCTGATCGACGCGGTGACCACGCTGCCGGTGGTCGCGCCGCACCTGCACCTGCCGCTCCAGAGCGGCAGCGATCGCGTCTTGCGCCTGATGCGGCGGCCCTACCACACCCGGATGTATCGCGATCTCGTGGACCGGCTGGCCGGGGCGATCCCCGGACTCGGGCTGGGCGCCGACGTCATCGTCGGGCATCCGGGCGAGATCGACGACGACTTCGAGGCGACGCTCCACTTCGTCGACTCGCTGCCGTTCTCCTACCTTCACGTGTTCGCCTACTCGGACCGGAAGGGGACGGAAGCAGCGCGCCGGCCCGACCATGTGCCGCCCGCGGTCATCCGCGAGCGGAGCGGCCGGCTGCGCCGCCGCGGCCGCGAGAAGAGCCTCGCCTTCCAGCGGGGGATGATCGGCACGCGCCGGGAGGCGGTGGTGCTGGAGGCGCGCGACCGGCAGACCGGGCTCCTCTCCGGGCTCACCGCCAACTACGTGGAGGTCCTCTTCGAGGGGCCGGACACGCTCGGCCGGCGGATGGTACCGCTCGAGATCACCGAGGTCCGCGCCGACCGCGCGTACGGCCGGCTCGCGGAGGCCGGCGCGTGACCGCCGCCCGCGCGTCGGCGAAGCCGGAGCCCGCGGTCGGCGTCCTCGGCGGCAGCGGCCTCTACGAGATGGAGGGCATCCAGGATCTGCGCTGGGTGCGCGTGCGCACGCCCTTCGGCGACCCGTCGGACGCCTACTGCACGGGCCGCCTCGGCGACCGGCGGGTGATCTTCCTCCCCCGGCACGGCCGCGGCCACCGGCTCATGCCGTCGGAGATCAACTACCGCGCGAACATCTACGGCCTCAAGGCACTCGGCGCCCGCTGGGTGATCTCGGTGAGCGCGGTCGGCAGCATGAAGGACGAGATCCACCCGCTCGATCTCATCATCCCGGACCAGTTCTACGACCATACGAAGCGCCGGGTCTCGAGCTTCTTCGGCGACGGCATCGTGGGCCACGTGGGGCTCGCCGATCCGGTGTGCCCGGCGCTCGGCGACCTGCTCGAGACCGCGAGCCGCGAGGCCGGCGCGCGCGTGCATCGCGGCGGCACCTACATCTGCATCGAGGGGCCGCAGTTCTCCACCAAGGGCGAATCGCGGATCTACCGCCGCTGGGGCGTGTCGGTCATCGGGATGACCAACATGCCCGAGGCCAAGCTGGCGCGCGAAGCGGAGCTCTGCTACGCGACCCTCGCCCTCGCCACCGACTACGACGTCTGGCACGAGAGCCACGCGGCGGTCACCGTGGAGGCGGTGGTGGCCAACCTGCTCAAGAACGTGGCGACCGCCAAGATCGTCCTGCGCCGCGTGATTCCGCGAGTGGGGAAGGCCTGCGGAGCCGGCTGCGCCGACGCGCTCGCGAGCGCGGTGATCACCGACCCGCGGGCCTTCCCGCCGCGCACCCGCAAGAAGCTGGCCTTGCTGCTCGATCGCTACTTCCCTCCGAAGGGCAAGCGCCGTGGCTGAGCCCGGCGAGCTCGACGTGATCGGCATCGGCAACGCGCTGGTGGACATTCTGAGCCACGCCGACGACGCCCTCCTCGCGCGTCAGGGCCTGGTCAAGGGGACGATGCACCTGGTGGACGAGGCCCGCGCCCACGACCTGTACGAGGCCATGGGCCCGGGAGTCGAGATGTCGGGCGGCTCCGCCGCCAACACCGTGGTGGGCGTCGCCTCCTTCGGCGGCCGCGCGCACTACGTGGGGAAGGTGCGCGACGACCAGCTCGGGGAGGTCTTCGGCCACGACCTGCGGGCGACCGGCGTGGGCTACGACACGCCGCGCGCGGTCAGCGGGCCGCCCACCGGGCGCTGCCTCATCCTGGTCACGCCGGACGCCCAGCGGACCATGAGCACCTTCCTCGGGGCGTCGGTGCGCCTCGGCCCTCGGGACGTCGACGAGCGGCTCATCGCCCGTGGCAAGATCCTCTATCTCGAGGGGTATCTCTTCGATCCGCCCGAGGCCCAGGAGGCCTTCCGGACGGCGGCCGCGATCGCGCACCGCGCCGGGCGCAAGGTCGCGCTCACCCTGTCCGACCCCTTCTGCGTGGGCCGTCATCGTGACGCCTTCCTCGATCTGGTCGAGCACCACGTGGACATCCTCTTCGCCAACGAGGCGGAGATCGGCGCGCTGTACCAGGTCGACGACTTCGACGTCGCGCTCGCCCGCGTGCGCGGGCATTGCGAGGTCGCCGCGCTCACCCGGAGCGCGAAGGGCTCGGTCCTCGTCGGCGACGGTCGGGTGCACGCGGTGGACGCCGATCCCGTGGACGCGGTGGTGGACACCACGGGCGCCGGCGACCTCTACGCCGCGGGGGTGCTCTACGGACTGAGCCAGGGGCTGGATCTCCCGACCTGCGGGCGGCTCGGGTCGCTGGCCGCCGCGGAGGTCATCACCCACGTGGGCGCCCGCCCGATGGTGCCGCTGGCCCAGCTCGCGGGCGCCCGGCTCGAGTAGCGCCTCATGCCGGACGACGCCGCGCTCGAAGCGAAGTACGACCGCCTGGTGGATCTCCTCCGGGGGATGACCCGGGTGATCGTGGCGTTCTCGGGCGGGGTCGACTCGACCTTCCTGGCTCGCGCGGCGAAGGACGCCCTGGGCGACGGCGCGCGGCTGGTCACCGCCGACTCGGAGACCTATCCGGCCTCGGAGCTCGAGGAGACGCGCCGGCTCGCCGCGGTGCTCGGGATGCGGCACGAGGTCGTGCGCACGCGCGAGCTCGATCGCCCGGAGTACGCGCGGAACTCCCCGGACCGCTGCTACCACTGCAAGGACGAGCTGTTCACGCGGCTCGAGCCCATCGCCCGTGAGGCCGGAACCGCGCAGATGATCTACGGCGCGAACATGGACGATCTCGGCGACCACCGCCCGGGCATGAAGGCGGCGGAGGCGCGCGGGGTGCGCGCCCCGCTGATCGAAGCCGGCCTCTGGAAGGAGGAGATCCGCGCGCTCTCGCGGGAGCTCGGGCTACCCACCTGGGACAAGCCCTCCTTCGCCTGTCTCTCCTCGCGCTTCCAGTACGGCGACCCGATCACCGCCACCAAGCTCCGGCAGATCGACGCCGCGGAGGCCTTCGTGCGGAGCCTCGGCTTCCGCCAGTTCCGGGTCCGCCACCACGATCGGCTCGCCCGCCTCGAGCTGGCGCCCGAGGAGATGGCGCGCCTCTGGGAGGAGGACCGCCACGGGGCCATCGTCCGGCGCTTGCGGGAGCTGGGCTACCTCTACGTGACGCTCGACCTGCAGGGCTTCCGCAGCGGCAGCGCGAACGAGGCGCTCAAGTGGATCGGGAAAAAGTAAAGGCCCTGCTCGACGCGGTCGCGGCCGGCCAGCTCGCGCCGGAGCAGGCCCTGGCCCGGCTCCGCACGCTGCCCGTCGAGGACCTAGGCTTCGCCCGGGTCGACCTGCACCGCTCACTCCGCCACGGCGTGCCGGAGGCGGTGTTCTGCGAAGGCAAGACGCCGGAGCAGGTGGTGGCCATCGTGCGCCGCCTGGCCGAGAGCCACGACAACGTGCTGGCCACCCGCGCCCCGCCCGACGTGGTGGCCGCGCTGGTCGCGAGCGGGCTGCCGAGCCGGGTGCACGAGAGCGCGCGGCTCGTCGTGGTCAAGCCGCGGCCGACCGAGGGCGTCGGGCTCATCGTCGTGGTCAGCGCGGGCACCGCCGATCAGCCGGTGGCGGAGGAAGCCGCCGTGACCGCGGAGGCCATGGGCAACGCGGTCGAGCGGTTGTTCGATTGCGGCGTGGCCGGCCTACACCGGCTGGTGCCGCACCTGGATCGCCTGAACGAGGCCAACGCCATCATCGCGGTGGCGGGCATGGAAGGCGCGCTGCCGAGCGTGCTCGGCGGGCTGGTGGACCGCCCGGTCATCGCGGTGCC
>JBGOVO010000110.1:0-10691 GCA_041478145.1 Methylomirabilia bacterium
CCGACTGATGCGCGCCGCCCTCCGGGGAGAGGCTCACGCCCGACGGGGTGGCGGCCACGATGAAGCGCCCGCCCGCGTAGAGCGCGTGGTAGAGCGCGTCGAGCCCGCGGCTCACGAACGGATCGTAGAGCGTGCCGATCGGCAGGAGCGTCATGCCGGACAGCTCGTGGGCGAGGCCGAAGGCGCCGAGCGCCAGGAAGAGGTTGTGCTCGGCGATGCCGAGCTCGATGTGCTGGCCCTCCGGCGATTCCTTCCACTGCACGACCTGCGGCCCCTCCGCGGTGAAGCCGGGCTTGGCGCGCGGGAAGTAGACGCCTTTGCGGTTGATCCAGCCGGCCAGGTGGGTGGTCACCGACACGTCGGCGGAGAGCGTCACGACGCGATCGCCGATGGGCAGGCGGCTCAGGCGACCGAGGACGCGGCCGAAGGCCTCCTGCGTGGAGCTCTGCGGCGGATACGACTCCTCGAGCGTCTCGGGGACGGCCACCGCCGCGTCGCGCCGGGGCACCGGCGGCGCATAGGGCTTGGGGCCCCGACGAATCAGATCCGCCTCCGCGCTCCCGGCCGCGAACCCGGCCCACTCCTCGCCCGGCGCGATGCCGAGCGAGGCGCGCAGCTCGTCGAGCTGGCCCTGGGTGAGGAGCGCGCCGTGGTTCATGGGATCGCCCCCGAAGGGATATCCCCAGCCCTTGATGGTGTCGGCCAGGATGACGCAGGGCCCGCTCCGCGGCCGGCCGGCTTCCGCGTACGCGGCCAGGATCCCGGCGAGATCGTGCCCGCCGACGTCGGCCACGAGCGCGCCGAGCACCTCGTCCGGCACATCCGCCAGCAGCCGGTCCACCGCCGGATCCGTGCCGCCTTCGGGGGTGGCCGTCACGACCTTCCGCGCGCCGGCCGGCGGCAGGCGCAGCAGCGACTGGTATTCCGCGTTGCCCAGCCCCTCGAGCCGGGCGCGCAGCCGCTCGCCCCCGGGGCGCGCGAACAGCGCGGCGAGGCGCGAGCCCCACCGCAGCTCGATCACGTGCCAGCCGGCGCCGCGGAACCAGTCGCGGAGCTGGCCGCGCCGCGCGTCGGGCACGATGCGGTCGAGGCTCTGGCGGTTGATGTCCACGATCCAGAGCAGGTTGTCCAGCTCGCGCACCGCCTCCTCGAGCAGCGCCTCCCACACGTTGCCCTCGTCCAGCTCGGCGTCGCCGAGCACCGCGATGAAGCGCTTCGGCATCGCCTCGCCGCCGTGCTGACTCACGTACCGCGCCGCGAGCGCCCCGAAGGCCGCGCTCACCGCCCCGAGTCCCATCGAGCCGGTGGAGAGATCGATGATCTCGGGATTCTTGCGCCGGCTCGGGTACGCCTGGAGCCCGCCGAGGGTCCGCAGGCCGCGGAGCTGCTCGGCGGTGAGCCGGCCCCGCAGGTACTCGATGGCGTAGAGCACCGGCGAGGCGTGGGCCTTGGTGGCCACGATGTCGCCCGGCCGCAGCGCGTGGCAGTAGAGCGCGGTCATCAGCCCCACCACCGAGGAGGACGACGCCTGGTGCCCGCCCACCTTGGTGCCGTCCAGATTCGGCCGCACGCTGTTGGCGTGGTGGACCAGATAGGCGCTCAGCCAGAGCACGCGCTGCTGGATGGACCGAAGCGTCGCGATCTCGGGGGCGGTGACGGGAGGGGACATGGAGGCTTCGGGCGCGTCAGCGCGAGGGCGACGAGGCCGGGGCGCTCGGCCCGCCCCCGTAGCGAAACGTCCCGCTGATGGGCAGCGCCGGCTGTGGAAGCTGGGCCGGCAGAGCCGGGAACGGCTGGGACAGCCGGATCGTGCTCAGCGTGAACCGGTCGAGGATCTCCGAGCCGGAGGAGCGCCGCAGCGCCATGCAGTCGAGCCGGCCGTTGCGATTCACCTGGAAGTCGATCTGCAGATCGCCCTGGATCCGGCGCTCGCCGGCCACGCGCGGATAGATCCAGTGAGCCCGCAGTCGCTCGCGGACCTTGACGATGTAGTCCCGATAGGCCGGCTCCGGATTGTCCAGATCGACGGACGGGCCGGGCGCGCTCGCGCAGTCCGGCGGGAGCGGCGGGGCCGTCGGCACCTGCTCCGCCAGCCGCTGCCAGAAGGTGGGCGGCACGTCCTCGCCGGCGCCGTGGGCCCGCTCCGCCGCGCCCCAGGCTTCCGCCGGCCGGCCGGTCTTGTCCAGCGCCTCGGCGAGCCGCAGATAGGCGGGGCCGTTCTTGGGGTCGATCTGGATCGCATTGTTGAAGGCGCCGATCGCCTCGGGCATCCGGTCGCGGCGGGCCAGGATCGTGCCGATCCCGAGGTACGCGCGGGAGGCACGGCGCTCGATGCGCAGGACGTCGCGCAGCTCGACCAGCGCCTCGTCCTCCCGGCCGAGCTGGAGCAGCACGAAGCCGAGCTCCGTCCGGGCCTCCACCTCGCGGAAGTTCAGGCGCTTGGCCGCGTCCAGCTCGCGCGCCGCGTCCTGCAGCCGCCCCCGCTGCAGGAACAGGAAGCCCAGCATCGTGCGCAGGCGCGAGGCCGTCGGATCCATGGCCATCGCTTCGCGCAGCAGGGCCTCCCCCTCCTCATCCCGGCCGGACCGCGCCAGCTCCATCGCGGCCCCCCCGAGCGCGCCGGCCAGCGGGTTCGACTCGTCCCGGGCGTGGCCCTCGGCGTAGATGGCGCTCCAGGCGCGGCGCGTCTCCGGATCCATCCCCAGGACCCCGCGGGCGAAGTCGTAGGTGCGCATGAGGCGGATGGCGCGCATGGCCTGGCCGTCGAAGCGATCGGTGGTTCCGCCCCCCGCGCGCATCACGGAGTCGACGCCTCCCAACGCGGGGTGAAACGCGCCGAAGAGATGGCCCATCTCGTGGGTGAGCACGGCCTCCGCGGTCGTGTTGCTGAGCACGGCGGTATCGAGGCAGCCCGTCTGCACCAGCGCGATGCGACCGAACGTCCGGGCCACGCCGTACTCCAGCTTCTCGCAGCGCTCCGCCGCGAACGCGACGAGCAGATCGGCGGGGCCGCTCGGCACCTCCTGGGGCAGGCGGCCCAGCATGGTGCGGATCGAGACCGAGGGGCCCACCGTCCACGGCACGATGTCCCGGATCACCAGACGGATCTGGAAATTCTTCTCGTAGATGTCCGAGACGGTCTTGACGGTCCTCCGCAGGGTGGCTTCCCAGTTGATCTGGGCCCGGTACATCTCCTCGGGGACGACTCGCAGGGTGACGATGCGGATCTCGGCGGGCTGCGGCGGGGCGGGCTGCGCCTGGGCGGGCTGCGCGTGGGCCGGCGGCGCGCCCGGCCCGCCCAGCAGGACGGCGACGGCCGTCACGAGCCCGAGCCGCCGGGCGCGCATCACCGGGCCCTCACGCGAAGGGATCGTCCCCCGCGTCCTCGTGCCACACGTACTCCATGAAGCGCGCGGCCTGGCGAGCCATGTCCATCCCGCACAGACGCGCCACCACCGAGAGCGCCATGTCGATGCCCGCGGAGACGCCCGAGGACGTCACGAGGTCGCCGTCGTCCACCCAGCGGGCCTTGCGCTGCCAGCGCACGCGCGGGCCCTGCTGCACCACCCAGTCCCAGGCGAACTTGTTGGACGTGGCGGGCCGACCGTCCATGATGCCGGTACGCGCGAGCAGGGCGGAGCCGGTGCACACGGTGGTGGTGATGGCGGCGCGCCGGCTCGCCGCGGTGAGCGCGAGCAGCAGCGGGGCGTTCTTCACCGCCTGCCGGGTGCCGAAGCCGCCGGGGACGAGCAGGATGTCGTAGGCCGGCGCGTCGGCGACCGCGTACTCGGCCTGGGTGGTCGGCCCCTCGCCGCTCTTGATCGGCCCCGCCTTCTCGGCCAGCGTGATGATCTCGAAGAGCCGGTGCCAGGAGCCGTCGGGCCGCGCCAGCCGGGCGCTCGCGAAGGCCTGCACCGGGCCGTACACGTCGAGCACGGTGAAGCCGTCGAAGAGCACCACGGCTACTCGCCGGATGGTGGGCGTGTCAGCCATCGTCCTCGGACTATCGGCCGGGCGGTGACGGCTGTCAAGAATGCTTGCGAGCCCCTCACCCTGCCCTCTCCCCGGAGGGGAGAGGGTTGATCAGGGAGAAATTCCGCGCAGGGTGAGCTCGCGGGCGCGGTGGCAGGCCACGAAGTGCCCGGGCTGCACCGGCTCGAGGCGCGGCGTCTCCATTCGGCAGCGGTCGACCGCGTAGGCGCAGCGCGGGTGGAAATAGCAGCCCGCGGGGGGATTCGCGGCGTCCGCCACCTCGCCTTCCAGGACGATGCGCTGCGCGCGCAGGCGCGGATCCGGCTTGGGCACCGCGGAGAGCAGCGCCTCCGTGTAGGGATGCCGGGGGGTGGTGAAGAGCGGCTCGGTCTCCGCCATCTCCACGATCTGGCCCACGTACATCACGGCCACCCGGTCGCTCACGTGCTTGACCACGCTCAGGTCGTGGGCCACGAAGAGATAGGTCAGCCCGAGCTGCGCCTGCAGATCCAGCATCAGGTTCAGGATCTGCGCCTGCACCGAGACGTCGAGGGCCGACACCGGCTCGTCCGCGACCACGAGGCGCGGGTTCAGCGCGAGCGCCCGCGCGATGCCGACGCGCTGGCGCTGGCCGCCGCTGAAGGCGTGCGGGTAGCGGCGCATGTATTCGGGACGCAGGCCCACCAGGCGCAGCAGCTCGGCCACCCGCTCCACCCGCTCGCTGCGCGTGCCGACGCGGTTGGCCACCAGCGGCTCGGCCACGATGTCGAGCAGGGTGCGACGTGGATTGAGCGAGGAGAACGGGTCCTGGAAGATCATCTGCATCTGCCGGCGCAGCGGCCGGAGCTGCCGCTTGGGCAGCGTGGCCACGTCGAGCACCGCGTCGCCCTCGGCGCGAAACAGGATCTGCCCGGCGGTCGGGGTGATCGCCCGCAGGACGCATCGCGACGTGGTGGTCTTGCCGCAGCCGCTCTCGCCCACCAGGGCCAGCGTCTCGCCCCGCTCCACGTGGAAGGTCACCCCGTCCACCGCGCGCACGTGGCCCACCACGCGGCGCAGGAACCCCCGGCGGATCGGGAAGAGCTTCTGGAGATCGTTGACCTCCAGCAGGCGTGTCCCGTTGGCGGGCGGCGTCACGAGGGGGCGTCCCCGTAGAGGAAGCAGGCGGCGCGCTGGCCCTCGCCCACCGCCAGGAGCGCCGGCTCCGCCTGATCGCAGCGCCCGGGCATGAAATCGGGGCACCGCGGGTGGAAGGGGCAGCCCGGCGGCCGATTGTACGGATGCGGGATGGAGCCGGCGATGGTGGGCAGCCGCGTGCGCACCGGGGCGTGAATGCTCGGGATGGAGCGGAGCAGCGCGCGGGTGTACGGATGCTTGGGCGCGTGGAAGATGGCGTCCACCGACCCCTGCTCCACCACCCGCCCCAGATACATCACGGCCACCTGGTCGCACATCTCCGCGACCACGCCCAGGTTGTGGGTGATCAGGATGATCGCCATGCCCTCGCGCTGCTGGAGCCGGGTGAGCAGCGAGAGGATCTGGGCCTGGGTGGTCACGTCGAGCGCGGTGGTGGGCTCGTCCGCGATGAGGATGCGCGGCGCGCAGGACAGGGCCAGCGCGATCATGGCCCGCTGGCGCAGGCCCCCGCTGAGCTGGAAGGCGTACTCGTCGACGCGACGCTCCGGGCGCGGAATGCCCACCAGCCGGAACATCTCGATGGCCTTCGCCCGCGCCGCCTTCTTGTCCAGGTTCTGGTGCAGGCGAATGGTCTCGATCATCTGGTTGCCCACCGTGTGCACCGGGCTGAACGAGGTCATCGGCTCCTGGAAGATCAGCGCGATGTCGCCGCCCCGCACCTGGCGCATCTCCCGGCCTTCCTCGTCGAGCCGGGCCAGGTCCGTCTCCCCCTCGGCGCCGCGCAGCAGGATCTCCCCGCTCACCAGCCGTCCCGGCCGCTCGACGATCCGGAGGATCGAGCGCGCGGTCACGCTCTTGCCGCAGCCGCTCTCCCCGACGATCCCGAGGGTCTTGCCCGCGTACACGGAGAGGCCGGCCCCGTCCACCGCCTTCACGGTGCCCTCGTCCTGGAAGAAGTAGGTCCGCAGATCGCGGACCTCGAGGATCGGCCGGCCGTTGCCGTCACTGCCCATAGGGGTCCGCCGCATCCCGCAACCCGTCGCCCATGAAGTTGAGCGCGAGGATCACGATGATGACGGGCACCGCCGAGACCAGGAGCCAGGGCGAGATGGCGAGGGCCTGGATGTTCTGGGCCTGCTGGAGCAGCACCCCCCACGAGATGGCGGGCGGGCGGAGCCCCAGGCCCAGGAAGGACAGCGACGTCTCGCTGATGATCATGGCGGGGATGGCCAGCGTGGTGGCCGCGATGATGTGGCTCAGGAACGACGGCACCAGGTGGTGGATGATGATCCGCGTCTGGCTCGAGCCGGCCAGCTCCGCCGCGGTGACGAAGTCCTCCTCCCGGAGCGAGAGGAAGCGGCCGCGCACCACCCGGGCCAGCTCGGTCCAGCCGACGAGCGAGATGATGATGGTGATCGCGAAGTAGACCTGCATCACCGTCCAGTCGTTGGGCAGCGCGGCGGCCAGCCCCATCCAGAGCGGGATCGTGGGGATGGACCGCACGATCTCGATGACCCGCTGGATCACGGTGTCGATCACCCCGCCGTAGAGCCCGGAGATCCCGCCCAGCATCACGCCCAGCACGAGACTGAAGGCCACGCCGACCAGGCCGATGCTGAGCGAGGTGCGCGTGCCGTACATCAGGCGCGACCAGAGATCGCGTCCCTGCTCGTCGGTGCCGAGGACAAACAGCGTATCCTCGGTGCGCCGGCCCTCCACCCCCAGCAGGTGGAGCGTGGTCGGCACCACCCCGAGCAGGCGGTACTCGAAGCCCGCCGCGAAGAAGCGCACCGGCAGCTTCTGGGACGGATCCGGCGTGTACACGCGCTTGAACGTCATCGGGTCGCGCTTGCCGGCCAGCCCGTAGACGTGGGGCGCCCAGCGCCCATCGAGGAACCAGTGGATGCGCTGCGGGGGGAGCAGCGAGCGCTGCGCCTCGGACACCGATGGGTCCGCGTAGGCCAGGAAGTCGGCGAAGAGGACGACCCCGTAGAAGAGGAGGACGACGGCGGTGCCGACCATGGCCAGTCGGTGACGGCGGAAGCGCCACCACATGAGCTGCCACTGGGTGGCGACGGAGACCCGTTCTTCCTCGAGCTCGGCTATTTCCGGCCCTCCAGGCGGATGCGGGGATCGATCCACAGCAGGAGGAGATCGGAGACGAAGGTCCCCACCACCGTCATGACCCCCAGCAGCAGCACGATGGTGCCGGCCAGGAACATGTCCTGGGCGATGAGCGCGCGCAGGAGCAGCGGGCCCACCGTGGGCAGGCTGAGCACGAGGGACACGATGATGCTGCCGGAGACGACGTACGGCAGCAGGTAGCCCACCGTGCTCGCGAAGGGATTGAGCGCCACCCGGACCGGGTACTTCAAGATGACCCGCCGCTCCGAGAGCCCGCGCGCCCGCGCGCTGACCACGTAGGGCTTGCGCAGCTCGTCGAGCAGGTTCGCCCGCATGATGCGGATGAGCTGGGCGGTGCCGGCCAGGCCCAGGATCACCGCGGGCAGCGGCAGGTGCTTGATCAGGTCCCAGGCCTTGGCCCAGCTCCACGGCGCCTGGGCCAGCTCGTCGGAGAAGAGCCCGCCCACGTTCATGTTGAAGAGCTTGAAGCCCGCGTACATGAGGACGAGCGCGAGCATGAAGGACGGCACCGCCAGGCCGATGAACCCGATGAAGGTGGCCACGTAGTCCCCGACCGAGTACTGCCGCACCGCCGAGTAGATGCCGATGGGCAGCGCGAGCGCCCAGGTGAGGATGATCGCGGCCACCGAGACGACCATGGTGAGCCAGAGACGGTCCCCGATCACCTCGGAGACGGGCCGCCCCCACTCGAGCGCCATGCCGAACTTGCCCTGCACGACCAGCCGCATCCAGCGGAGGTACTGGACGTACACCGGCTTGTCGAGGCCGTACTGCTGGCGCAGCGCCTCCGCCTCCTGCGCGGAGACGAAGCTCCCCGAGGCCGACATCTGCGCGATGTAGGAGCTGATGTAGTCACCCGGCGGGAGCTGGATGACCACGAACGACAGCACGGACACGGCCCACACCGTCAGCACGGCCAGGATCAGCCGACGCCCCAGATACGCGAGCATGGCCTTATTCCCCTCTCCCCCCGAGGGGGAGAGGGTCAGGGTGAGGGGGCCCGCCGGGCATCTACGCCTTGTAGTAGAACGTGGCCGGGTGCGACGAGCACGGGGTGCGCGCGTGCTGGGCGTTCGTCTGCCGCGACGGGATATTCCCCAGCTTGTTGGACACGATGCGCACGCCCATGGTGGCGGGCGAGAGCCCGACGGTGCCGATGGAGTACTGCTCGTCCACCAGGATCTTCCAGATCTCCTGCGCGACCTTGTAGCGCTCCTGCGTCTTCTTGCCCGCCGCGGAGCGGAACAGATCGAGGGCCTTGACCATCTGCGGGTCCTTGGGGGCCTTGCCCTGCGCCCCGTTGCTCGCGTACCAGCGCGCGATGGGCGTGCCGAGCAGCGCCTCCACCGGATCGAGCGGCAGCGCGTGGCGCGGGAAGAGGTAGAGCACCTCGGAGCCGTCGTTGGCCCAGAGCGCGATCTGGTGCTCGTTGGACGCGATGCGGGTGAAGAAGAGGCTGCGCTCCATCTCCTTCACGTCGCCCTGGATGCCGATCTTCTTCCACTGCTCCTTGATCATCTCCGCGATCTGGGTGTGGGGCACGAAGGCGCCCGCCGAGGTTTGCAGCTCGAGGCGGAGCCGCCCCTTGCCGTCCGTCCGCAGGCGATAGCCCTCGCCGTCCTTCTTGTCGAGCCCGGCCTTGTCGAGGAGCGCGTTGGCCTGCTTGACGTCGAGGGTGGACCACTTCTTGCGCCACTCCGGCCCCGGGCTATAGGGCAGCGTCTCGGCGGGCGCGACGGAGCCGGCGGTGCCGACCCCGACCCAGAAGGTCTCGTTGAGCTGGTCCCGATCGATGCCCATCGCGAGCGCGCGGCGGAAGTCCCGGGTGTGGAGCCACCTGGCGACCTCGGGATCGGCCTCGTAGGCCTGATTGGTCTGGAGCGTGGCGTCAGAGCCGTTGAGCGCCGGGTCGAGCCGCACGTCGTAGCCGCCCTTGGCGCGGTTCTCGAGGAAGACGGGCAGCTTGGCCAGCCCGGTATGCCGCTCCTGCAGGTCGTACTGGCCCGCGATCGCGCGCAGATTGAGCACCTCGAGATTCTCGGCCAGCGTCATGCTGATGCGATCGATGTAGGGGAGCTGGTTGCCCTGCGTGTCCACGCCCATGTAGAACGGGTTGCGCTCCAGCACCCACGTCGGCGTGTTGATCGGGCTCACCGTCTTCCACGGGGTGAGCACGGGCAGGTCCGGATTCAGCCGCCAGTCCCAGCGGCTCTTGATGTAGGAGACCCAGCCGTCGAACCCCGCCGCCTTGGCCTTCCGGTCGACCTCGTCCTTGGAGGAGAACTTGGGCAGGAACTGCTTGACGTAGTGAGCGGGCATGTAGGCGCCCATGCTGCGCTTGTCCATGGATTGGGTCGCCTGCCCGCCCCCGATCGCAGTGCTACCCGCCAGGATGTCCACGAACAGGAAGTTCGGGTCCTGGAACTCGAAGATGACGGTGGCGTCGTCGATCTTCCGGAGCGAGCCCGACTTGGTGCCCGCCATGAAGTCCGGGTGCGGAGTGGGCTGGAGGTCCTTGTTGAGGTAGACCTCCTCGTGCCAGAAGACGAAGTCGTTGGCGGTGAAGGGCGTGCCGTCCGACCACTTCTGGCCCTTGCGGAGCGAGATGGTGACGGACTTGCCGTCGTCGCTCTGCTTCCACTCGCGGGCGACGCACGGCATGATCTTGGTGCCGGTGTAGTCCCAGAAGAGGATCTTGTCGGTGGAGACGATGCGGTTGCCGTTCTCCCCGTCGCCCGGCCCCGTGAAGCCGCGCCGCCACGTGCCCCCGTAGCGGCCGATGCCGTGCAGCGGCTTCACCACCATCGGCTCGTCCGGCACGCGCTTCTCGACGGGCGGGAGCTTGCCCTGCTTGACCAGGTCCGCGAGCATGGGCGCCTCGGCGAACTTCTTGGGCCACTTGGCCGCGTCCAGGATCAGCTCCGGCCCTTCCAGCTTGCCGATGAGCTGGGCGCCGATCTTGGCTTCCTGCGCCCGCGCGGTCCCGCCCACGCCGGCCAGGCCGGGCAGCGCGGAGGCGGCGCCGACCGCGCCCGCGGTCAGGGCGGCGTCACGCAGGAACTCGCGGCGAGACCACTTCTGGGGCTTCGTTGCCATGGGGGGGCTGCCTCCTCAGGCCGGACGTCTGCCGGTCGTCGTCGATGATCGGATCAAGTCGGCGCGAGTCTACGGGATTCGTCCCGCATTGACAAGTTACCGGGGCGCGGGACACCATGACCGCCATGCGCGTGGTGGACTTGAGCTTTCCCATCGGGCCGCACTTCCGCTGGAAGGTCGCGAGCGAGCGCCGCTCGACCCACGAGGCGGGAGCGAACTTCCAGTCCACCGTGCTGACGGTGAGCTGCCACGCCTACACCCACGTGGACGCGCCGGTGCATTTCCTGCCCGGGGACCGCGACATCGCGGACATGCCGGTGGACCAGTGGATGGGGCCGGCG
>JBGOVO010000029.1:0-19417 GCA_041478145.1 Methylomirabilia bacterium
GACCACATGCTGCTCTCGACCATCCCGATGGAGGCCAATCTCTACCGCGCCGTCCGCGCGATGGTGCCCTCGGTGAAGGCGGTGCGCGTGCCCGCCCCCTTCACCTGCTACGTCTCCATCGAGCAGCGCCTGATCGGTCAGGCCAAGAACGCGATCCTCTCCGTCCTGGGCGCCGACCTCTACATGAAGCGCGTGGTCGTGGTGGACGAGGACGTGAACATCTTCGACGACCGCCAGGTCACCTGGGCCATCGCCACCCGCTGCCAGCCGGACCGCGACATCACCATCATCACCAACGCCCGCGGCTCCGACCTCGACCCCTCCTCGAAGGAGGACGGCTACTCCGCCAAGTGGGGCGTGGACGCCACCGCCAAGCCCTCGCTCGCGGGCTACACCCCGCGCCACCGGGTGCCGCCCGAGGTGTGGAAGCGCCTCAACCTGAAGGACTACGTGGAGTAGCCGTCTCCCCATTTCGTGACGACCGACCCGGCGCCCAACTTCGCCGCGCTGCTCGCCGCCGCCGCGCGCCGGCGCCCGGAGCGACCCGCGCTCGTCTGTGACGGCGGTGCGCTCACCTGGCGGGAGCTGGAAGCGCGCGCCGGCCGGGTCGCGCGACGGCTGGCCCGTGGAGGCGTGGGGCCGGGCGACGTCGTCGCGCTGCTGCTGCCCAATACGTGGGGCCTCGTGGCCGCGCTGTGGGGCGGCCTCGCACTCGGCGCCACGGTGGCCCCGCTCACCCCGCTGCTCGCGGGCGACGAGCGCGAGCGCATCCTCGGCCACCTGGCGCCGAAGGCCGTGATCGACGCGGCAGCCGCCGATGAGACGGCCGGCGTGATGGCCGTCGCGGCGGCCACCGCGCCCGCCATCATCCTCTATACATCGGGCAGCACCGGCCAGCCCAAGGGCGCGGTGCTCTCCCACGCGGCGCTGGCGGTGGCCAACGAGTCCTGGGCCGGCCCCGTGATGGGCCTCGCGGAGACCGACCGCGTGCTGGCCGCGCTGCCGCTCGCGCACTCCTTCGGCCTCAACGGCGCGCTGCTGGCCCCGCTGCTCGCGGGGGCGACGGTCGTGTTGCTGGAGCGCTTCTCGCCCGAGGAGGCCCTGCGCGCGATCGCCCGCCACCGGGTGACGGTATTCCCCGGTGTCGCCACGATGTTCAGCCGCATCCTCGAGTCGGCCGCGCTCGATTCGGCGGACCTGTCGAGCCTGCGCCTGGCCGTCTCGGGCGCCGCGCCCTGCCCGTGGGCGCTGGCCAGCGAGTGGCGGCGGCGGACGGGCGTGCGCATCGTGCGCGGCTACGGGACGACCGAGCTGTTCCGCCCCATCTCCTACCTCGCCGCGGAGGCGACCGATCTGCCGGACTCCATCGGCCGCGCGGTGCCCGGGGTGGCGCTCCGCGTGGTCGACGACGAGCTGTGGATCAGCACGCCCGCCGCGATGGACGGCTACCTGCGCGCGCCGGAGGAGACGGCGGCGGTGCTCGCGGATGGCTGGTTCAAGACGGGTGATCTGGCCACGATCTCGGCCGAGGGCTACGTCAGCATCGTGGGGCGCAAGCGCGAGCTGATCCTGCGCGGCGGCTACTCGGTCGTGCCCGGCGAGGTGGAGGCGGTGCTGCTCGCGCACCCCGCGGTGGCCGAGGCCGCGGTGGTCGGCGTCGCGCACGCGGAGCTGGGCGAGGAGGTCGCCGCGTTCGTGACGCTGCACCCGGGCGCGCGGGTGGACGCGTCGGAGCTGCTCGCGTTCTGCCGCGCGCGGCTGGCCGGGTACAAGTATCCGCGGCGCGTCGCCATCGTGGCGCAGCTACCGAAGAGCGCGACGGGGAAGATCCTGAAGGCGCGGCTCAGGGCTTGACCCACCCCTCACCCTGCCCTCTCCCCGGAGGGGAGAGGGAGAGGATCGCGAGGCGAGCGGCGTGAGGGTGCTCCCCCCACGCCGCCCCTATGTGAACGCGCGGGAGCCGCGCGGCTGGTCGCTACTACTTCTTGGGCTGGTCGGGCGTCTTGGTCTCGGGCGCCTTGGCGGCCGGAGCCTGCTCACCCTCGGTCTTCTTGGCGGCGTGCTTCTTCTTCGCCTTGTCCTTGGCCGCCGCCTTGCCGTCCTTCTTGTCCATCTTGTCCATCTGGGCGTCGCCGCTTTTCGACGGAGCGGCGGGCTGGGTGGGCGCCGGCGCGGGAGTGGACGGCGTCTGAGCCACCGCGGGACCCACCACGCCGACGGCGAACACCGTCGCGGCCACGAGAGACATCACGGAAGTCGCGTTCATCGGGAACTCCTCTCTCTTCGCTGAGATTTGTGTGTGAGTGTCAGTTGAACAGGTTCGTGAAGAAGTTCTTCACGCTGTGGCCGAACGATACGGCCCCTTCCTTCGTCTTGGTCCAGGCGGACTTGGCTTCGGGCTCCGCGGCCCGTCCCGCCTCCTTGATCTTGTCGCCCGCCGTCTCGGCGCCCCCGACCACGGTCTTGCCGATGCCCTTGGCGGTGTCCTCGACGCCCCGGCCGATCTGCTTGGCGCCGCTCTCCACCTGCGCCGCACCTTCCTTGGCCTTGCTGTCGTCGGCCGCGGAAACCGGCGCCGCCATCAGCGTCAGCGCCAGCAGTGCGGCGAAGCCCGTGAGCCGGTCCTTCACCACCGTCCTCATCACCGTTCTCCTTCCCTCGTGGGTGTAACGCAGTGACCCGCGAGAAAGTTCACGGGCAACCCACATGCCAGGGATGGACGGCGGGCGGGCGGAGGGAATCGGCGGCTTTCCGAGCGGTTGGGTGCGAGCGGAGCGGGGGGGCGGGGAGGAATTACACGGCGGGCGTGTAAGGATTACCAGGAAAAAATGTGCGTGGGCGTGACCTCGACGATGACGGAGTCGGACTCGCCGAGCGCCGCCTCACGCGGATACTGCGGGTACTTGGCGTAGAGCCGCCGGCGCAGGCGGCGGAAGCGCGGGCCTCGCTCGATCACCCGCGCGCGCCCCTGCACCATCACGCCGGTGATCTGCGCCCAGTCGTCCGAGTAGAGATCCACGGTGAGCGCCAGACGCGGGTTGGCTCTCACGTTGAGCACCTTGCGGCCCCGCTTGCCCGAGCCGAAGTAGATCTTGCCGCCCACCAGCACGTGGCAGACCGGCACGAGGTGCGGCACGCCGGCTCCGCCCACGGTGGCGACGCGCGCCACGCGCTCCCACTCGATCATCTTCGCCTGCGCTTTCGTGAGTCGCATACGCTCACCTCCGTGGCGCCCAGTGTACTGCACGCGCGCAGGCACTCATTGACCCCGGCCGAAGCGTTGTGTAGATTCGCCCGCATGAAAAGCAAGACCTCCGCGAAGAAGACGAAGATGCCGGCCCCGCGCGCCAAGGCGAAGCCGGCCGGGACGCCGGCCGCCCGGAAGGCGGCGGCCAAGGCGCCGGCGGCCAAGCCAAGGGTCGCCGCGTCCCCAAAGGTCGCCCCGTATACCCCGAAGCCGATCGAGGGGATCGGCTGGGCACCTTTCCGCTACAGCCCCTAGGCCGGCTCGGCCCCCGGCGGCGTGGGCGCGCGGGCCTCAGGCAGACGGTAGAGCTGGGGGTGCTCCTCCTGGTGGGGGTGCTCCTCCTGGTGACGGCCGGGGGCTGCGCCGTGCTGGAGCGCGCGGGCCAGAGCTGGTGGGAGCTCAGGCGGGACTCGTCCGGGCAGGCTCCGGATCCTGCCGACACCCCCGAGGCGGTCGTCCAGGTGTATGCCGCCCGAACGGTCGGCTGGCGGGGTGTGCTGGCCGTCCATAGCTGGGTGGCGCTGAAGCCGGCCGGCGCCGCCGCCTATACGCGGTACGAGGTCATGGGCTGGGGCGTGGCCAGCGGGGCGCCGGCGCTGCGGGTGAACCGGACCGGCCCCGACAATTACTGGTTCGGCTGCCGTCCGGAGCTCTTGGTGGACCGGCGGGGCGAGGGCGTGGACGCCCTGATCGCCCGCATCGAGACCGCGGTCCGCGCCTATCCCTACCCGGCCAGCTACCGGACCTGGCCCGGCCCCAACAGCAATACCTTCACCGCCTACCTGGGCCGCGCCGTGCCCGAGCTGCGGCTCGACCTGCCCGTTACCGCCATCGGCAAGGACTTCATCCCCGGCGGGGTGCCGGTGGCCATGACCCCGAGCGGCACCGGGGTACAGCTCTCGCTCTTCGGGCTGCTGGGGGTGCTGGCGGGCGCGGAGGAAGGCATCGAGCTGAACGTGCTGAGCCTGACCTTCGGGGTGGACATCAAGCGGCCGGCGCTGAAGTTACCGGTGGTGGGGCGACTCGGATTCAGCCAGCGCCCGGACTCCCTGGGCCCTGATTGACGGTCGCCCAGCCCGCCTCCGCGAGCGGCCGCGCCCGCTCGCCCCGCTCGCGCGCGTTGGGATCGTTGGCGGTGCCCGCGATCACCCGGCCCATGATGCCCTGGGCGATCGCAGCGAGGCGGAACATCGCGAAGGCCAGGTAGAACTCCCAGTCGGGAATGCCCGAGCGCCCGGTGCGCCGGCAGTAGGCCGCCACGTAGTCCGCTTCGGAGTGCAAGCCCAGCTCGCCGAGCGACGCCCCGAGCACGCCGCCCAGGGTGCTGGGCGCGAGCCGGTACGGCATGCAGTTGTAGGCCAGATCGGCCAGGGGGCTGCCGAGCGTGGACAGCTCCCAGTCCAGCACCGCCACCACGCGCGGCTCGGTCGGATGGACGATGAGGTTGCCGGGCCGGAAGTCGCCGTGGACGATCGTGGTCTGATCGTCGGCCGGCACGTGGTCCGGCAGCCAGGCGATGAGCTGCTCCATGGCCTCGATGCGCTCCGTCTCGGAGGCGCGGTACTGCGTGGTCCAGCGGTGGATCTGGCGCGCGAAGTAGCTGCCCGGCCGCCCGTAGTCCGCGAGGCCGATCGCCTGGAGATCCACCAGGTGCAGGCGCGCGAGCACCTCGTTCATCGAGTCGTAGATGCGCCCGCGCTCGGCCGGGCTCAGGCCGGGCAGGAGCGGGTCGGCGATGACGCGGCCCCGCACCCACTCCATGATGAAGAACGCGGTGCCGACCACCGCGTCGTCCTCGCACAGGGCGTAGGTCCGCGGCACCGGCACGGGCGTGCGGGCCAGCGCGGTGATGACGCGGTACTCGCGGTCCACCGCGTGCGCGGAAGGCAGGAGCTTGCCGGGCGGCTTGCGCCGCAGCACGTACTCGCCGCCGGGCGAGGACAACCGGTACGTGGGATTCGACTGGCCGCCCTGGAACTGGCTCACCGTGACCGGGCCCTTGAAGCCGGCCACGTGCAGGGCCATGTAGCGCTCGAGCGACGCCACGTCGAAGCGGTGGGTCTCGCGCACCGGCACGGTGTCGGTGGTCGACGTGACCTCGGCGGCACGACGGGTGGCGGCAGGGCGCGGGGCGCGATCGGCGCTCATGGGCGGCGGGCTCAGATTATGATGCCGCGCGCCGAGCAATGCAATGCAGGTCAGCGAATGAGCGACGAGAAAGGGTGAGTGGTGGGTAGGCCGATTATGGGAACGACGGTCTGATTATGTGCGAGGCCATAATCGCCTAGCAGATACACGAACGGCAGGGCCAATGCGCCCTACTGTGCCTGAGAGGCTAGATAAGCCAGGTAGACTTGTATCAGAGTTGATATGCACTATGTCAGCAAGTTCCCGGTCGGTCTTTGACCACCAGTCAGCCATGGCTCACTTCCCCTTCGCCCCACGCGGGTCGATGGTGTCGGGAAGACAAGTGTAGTCCCACGATGTGATTCCCAGCTCGGCGCGCACGACCTTCTCGTTGTCGCTCATCTGCTCTTTGGCAGATCGTTGAACTTCCGCGTCGCATTGGGACAATGACTGGTATCCGGCCACGGGCGTCAACCGCATCGTGGCCTCCTTTCTGACCGTCATTCTGGACCACAGCACCCACGCGCACTCTGCGGAGGCTGACGTGGCGAGGGCGAGCAGGCAGAGGAGGGTGAGGAGGATACGGGCGTAGATCGCAGCCCTCATACAAATAGCTCCGCCTCAACCGTCCCACGATCGTGAATGGTGACCGAGTAGGTATCAGTCATTAGTCGTCGAGCGATGTCTTTGTCCCGCAGGTAGGCGACCACCTCAGCAGGGTTTGGCTTGTCCGAGAGCCACTGATAGCTGACCCACAGCAAGCGGAGTCGCTTGTCGTACATGGACCGAAACGACTGGTATCCCTCCTTGCTGCTGGGCGGCTCCAGGATGTCAGTCAGTCCTTCAGCGAGCAGGTGTGCCTTTACCGCTTCGACTTGGGGGCGTAGACCTTGGTCCAGGGCGGCCATCACTTGGCCCTCCTTCCCGGCGCGAATCTACCACCGCAGGCGGGCATGGCGGGAGCCAGCCTTGCCCTTACTGCTATGATCCTGAACGATGCCCAAGCCCACGAACGAGAGGCATGCCGTTGAGCAGGAGCGCGCCGATCGAGTGCCTGGCTCACCTCGTACATGACGTTGAGAGTGTTGACACGGACTCTTTTTTGGCAGATCCTCGGGCGCACTCGCGTGGCACCACACGTGATGGAGAGAAGGAGCTCACACGATGAAACTGTCAGAGTTCGTTCAGAGGAAGGAGGGCATCATGAGCATACTGAGCGGCGCTCTCGCCCTGGTCTTGCTGTTGGGAACTGTGCCTGTGGTATGGGCTCAGGCTGATCCGGCCAAGGAAATCGCGGATATTAACCGGAAGCGAGCGGAGGCGGCCGCCCGGGGCGATGTCGATGCGTGGCTGGCAGACCTTGCCGACAACGTGGTATTCACCGTAGCCCGTGCGGGATTCAGGATCGAGGGCAAGGAGGCGGTGCGCGCGTTCATTACCAATCTGTGGCAGAACTATCCGACGCGCCAGGAACTGACCCAACAGGTCGCCCGCCGCGTCTTTCAGGACGGCAACGTCTTCGTTGTCAACAGCTATACCGACCAGACATTCATCGACAAGAACGGAAGGATGAGCACGTTGATGCAGCGGAACAGCCAGACGTGGGTCAAGACGGGCGGTCGCTGGCTGCTCGTCGATTTACACAACTCGGGTATGCCGGGCGCCCCGTACACCCCGTAGCCGGGAACTCGCCCTTACCGCCCGCGTAGCCATTACAGTAGAAATCCCGAAGGGGCAGCCTCTCGCGGGCGGGCCCTCCCCCTCGGGCGATGGCCGGGTGTGTCGGCTGGCCATCCGTAAACGGTAGTTTGCGCCTACCTGACCTTGTCACCGTCCCGCAAGTTGGGTTGCCACCACTAGGAGCCTGTCCGTTCTCCGAGCGGTTTGTCCGCAGTGAATTGCGTGAAGTGACCTGAGGGCCAAGCAATGTGCTCTGTCGGCTCCTGTCCGTCGATACCGCCCACGCGAAACTCAATGTAGAGGTACTTCGACAGCTGGGCAGGCACCATCTCAACTTCGAGCACGTTCACACAGTTCTGGAGCGCAATGAGCGCCATTGCATGAATGACACTCGTGTTCGCCGCTCTGTCGCAGCCGGCAGCAAGGCTGCGAAGATCCTCAGGGCTGACTGAGGTCAGGTAGCCCTCTAGCGGTTCCGCTGAGCCGTTCACACGGGCACTTGACTCCCCGGAGATCGAGTAGACGAGCCTGCGAAGCTCCTCCGGTGATGTTGCGGTTCGCGGATCTATCACGACTGCCCTGTAGCATTCACCTCCGGGCAGTACACACACTTCAGCTTGCCAAGCGTTCACCAGATTCTTTGGGGACAGGCCAACCAAAGTCACCGCAGTGTATTGCTCTGCGGCGCGCATCAAAGCGCTGCTTTCTTCAGGTGCGCCAACCGTGCTCAGATTGTCGAGGCGCACCTGTCGGATGTCTGAAGTCTGCGGGTAGATATTGAATGGCGCACGAAAGACCTCCGCGTCCTTTAGGAAGTTTCTGAGCCATGGAAGTCGAGCCGCCAGATTGTCAACAATCATGCCCTTCTCACCCCTGTTGTGGGACGAGGCAAAATGGGGGCCGCCGCGCAGACGAATCGGTCTACTTACTTCTTGCCCTGCCGCCAAGCCTTGACGCGCGGAGTGAGCACCTCGATGCGCTTGTAGACTTCCTTCCGATCACCAATCCTCACGACCAAGACCACCAGATGCTTGCCTTCAACGAGGTAGACCACGCGGAAATCACCAACGCGAAGACGGAGGAACTTGTCGGGACCCTTCAGCTGCTCGACACCGGCCGGCCGAGGGTCATTCTTCAGACCCTCAACCCGTTTCAGGATCTGCTGCTGCGCCTCTTGCGGAAGATCGCCTAGCTCCTCAAGCGCCGTCTCAAGAAACTCGACGGTGTAGGCCACACCTGCACCCCCGAGGAGGGGGCTATAGCCCTAGTCGCTTCTTTACCTCATCCAGCGGAATACGAACCTTGTTCTTGGGATTCTCCAAAGCTTGCCGAGCCGCCTCAACGTCAATGGTGTCTTCCAGCAGCTCTAGTAGACGGAGATCCTTCATAGAGATAAGCGCGGCAGCGTCCTTCCCCCGGCGTTCAATAACGATCCGGTCGGAGCGGTACTGGACCTGACTCAACAGATCCGACAGTCCGTTCCGGGCGGCGGTGGCTTCAACCTTTACCATGTAGTTCCTCCTGACCCTCTTACTGACAAAATGTACAATATCGCCATTTGGTACATCTGTCAACCACCCGGTAAGACATTGTTTTACGAGCCCGAAAGGCCCTCAAGGGCAACTCAACCCCTTCTGGCGGTTGCCACACGCGGCCTTAGACCACCAGGTAAACCGAGGTTACCTTTACTAGGCCAGCGTGAGTTGCCCCCTTTCGCCCGGCGCTTCAATCTGCGTAGTCTGCTCGACGCCAGCGGGCCCAAGCCGCCGTCGGATGATGCCTCCCTGGTCCAGCCGCAGGAGCAGGTGACGAGCCAGCGAGGCTTTCCCGTGCTCGTCAACGGATCATGGGGCTCCGCGGCCAGCGCAGCCACCAGCCACAAACCCACGTCCCGCCCGGTGGCACTCCCGCGCCCGCTCCGCGTCTCTCTCCTCCCATGCCTGGCGGATGGCTTCCTGCTGGGCCGGGGACATCGAGCAGTCTTGGAGCGCACCGACCAAGAGGATTCCGCCCAGAATGGCTGAAAGGACCCGCCTCAACGCTCAAGCTCCCAGTGGGCGCAATCGAGTGTGGCCCTATTCGATCACCTGATCCGCCCGCTGCAGGAGCGATTGCGGGATCGTCAGCCCGAGGGCCTTGGCGGTCTTCAGGTTGATGACCAGTTCGTACGTGGTCGGTTGCTCGACAGGCAGGTCAGCGGGTTTGGCGCCCTTCAGGATCTTGTCGACATAGACGGCCGCTCGATGCCACGCCGCGCGAAGGTTCGCGCCGTAGGAAAGAAGACCACCTTCCTCCGGACCTTCCCGCCAGGGATATGCCGTAGGGAGGCGGTGGCGCACCGCCAGTTCTGCGATTTGACCCCTGACGCTATAAAAGAACGAGCTGCCAATTAGCTGGATGGCCTGCGCGCGCCCCTTGACCATCCTGGCGAAAGCGCCGGCCAGTTCGCCCGCCTCGCGGACCTCGACGGCCTGAACCGCCATGCCTCGGCTCCGGGCCGCAGCCTCGGCACTGAGCCAGAAGGTTCGGTGGCCCGGGGAATTCGGATCGACGAGGATGGCGAGACGCGAGAGCCCCGGCCGGCACTCCGCCAATAACTCAATCCCCTTCCCCCGAATCTCCCCAAGCATCTCAGGGGTGTCGCCAGAGGTGTTTCCGGTAATGTTGCCGCCGGGTCGGGCAAAGCTCGCGATATATCCTTGGCGGACTGGATCGTCCCCATAAACCATGACAATCGGGATGGTCGTTGTCGCCGCCCTCGCAGCGGCGATCGCTGGGTTGTTGGAGGCCACGATGACTTCGACTTTGCGGCGGACGAGGTCTCGGGCGCCACTTCCGTCCCCCGTTGGGACCTGCTCCACGACGATATTCTGGCCTTCGATCCACCCGAGTCGCCGCAGGCCCTCTTTCCGCGCTTCGACTCGGTCCGGGTCCGTCCCTCCCACCCCGCCGATCCTTCGAATCGTCGGCGTCGACTGCGCCTCGGCGCCGAGCGGCGCGGCGAGGAGGCCGCCAGTCAAGGTGCCGAGGAACGCACGTCGGTTCGTAGCGGGCCTCCGTCTGGCCGCGTCGTCTAAGGGGGACGGGGCGGGGCGGCCAGCGGGTCGACCTTACACCAGGGCAGCGGCCCTGTGGGCTAGGACTTCTTGTCTGCCTTCAATGCCCTGTCCTTTGCGCGGCCAGAGCTTCGCACGCCGCTTCGGTATTTCTCACCCGCTCGCTCGACATCGGATGCGTCGGGTTGGGCACATCCTGGAAGCGCACCAGAACATGAGGGAGTGCGAAGCACGTGTCTTGCCCGCCAATCTGCATCAGGAGTCGCGCTGCCGTGCGGTCAGCCTCCGTCTCGCGTTGCTGCGAGGGAAGAGCCAAGCGGTCCCGACGCTTCCGAAGCACGGACCAGTACAAGTCCCCACTCAGGAAGTGGCCAACCTCGTGCGCCAGGGCAGCCAGCACTTCGTCCTCCGGAATGGCACCCAGAAAACCGGGATTCGCACGCACGATGAGGACGCACGGCAACATCTCTTGGGCCAGGATGACGTTCATGGACTTGGCGTGCTGTCCGTTGATAACGACCCGAAACTCACATCGCGGGTTGAGGAGCGGGGACAAGCTGTCAATTGCGCGCTGAAGGATCGCCTGTTCAGTCGAGGTGGCGGGCCGCTCCTGTGCTCGATTCACGGCCATTGCGGTGCACCCAGTCAAGGCAACGACGATTAGCGCCGCGCTCAACAGAGCTAGGCTGATCCGTTCTGCTCCCCGCCCGAGCGCGCGCAGGTCCATCTACGTCGACGATAGCGTGGTGCTGAAATAATCGCCAAACGCTGCGCTTGTTCTGGCCGCCGGAGGTGCCCCTTGAGGGCATCGTGGCGAAGGACCGTGAGTCCCGCTACGTGCCGGGGCGCACGTTGAAGTGGTTCAAGGTGAAGCAGAAGGACTACCGGAAGGAAGCGCGGGGCCCCGACCCTGACGAGCACGTGCTCGTGAATCAGCACAGCGCCCCTTACACGCGGACCTCGCTGGGCCAACTAATCGAGCGCATCGGCCGGCGCGCCGGCATTCAGCGCTTCCCCGTTCGCCCTCACGTGCTCAGGCACACCCTAAACATCATCCGGCGCCGAGCCAAGATTGATCCAACGCTGAGGAGCCAACTGCTCACCCATTCAAATCCGAGCAGTCTGGCTGCCTATGAGCATGTGCTCGACGGCGAGTTAGCCCAGGCACGGGAACAGCAGCGGCAGGGACTCGGGCAATACCTCGGTGATTATGTAACTCGGTTAGGTGCTCTCCCCCCTACTGATCCGCCTAAGTCCTTGAATCCATGCCTGAGTATCTTAACTCAGATTATGGCACGGGCCGCCCGCCCGGGGCCGGCGGAGTTGCCTCGGCGTCCCGCTGGCGGTGGCGCCAGGCAAGCGTGAGGATCGAGACCAGCAGCAGGCCCATGATCCCGCCCACCGCGCAGGCCCGTGAGACGCCCCAGTGCTCGGCCACCGTGCCCATGATGAGCGCGCCGATCGGCGTCATGCCCGCGAACACGAGGGCGTAGAGGCCCATGATCCGCCCGCGCAGCTCGTCGGGCACCGTGATCTGCACGGTGGTGTTGCAGCTCGTCATGAAGATGATCTGGGCGAACCCCATCGTCATCAGCACCGCCGCGGCCGACCCGAAGTGGCGCACGAAGGAGAGCCCGAGCAGCAGCCCCGCCGCCGCGACCGCCGCGCCCACCACCAGCCAGAGCGGCGGGCGGCCGACGGCCAGGGTCGCCACCGCGAGCGCGCCGACCACCGCGCCGACGCCCAGCGAGGCCATCAGGAGGCCGAAGCCGTGCGCGCCCTCGTGCAGCACGGTGCGCGCGATCAGGGGCACCAGCACGTTCATGTTGACCACGAAGAGGCTCACCGACAGGAGCAGCCCGAACACGAGCGCGATGCGCGGCGTGCCCAGCGCGTAGCGCACGCCCTCCGCGATCTCCGCGCCCATGCCAAGCCCGCTCCGCGGGCGCGGCGCCCCGTCGGTCCGGATGGCCGCGAGCGCCGCGATGACGGCCAGGAAGCTCAGCCCGTTGAACAGGAAGGCGGCCCCCGTCCCGTAGCGCGCCACCAGGAGGCCGGCCGCCGCCGGGCCCACCACCCGCGCGCCGTTGAACACCGCCGAGTTCAGCGCGATGGCGTTCATCAGGTCGCCGCGCGGGACCAGGTGGGCGATGAACGACTGGCGCGCCGGCATGTCGAGGGTGTTGGCCATCCCGTAGAGCGCGGCCAGCACCGCCACGTGCCAGAACTGCACGTGACCGCTCCACACGAGGGCGGACAGGGTGAAGGCCTGCAGCATCAGCGCGGTCTGGGTGCCGATGAGCATCCGCCGCTTGCGCACGCGGTCGCTGATGGCGCCGCCCAGGAACGAGAAGAGCAGGATGGGCCCGAACTGGAGCGCGCCGATCAGACCCAGCCGGAACGGCGAGTTCGTCAGCTCGAGGACCAGCCACGCCTGGCCGACGGACTGCATCCAGGTGCCGATGAGCGAGACGAGCTGCCCGCTCCAGAACAGGCGGAAGTCGCGGTGCCGGAGAGCGCGGAGCCCCGCGGGCAAGGCCATGGTCCGCTATACTGTGCCACGGATGCCTCGCGTCTTCTCGTTCGGCTGTCGCGCCGCGGTCCTGGTCGCGCTCGCGATCCTGGCGCTGCCGAGCCCGGCCCGGGCCGGCGGCGGCCCGCTCGCCCCGGCGGGCAAGAGCCTCGCCGGGCAATTCCTGGTCGCCACCGAGGACCTGCGCGATCCCCGCTTCGCGCGCACCGTCGTCTACGTGGTCCGGCACGACGCGAGCGGCGCGCTCGGCCTGATCGTCAACCGCCCCGTCCAGGACGTCCCGCTCGTCCCGCTGCTCCGACGCTTCGGCCTCGACGACCGCGGGGTCAGCGGCACCATCCGGCTGCACTACGGTGGGCCGGTGGAGCCGGGGCGCGGGTTCCTGCTGCACACCGCGGAGTACGCGACGGAGGGGACCGAGCGCGTCGCCGGCGACGTCGCGGTGACGCCGCTGACCGCGCGGCCGGTCGCGCTGGGCGACATCGCGCGCGGCGCGGGGCCGCGCCGCGTCCTCTTCGCCCTGGGCTACGCGGGCTGGGCGGTCGGCCAGCTCGAAGGCGAGATCGACAACGGCGCCTGGATCACCGTGCCCGCCGACGAGGCGCTGCTCTTCGACGACGACGCCGCGCGGAAGTGGGAACGCGCCATGGCCCGCCGCCGCCTCACCATCTAGCCCCTCAGTAGGTGGGGGCGGGGCGGCCGTCGATCATCACGTTGACGACGGCGGGGACGCCGGCGCGGAGCGCGCGGTCCAGCGCGGGCTCGAGGTCCTCCGCGCGCTCGACCAGCTCCCCGTGGCCGCCCAGGGCGGCCGCGATCTGCTCGTAGCGCGACGGAGCGAGCTCGCAGCCCACCGTGCGGCCGGTCCCGTAGTGCTGGAGCTGGAGCTGATGCTCCGCGTTCCACCGGGCGTCGTTGCCGATCACCGCCACCACCGGCAGGCGGTAGCGCGCCGCGGTGTCCAGCTCGAAGGCGTGGAAGCCGAAGGTGCCGTCGCCGAGCGCCGCGATCACCGGCCGGTCGGGATGGCGCAGCCGGGCCGCGACCGCCATGGGGATGGCGCCCCCGATGGCGCCCGCGACGCCGTTGATCAGCCGCGTCTCCGCCTCGAGCCCGGCCTGGATCCACTGCCCGAACTCGCCGCCGTCGGCCACCAGCACCGCGCCGCGGTCGAGATGGGGCTGGAGCGCCGCGCAGACGCGCAGCGGATGGATCGGGGTCCCGCCCGACCGCCGCAGCGCCTCCCACCCGGCGGGCACGGTGGCGCGCGCCCGCGTGACCTCGTCGCCCCACGCGTGGTGACTCCAGGCCCGTCGGGCCGCGGCGGCCGCGAGCTGATCGGCCGCGACCGCGGGATCGGCCAGGATCCCGAGCGCCCCACCCGCGCGCAGCGAGGCGGCGTCGGCGTCCACCTGGATGACCCGGCAGTCGGCCGCGAACGCGGGCGCCTGCGCGAAGCGGACGGTGAAGTCCGGCTTCTTGCCCAGCAGCAGGAGCAGGTCCGCCTGGCCGAGCAGCGGCGCGGCCAGGTGCAGCCACGGGTCGTTGAAGCCCCGCGGGCTCTCCATCGCCAGCGCGGGCACGCCGGTGACGCGGCTCAGGCGCGCCGCGGCCGCGCGCCGGGCCCCGCGCGCCATCGCCGGGCCCAGCAGCACGAGCGGGCGCCGCGCCGCGGCCAGCAGCGCGAGCGCCGCCTCGACCTGCTCGGCGGGCGCGGGGGCCGGCGTCTCCGGCCGCGGCGCCCGCGCCGCGCCGCCCTCACCCACCTTCGCCTCCAGCAGATCGCCGGGCAGGCTCACGTGGACGGGGCCCGGCCGGCCGCTTCGCGCGAGCTCGAGCGCGGTCGTGATGTCCTCGCCGAGCCGGGCCGCGTCCTTGGCCATCCACGAGGCCTTGGCCACCGGCGCGGCCACCGCGGCCTGGTCGATCTCCTGGAAGCCGCCCCGCCCGATCTGGCCGACCGGAGCGTGCCCGCTCAGCAGCACCAGCGGCGACTCGGCCATCAGGGCGGTGTAGAGCGCGGAGACCGCGTTGCAGTGGCCGGGCCCGGCGGTGACGAGCGCGACCCCCGGCTCGTCGGTGAGCCGGCCCCAGGCGTCGGCCATGTGCACCGCCGCCGCCTCGTGGCGCGTGTGGAGGATCGAGAGCCGGCTGCCGAGCGTGGCGTCGTAGACGGAGAGGATGTGATTGCCCGACAGCGAGAAGAGCCGCCGGACGCCGGCCGCCTCCAGCGCCTCCACGACCAGGTGCGCGCCGGTTCGCGTCATGGGCTCACCGCACGGGCTCACCGCACGCGGCCGCGCGCGGCGACCGGCCAGACGACCTCCACGAGACCGTTCCGCACCCCGTAGATCTCGTCCACCATGTTGGTCACCACGCAGCAGTGGTTGGGCACCACGCTCACCACCTCGCCCACGCGCGGCCGCTCCGCGCAGGCCGAGAGGTCCACCACCGCGTGCTCCTCGGAGAGATGTGTCACCTGCGCCTCCGGATACTCCACCAGGTGGCCGTAGCCCTTCATGAAGTAGAGATCGGAGGTGAGCACCTTGCTCCCGGCGTCGAGCACCCCGCGCTCGTCGGTGGGGCGGCTCACCACCGTGGCGCGCACCCGCATCGCGCACTGATCCCAGGTGGCGGTGCCGGTCGACACCACCATCGCGTCGTTGTAGACGCAGGTGCCGGCGCGGTGCTCGGTCAGCATCGGGAAGCGGTCCACGGTGGCGAGGGCCGGGGTCCCGCCGCCGGAGACGACCGGCACCGGGACGCCGGCCTGCTTGAACAGGGCGAGCGCCCGCTCGAAGAACTCGCGGGTGTCGGGGTCGCGGTTGGGAAAGGTCATGAGGCCCGTGAAGCGGAGGCCGGGCAGCTTCATGGCCAGCCGCCCGAGGGCCAGCGCCGCGTCCGGGGTCTGCACGCCGGTGCGGCGGAAGCCCGTATCGCACTCGATCAGGAACTCGAGATCCACCCGGTGGCGGACGGCGGCGGCGGACAGCTCGCGCGCCACCACCTCGTTGTCGAAGACCACCGTGAGCCGCGGCACGCGCCGGGCCAGCGCCATCAGCCGCTCGGTCTTGGCGGGGCCGAGGATGTTGTAGGTCAGCAGCACATCCTCGGCGACGCCCGCGTCGGCGAAGACCTCGACCTCGCCCAGCTTCTGGCAGGTGATCCCGGCCGCGCCCGCCGCCATCTGCATCTTCCCGATGGCGGGGATCTTGTGGGTCTTGATGTGCGGGCGGTTGGCGATGCCGTGCCGATCCAGATGCGCCTGCACGCGCCGGATATTGCCCTCCATCACGTCGAGGTGCACGGTGACGGCGGGCGTCTCGAGATCACGAAGGGCGGTCACGGGCTCCTCCTCGCCTTCTGCTTCCAGAGCTCCCACGGGCGGCCGAGCGTGCCGGCGATCGACGCCTCGGCCTGGTGCGCTTCCTCCGGGCTCAGGTAGGTCACGGGGCCGCCCAGGGCCATGGCCTGGGCCTGCAGCCGCGCGTTCATCTCGGTGTAGACGCTGCGGAACACCACCTGCGGGAGCGTGGTCCCCACCACCACCGCCCCGTGGCCGCGCATGAGCGCGACCGGCCGCGCGCCCAGGCTCTGGGCCAGCGCGCGGCCGAGCGCGGGCGTGCGCACCAGCATGTCGGTGGCCCCGCCCGCGGCGGCCCGGATGTCGAAGACCGACACCCCCGCGGCGAGGAACGCGCTCATGTGATAGAGCGGGCGCAGCGGCGCGCCCGTCACCCCGAACGGAATCACGGAGGGCGAGTGGCTGTGGACGATCGCGCGCACGTCGGGCCGCGCCCGGTAGATCTCGCCGTGGATGAAGCGCTCGAGGTAGCTGGTGCGCCCGCGCGGCTCGACCGCCTCGCTCTCGAGGTCGTACTCCATGATGTCGGCCGCGGTCACCAGCTCGGGCGCCCGCGAGCGCGACATGAGGTAGCGGTTGGGATCGCGGTCGTGCCGCGCACTCACGTGCCCGTAGCCGTCGAGCACGCCCTGGTCCACCAGGATGCGGTTGGCGGCCACCAGGTCCTCGATGAGCTGCGCATCCGCGGGCCCGGCGGAGACGGGCTGGGCCGAGGCGCGCCGCGGCCCGCGGAGCGCCCAGGCGAGCGCGACGGCGCCGCCCAGGAAGCGGCGTCGGGTCAAGTCGATCATGGAGCCTCCTAGGGCGCCGACACGCTCTGCCCGCCGCCGCTCGAGGCCACGGTGAACGAATCGCCCTGTCGCGTGTAGACGTAGGCCGACCAGCCGGGGGGCGGCACCGGGATGGAGGCGAGCATGGGCCCGCAGGGCGCCCCGGACACCATGGTCTGAGTCGTCAGCGCCTCCAGCGATTCGGGCAGCGCGCCGCAGGAGGCGCGGTAGGTATTCACCGCGGTCGCGATCATCTGCGCGTCGGTGCGCGCCTTGGTCGTGCGCGCCATCGGCAGGTCCTCGCGCACCATCTTCTCTTCCCGCTCGCACGCGGCGAGCGCGAGCAGGAGCCCCGCGATGACCGCCACCCGGCCGAGAGTCCCCACGGCGTCCGTCCTTTCCGGCTCGAGAAAATCCAACCCGCTCGCCGAACTGTGACAGAATCATACGCCGCTCGCACGTGTTCAGCCAAGCCGCGACCCTCAACCACAGGAGGCCACCATGAGCATCAAGCGACACGGCGTCGGACCCCGACTGAGCCAGGCGGTCGTTCACGGCAATACGGTCTACCTGGCCGGCATCGTCGCGGCGGACCCGTCCGCGGACGCCAAGGGCCAGACCGAGCAAATCTTGAGAAAGATCGACGAGCACCTGGCCGCCGCCGGCAGCCACAAGTCCAAGCTCCTCGCGGCCACGATCTACGTGGCCAACATGGCGCTCTACAACGACATGAACGCGGCGTGGGACGTCTGGATCGATCCCGCCAACACGCCGGCCCGCGCCACCGTGGAGGCCCGGCTGGCCTCGCCGAAATACCTGGTCGAGATCATGGTCACGGCCGCGCTCTGATGGCCGCCGCGGCCGCCCGGCGCTTCGAGGGCAAGGTCGCGCTCGTCACCGGCGCGGCCGGCGGGATCGGCCGCGCCGCCGCGGTGCGCTTCGCCTCGGAGGGCGCGCGCGTCGGCCTGGTGGACGTCGCGCGCGACGGCTTGCGCGAGTCGCTCGCCGCGGTGGAGAAGGCGGGCGGCGCCGGCATGACGGTCGAGGCCGACGTCACCCGCGCGGCGGACGTGGCCCGCTACGCGGCCGCGGTCGCCGAGCGATTCGGCGGCCTCGATTGCTTCTTCAACAACGCGGGCATCCTGGGAGCGGTGCGGCCGCTCGTGGACTATCCGGAGGAGATGTTCGACCGGGTGCTCGCGGTCAACGTCAAGGGCGTCTGGCTCGGCCTCAAGACGGTGGCGCCGCTGCTCCGCGCGCGCGGCGGCGGCGCCATCGTCAACACCGCCTCGATCGCGGGGCTTCGCGGCTCGCGGAACCTCGTGGCCTACACCGCCAGCAAGCACGCGGTGGTCGGCCTCACCCGCACCGCCGCGCTCGAGCTGGCCCCCGACCACATCCGGGTCAACGCGGTCTGCCCGAGCCCGATCGACACCGCGATGGTGCGCGCGCTCGAGGAGGGCGCCAATCCCGCGAACCCGACCGCGTTCCACGAGCGGCTGGCGGGCACGATCCCGCTCCGACGCTACGGCGACCCGGAGGAGGTGGCGGCGCTGGTGGCCTTCCTGTGCAGCGCCGACGCCAACTACATCACGGGCGGGATCTATCCCGTCGACGGCGGGTCGATGGCGTAGCGCCCTCGCCGACGCAGCCCGCCCCCTCACCTTCTAGCCCCTCACCCTGCCCTCTACCCCTCTGGGGGAGAGGGTGGAGGGCTAGGAGCCGAGGAGGCCGACCGCGCCCGGCTTCTCGGCGACCGGGGCCCGGCCCGCCGCGGTGGCTTTCGGGTCGAGCTTCTGGAGCGCCGGCATCACGTCCTTGGCGAAGCAGCGCATGTTCCGCTCGGCGTCCTCGTAGGGCATGCCCGCGTAGCTGAACACCCCCACGTAGTGGCTATTGCCGGTGCGCGCGTGAATGTCGAGGATCTTCTCGTGGCACTGCTCGGGCGTGCCCCACACCTGCAGGTTCATGAAGTAGTCGATGACGGTGTCGGTGCCGTACTGGTGGATCTTCTCCGCCATCTTGCCGTAGTACTCGTAGCCCTTGGTCTGCGCCAGGTGGTCGCCCTGGAACTGGTAGTGGTCGAGCACGGTCCGGTAGTAGCCGCCGATGTACCGGCGCGCCATCTCCTCGGCGCGGTCGGCGCTCGCGTCGCAGAAGGTCCAGCCCGCCGAGATCGGCGGCGGCGCGTCCACCCCGTTCACCTGGCGGTACACGGCGCGATACGCGTCGAGCTCGCGCGCGACTTCCTTCCACGGCTTCTGCGGGATGATGAGGATGCCGACGCCCAGCTCGGCCATGATGCGGACGGATTCGGGCGAGACGGCGGCCGCGTAGGTGCGCCCCCGGAAGGACTTGAACGGGGCCGGCCGGATGGCCGCCCTCGGCTGCTTGACGTAGGCGCCGTCGTACTCGCAGTAGCCGCTCTCGAGCCCCCGCAGCAGCATCTCGGCCGACTCCACGAAGCGGGGCCGTGACTCGTCCATCGAGAGGCGGAAGCCGTCGAACTCCACCTTCCCCGCTCCCCGGCCCAGGCCGAGGATCAAGCGGCCGCCCGACAGATTGTCGAGCATGGAGACTTCCTCGGCCACGCGCATCGGATCGTGCCACGGCAGCACCACGACCATGGAGCCGAGCTGC
>JBGOVO010000221.1:0-6586 GCA_041478145.1 Methylomirabilia bacterium
CTGGCTGGTCTCCACCGCGCGGCACAAGGCGATCGACCGGCTGCGTGGCCGCGCGCTCCTCGCGCGGAAGCAGGAGGAGATCGCGCGGCACCTCGAGCTGTTGGCCGAGGAGGAGGAGGCGCCGGTGCCGGAGGATAGGCTCCGCCTGATCTTCACGTGCTGCCATCCGGCGCTCGCGCCCGAGGCCCAGGTGGCGCTCACGCTGCGGACCCTCGGGGGGCTCTCGACCGAGGAGATCGCGCGGGCCTTCCTGGTGCCCGCGCCGACCATGGCGCAGCGGCTCGTGCGGGCCAAGGCCAAGATCCGCGCCGCGCGCATCCCCTACCAGGTGCCGCCCACCGACGCCCTCGCCGAGCGGCTCGAGGCGGTGATGGTGGTGGTGTACCTCGTGTTCAACGAGGGGTACGCGGCCAGCTTCGGCGAGCGGCTTGTGCGGCACGAGCTGTGCGAGCAGGCCATCCGGCTCGGACGCATGCTGGTCGAGCTGCTGCCGGCTCACGCCGAGCCGCAGGGGCTGCTCGCGCTCATGCTGCTCCACGACTCGCGGCGCGAGACCCGCCTCGATGGGGCGGGGGACATCGTGCTGCTCGAGGATCAGGACCGGACGCGCTGGGACCGCGCGCAGATCGACGAGGGCTCGACCCTGGTCGAGGCGGCGCTGCGCGCCGGGGGTCGGTCGCCGGGCCCGTATGCCCTGCAGGCGGCGATCGCGGCGCTTCACGCGCAGGCCTCGACCGCCGCCGAGACCGATTGGCGGCAGATCGCCGCGCTGTACGGGCTGCTCGTGCGAGTGCACCCGACGCCGGTGGTCGAGCTGAACCGGGCGGTCGCGGTGGCGATGGCGGCCGGGGTCGAGCGCGGCCTCGCGCTGGTGGACGAGCTCGACCGCCGCGGCGAGCTCGCGGGGTATCACCTGCTGCCCGTCGCTCGGGCCGAGCTGCTGCGCCGGCTCGGCCGCCGCGCCGAGGCCGCCGAGTCGTACCGGCGCGCCCTCGCGCTGGTCGGCAACGAGGCCGAACGGAGGCATCTGGGGAAACGGCTGCGAGAGATCGACTAGCCGTCGGATGGATCGTCGGTGAAAGGAGACGGTCATGGCGTCGACCGCGATTGAGGCAACCCCGAGCGCGCATCCTCTGGACCCCCTGAGCGCGGGGGAGATCGAACGCGCGTGGGCGATCGTGCGGGCGGAGCGGGCGCTCGGGCCGCGGGTCCGGGTCATCTTCATCATGCTCCACGAGCCGTCGAAGAAGGTCGTGCTCGAGCACCGGCCCGGCGATGCGGTGGACCGGGCCGCCTTCGTGGTGCTCGTGGACACCGCGGCGGGGAAGACCTACGAGGCGATCGTCCCCCTCTCCCGGGGCCGCGTGCTGTCGTGGGAGCACGTGCCCGGCGTCCAGCCGGCCATCGTGCTGGACGAGTTCGTGGAATGCGAGGCGGCGGTGCGCGCCGACCCGCGCTGGCAGGAAGCCATGCGCAAGCGTGGGGTCACCGATATGAGCCTGGCCATGGTCGATTCGTGGTCGGCGGGCAACTTCGGGTTCGCGGCCGACGAGGGCCATCGCCTCGTCCGCGCGCTCACGTGGGTCCGCCGGCACGCGGAGGACAATGGCTACGCCCGCCCCGTGGCCAATCTGCTCACCGTCGTCGACCTCAACGAGATGAAGGTGCTCGCGGTCGAGGACGGAGGCGTCATTCCCCTGCCGCCGGAGGATGGCAACTACTCGCCCGAGGTGGCCGGGGTGCGGCCCGGCCTCAAGCCGATCGAGATCCGCCAGCCCGAGGGCCCGAGCTTCGCGCTCACCGGCCATGCGCTGCGCTGGCAGAAGTGGCGGATGCGTCTCGGGTTCACCCCCCGCGAGGGCCTGGTGATCCACACCGTGACCTACGAAGACCAGGGGCGGGAGCGGCCGATCCTGTATCGCGCCTCCGTCGCGGACATGGTGGTGCCCTACGGCGATCCGCGCCCGACCTACTTCCACCGCAATGCCTTCGACGTCGGTGAGTATGGCATCGGCACCCTGGCCAATGCGCTGCAGAACGGCTGCGACTGCCTGGGCGAGATCCGCTATCTCGATGCGGTGGTCAACGACGGCCAGGGCCGCGCGGTGACCTTGCCGAACGCCATCTGCCTCCACGAGGAGGACGCGGGTATCCTCTGGAAGCACGTCGACTGGCGCCTCGGGACCACCGAGGTCCGGCGCTCACGCCGCCTCGTGGTGTCCTCCATCTCCACCGTCGGCAACTACGAGTACGGCTTCTACTGGTACTTCTATCAGGACGGAACGATCCAGTTAGAAGTCAAGCTGACCGGCGTCATCTCGAACGGCGCCGAGCCGCCGGGCGAGAAGCCCCGGTGGGGCGAGATGGTCGCGCCCGGCGTCTACGGGCCCATCCATCAACACTTTTTCAATGCCCGCCTCGACATGATGGTGGACGGGCTCGACAACTCGGTCTACGAGATCAACACGGTGGCCGATGGACCCGGCCCCGAGAATCCGCATCACAATGCCTTCCACACCGAGGCAACCCTGCTGCGGTCGGAAGCCCACGCCCAGCGGATCCTCGATCCGCTCGCCGGTCGCTTCTGGAAGATCGTCAACCCGGCGGCCCGGAACCGGCTGGGCGACCCGGTGGCCTACAAGCTGATGCCCGGCGAGAACGTGCTGCCGTTCGCGGGGCCGGAGGCCTCCGTCAGCAAACGCGCGGGCTTCATGACCAGGCATCTCTGGGTCACCCGCCACGACCCGCGGGAGCGGTATGCCGCGGGCGAGTACCCGAATCAGCATCCGGGCGGGGCTGGCCTGCCGAGCTATGTCCAGGACGACGCGCCGCTGGAGAACACCGACCTCGTGGTGTGGTACACCTTCGGCGCCCACCACGTCGTCCGCCCCGAGGACTGGCCGGTGATGCCGGTGGCCACGATCGGCTTCATGCTCAAGCCGGCCGGCTTCTTCGACCGGAACCCCGCGCTCGACGTCCCCCGCCCGATGCCGCACGGAGAGTGCTGCGCAGCGGGCGACTGACCACGCCCCGCGTTTCGATCGGCATGCCTCGATACTTGATCACGCTCGGGACGGCGGGTGGATGCAGATTGAAGTAGGGGCTAACCCGTCCCCAGTACCGGATGGGGCTGGTGGTTCCGATCTCATCGGGTGCAGACATAGTGGGGCGCATAGTCCGTCCAGGTGACGGTTTGCCCCCACTGATCCGTGTTCCAGAACTGGGCCGGATGCCAGTAGGCGATCCAGCATTGTGCCTGCCTGACCGGCGCCGGCGGCCGGAAGAACCAGGGCATACCCGGCATGCCTTGCGGGCGGGTAAACCACGGCATTCCCTGCTGATTCTGGTTCGTCGACGGAGTCTGGGCCACGGCCACCGAGACCTGGGCCACGGCCGACAGCAAGACCAGGGCGGTCATAATCAACCTCTTCATGTCTCCCTCCTTGGTTCGCGGCGCGTCGGTGGCCAGCACCCTAGGAGCGCGGGGCGGGAAGATCAAGCCAATTCGTGCGCCTACTGCGTGAGGGCGGACGGCGGCTTCACCTCGAGCTCGGAGAGCGCGCCGCGCAAAAGGACGGCGTGCTTGTACGCGACCGCGCGGGCCCGCATGATCGCGCCGAGCGGCCGATGCTCGACGAGGGCGTGCCACGGATCGAAGGAGAGGTGCTCGATATAGGCCGCGAGCGTCTTGCCCGCGGGCGACTCGGTCGCCTGGGCGGGAATCGTGAGGCGGGCGAGGGCGGCCCACGGGGCGACCGCCTCGGGCCACTCGACGGTCGGGTCCTCGATCGGCGTGCGGGACTCGTCGACGAACCGTTGCGCCTCGATGGAGAAGGACAGGGGTGAGGCCTTCACGCGGGCCCGGAGCTCCGTCGAGAGCGCCTCCGGCCCCGCGGTGGGCGCGACCGGCGGCGGCAGGTCGACCGGGCGGAAGCGGAGCTTCACGGCCTCCGGGCCGCAGCGAATCGGGAGCGCGGTGAAGTAGGTGCGCTCGGCGAGGCTCGTCAGCGACGAATCGAACGCGCGCTGCAAGCGGGGGAGCATGCGGAACAGGCCGAGGAAGCCGAAGTGTCTCAGCGCGGCCTTGAGCACGCCGGAGCGGCCCCGCCGCGCGCCGACCGCGATGTCGACGAACGTGGCCGGGTCCTTGAACGGGAAGGTGGGCGTGAGAATCGCGAGGAAGTCCTGCGTGGACGCCTTCTCGAGGCCCGGGATCACCTTCGCGCCGGCGACGCCTACGACCTTGACGGCGATCCCGCGCACGTCGGGGACGCGATCCCCCTGCGCCTGGCCGGCCCCCGAGGAGAAACGGACGAAGGCCTCGTGGCTGGCCGGCCGTACGAACAGGCCGTGGCGCAGATCGGCCGGCACCTCTCGCACCTCGAAGCGCGCGTGCAGCCCGGCGAGGGCTTTCCGGTGGAGCGGGCGGCCATCGAGCTTCGAATCACCGACGAGGCGTCGGGCGAGCCCTTCGAGATGCTGGGCTTCGGTGGTCTCGTCGGTCACGGCGCGCCTAGGCCTCGCGGGCGAGAACGTGCGTCACCACCGTGGCCCCGGTGCCGCCGATGTTCTGGACCATGGCGATCTCCGCGTCCCGGATCTGGTTCGGCCCGGCGTTGCCGGTCAGCTGCTGCCAGCTCTCGACGAGCTGGTAGACGCCCGTCGCGCCCACCGGGTGACCGCGCGCCTTGAGCCCGCCCATGGTGGAGATCGGCAGGCGCCCGTCGATGGCGATCTCGCCGTCCTTCCCGAAGTGCACGCCGCGGCCGGGAGCGGCGAAGCCCGCCGCCTCGAGGCTCAGGGCGGTGATGACGGTGTACGCATCGTGGAGCTCGAAGAGATCGACGTCGTCCCGGCCGATGCCCGCCTGCTCGAGGGCGCGAGCGCTCGAGAGCACGGCGCCGTCGAGCACCAGAGGATCCCGGCGCCCCGTTAGCGCCAGGGAGTCCGTCGCCCTCGCCGAAGCGCGGACGCGCACCGCCGGCCGGCTTGCCCGCTCCGGGGCGCGGGTGATGTCGCGGGTCGCCAGCACGACGGCGGCGGCGCCGTCGCAGATGGGCGGGGCGTCGAGCAGCTTCACGGGGGCCGCCACCTCCCGCGACGCGAGATAGGCCTCCATGTCGACGGGCTTGCGCAGGAAGGCGTGCGGATTGCCGGCGGCATTGCGGTGGGCGTTGATCGCGAAATGGCCGAAGTCGCGCGCGCCCACGCCCCAGCGCTGCATGTACCGCGACATGAGCGCGGCGTTGAGCGAGAGGAAGGACTCGCCCACGCAGCCCTCGAGCTCCCAGTCGGCGGCCGTCGCCAGCGCCGCGGTGGTCGTCTCCTTCGGGGCGTGCGTCATGCGCTCCATGCCGCACACCACGACCGCGTCGTGGAACCCGCCCGCGACGCCCATGTAGCCCCAGCGGGCCGCCGCGGCCCCGGAGCCGCAGGCGGCCTCGACCGTCGCCGCCTCCACGCCGCGGAGCCCCGCGACATCGGCGAAGAGGGCGCCGAGCTGCTGCTGCTGCGCCAGCATGCCGGACATCATGTTGCCGACGATCAGGGCGGTGACCTCGCGCGGCTCCAGCCGGGCCTCGGCGAGCGCCGACTTGATCGCCTGGGCCGCCATGTGCCGCCCACGAACCTGCCCGTGCTTGGTGACGGGAACCTGGCCGGTGCCCACGATGTAGACGTCCCGCATGGTGACCGCAGGGTATCGCTCTTGCGGGCCTTCGGGAAGGCCGGTGGCCGCGAACGAGGTGGCCCGGCGGGGCCGGGGGCGGTGGGCGAGGGGCCCCGCGGGAGCGATCGTATTGGACCTTGGTCCACTGTCCTGGCCGGGGAGCGTTCCCTACACTTGGCTTCCTACTCACACATTCTGAAGTACCAGGAGGCGGCTCATGCAACTGCAGCGCACGTGGCTCAAGCCAGGGGTCTGGGGTGTCGTGATCGGTAGCATTCTCACCATGATCGTGGGTTTCAGCTGGGGAGGCTGGACGACGAGCAGCACCGCGAACCAGATGGCGATGAAGCAGACCGAGGCCGCGGTCACCGCGGCGCTGGTCCCGATCTGTATCGCCGGCGAGAAGGCCGATGCGGCCCGCGCCAAGAAGCTCGGCGAGCTCACCGCCATCACCTCGTCCTGGGAGCAGACGGAGTTCGTGATGAAGACCGGATGGGCGACATTCCCGGGGCAGACCGACCCCAATCGAGCGGTCGCAGAGACCTGCGCGTCCGCGCTCCTCAAGACCGCCGCGGCCAAGTAGCGCCGCCTAGCCGCCGCTCACCGCGATGGCACAGCATCGCGGCGGAGCCGAGCGAGCGACCCGTCAGGTCTGGAGATCCCCCACCGCCGCGGCCAGGGCCTCGAGCTCGGCGCGCCACGACTGCGGCGTGACCACCGGCCGCACGACGAACTTCGAGAAGCCGACGGTGATGAACTGCTCGATCAGCTTTCGGAGAGCGGGGAACCCCACCGGCGTGAGCTCGAGCGAGCGGGGCCGCCGGGCGCTCATGGCGCGCGCGGTGGCCGGGTCGATGGGCATGCTGGCGTAGCCGACGCTCACGCCGAAGTGCTCGCGGCTGATCGAGCGCCCGGCCC
>JBGOVO010000081.1:0-12174 GCA_041478145.1 Methylomirabilia bacterium
CCTGCATCTTCATCCCCGGCTGGATCGTCGAGCGCTACCCCGCCCTCTGCGAGGACATCGTCCGCCGCGGCCACGAGGTCGGACACCACGGCTATCTGCACGAGAAGCCCTTCTTCATGAAGAGCCGGGAGGAAGAAGAAGCGCTGCTGGTCCGGAGTCTCGCCATCTTCAAGACGGTGCTGGGCGTCACTCCGCTCGGCTCCCGCTCGCCGGCCGCCGACCCGAGCCGCCACACGATGGACCTGCTCAAACAGCACGGCTTCGTCTATCACAGCAACGCGCTCGACACCGACCTGCCCTACTGCCACCAGACAAGCCACGGCCCCCTCGTGGAGTTTCCCACCGCGTGGTGCAACAACGACGCCCCCTTCTTCATGTGGAGCTCGGTCCCGCCGGTCGGTAACGGCATCTGGAGCCAGCAGGACGTGTGGGAGATCTGGTCCGAGGAGTTCGAGGGCCTCTACGCGGAGGGCGGATTCTTCAACTGGCTCGCCCACCCGCAGATCATCGGCCGCCCCTCGCGCACGCGCATGGTGGAGCGCCTGATCCAGCTCATCCTGGGCAAGGGGCGCGTGTGGTGGCCCCGGCCGGTGGACCTGGCCCGCTTCTGGCTCGAGCGCAGCAACACCCCCGCGCGCGCTTGATGGCGAGCGGGCGGCTCGCCGGGAAGACCGCGCTGATCACCGGCGCGGGCCGCGGCTTCGGCCGCGCCATCGCGCTGGCTTTCGCGCGCGAGGGCGCGCGGGTGGCCGCGAACTACCTGGTCAGCCGCGCGGGGGCCGAGGAGGTCGTGGCGGAGGCGGGCCGGCTCGGCACCGAGGCCATCGCGCTCCGCGGCGACGTGGCCCGCGAGGACGACGTGCAGGGGCTGATCGCGGGGACCCTGGCCCGCTTCGGCCGCCTCGACGTCCTCGTCAACAATGCGGGCATCATGGTCCGCGGCCCGCGGCTGGACGTGCCGGCCGAGGCGTGGCGGCGGATGTTCGACATCAACGTGACCGGCACGCTTCTGTGCAGCCGCCACGCCCTGCCCCCGATGATCGAGCGGAAGCACGGTCGCATCATCAACCTGTCCTCCCAGCTCGCCCAGCGGGCGGTGGGCGGCGGCGGCTTCGCGGCCTACGCCGCGACGAAGGGCGCGATCGAGTCGCTCACCCGCGCGCTCGCCTCGGAGGTCGGCGCCCACGGCATCACCGTGAACGCGATCGCCCCCGGCGGCATCGAGACCGACATGAGCCGAGACGTGATGACCGACGCGTACCGCGCCCGCCGCCTGGCCGAGCTACCGCTCCGCCGCTTCGGCCGCGTGGACGACGTGGCCTACTGCGCCATCGTCCTGGCCTCCGACGAGGCCGGCTATCTCACCGGGCAGATCCTCCACCCGAGCGGCGGCTGGGTCTCGGGCTGATCTCACCAAGGAGCCTCTCATGCGCTACCGGTGGCCTCACGGCAAGCAGTCCGCGGCGGTCCTCTCGTTCGACTTCGACGCCGAGTCGGGCTTCCTCTTCCGCGAGCCGGACAAGGCGCGGCGGAGCCTCGGGGACCTGGAGGAGCGCCGCTTCGGCCCGCGGGTGGGCGTCGACCGCATCCTGCGCCTGCTCGACCGCCTGAAGCTCCGCGCGAGCTTCTTCATTCCGGGCTGGACGGTGGAGCATCACCCGGCCGAATCCAGGCGCATCCGCGACGCGGGGCACGAGATCGGCGCCCACGGCAACATGCACGAGGCGCTGAGCTTCCTCGACGAGCCGCAGGAGGAGCGGGTGATGCGCGAGCAGCTCGAGATCTTGAAATCGCAGCTCGGGGTGCGGCCGGCCGGCTACCGCTCCCCGTCCTGGGACGTCAACGTCTGGACGCCCGCGCTGCTCAAGCGTCACGGCTTCTTCTACGACAGCTCGCTCATGGGCAACGACGTGCCCTACGAGGTCGAGACCGGCGAGGGCCCGCTCGTCGAGGTGCCGGTGCAGTGGCTGCTCGACGACGCCCCCCTCTTCCGCCACGTCTACGGGGCCACCAACGCCATCGCCGACCCGGGCCGGGTGCTGCAGATGTGGAGCAAGGAGTTCGCGGCCATGCACGACGAGAACGGCTGCTTCGTGCTGACCTGCCACCCGTTCGTGAGCGGGCGCGCCTCGCGCATCGCCTTGCTGGAGGACCTGGTGGCCTACATGCGCCGCGCTCGCGGCGTGTGGTTCGCCACCTGCGAGGAGGTGGCGCGCTGGCACGCGAGCCAGCCGGCCGCCGCGACTACGCGGGCGGCTTCGGGGGCTCGCTCGGCCGCACGCGGACGGCGGCGCCGCTGACGAGCGAGTCGGCGGGATCCAGGATGATGGCGTCGGTGGCCGCGAGACCCGCCACCACCTCCACGCTGCGCCCGTAGTCGCGGCCGATCGTCACCGGCACCAGCTCGGCCCGACCGTTCCGCACCACCGCCACCCGCAGGCCCTCCGCGCGGAAGAGCAGCGTGTTGGCCGGGATGGTCAGGCCGCGCGTCTCCAGGCCCACGCGCAAGCGCACTACCACGTAGGCGCCGGGCAGCACCTCGCCGGTGGGGTTGTCCATCTCCACCTCGCTCAGCATGGTGCGGGCCACCGGGTCGAGCGCGTTGGACGTCCGGGCCAGCGTGCCGCGGTAGGTCCGGCCCGGGTTCTCCTCGAGCGTGATCGCGGTCGGGGTGCCGGGGCGCGCGGCCCGCGCGTAGGCCTGCGGCACCGAGACGAAGACGCGCAGCTTGTTGATCGCGGCCAGCCGGAACAGCTCGCGCGCCTGGCCGCCGGCCCCCGAGTCGATCAGGGCGCCGATGTCGGTGTTGCGCGAGGTGATGACGCCGTCGAAGGGCGCGACGATCTTCTGGAAGCCCTGGAGATCCTCGAGCCGCCTCACGTTGGCCCCGTTCGAGTCGACGACCGCCCTCTTGGCGCTGTAGTCGCTGACCTTCTCGTCCGTCTCCTGGCGGGACACCGCGTCGCGCTTCAGCAGGGCCTGCCAGCGGTCCGCGGTGGTCTTGGCCATCTCCATGGTGGCCCGCGCGGTCTCGAGATCCGCCCGCGCCTGCCGGAGCTGCTGGTCCAGCTCCGGGGTCTCGATCTCGGCGAGGAGCTGACCCTGCGTCACCCGGGTCCCGATGTCCACGTGCCACTTCTTGAGGTACCCGCTGGCCCGCGCGTAGATCGGCGCGTCGGTGAAGGCGCGCGCCGTCCCGGGCAGCACCAGCTCGTCGGTCGGCGACGAGGCCGACGGATAGATCACCGCCACCGTCGGGGTGGCGGCCTCCTCGGTCGCCCGCTTCAGCGCCGCGTCCGCCCCCTGGCGGCCGTGGAGTCCGGCGTAGACGGCGAGGCCCAGCACGAGCGCGCCGGCCGACAGCGCCCACAGCCCCCGCGAGCCCCGGCTCACGCGGGCCGCTCCGCCGGGGCGGGCCGCCCGCGCCGCCCGTGGAGCAGGCTGAACACCGCGGGCACGAGGACGAGGGTGGCGATGGTGGCGCACAGCAGCCCGCCGATGACCGCGCGGCCGAGCGGCGCGTTCTGCTCGCCGCCCTCGCCCAGGCCGAGCGCCATCGGGATCATGCCGATGATCATGGCCAGCGCGGTCATCAGCACCGGGCGGAACCGGGTGACCCCCGCCTCGATCGCGGCCTCCCGCGCGTCGCCGTGCTCGCCGAGGCGCTCCTTGGCGAAGGACACCACCAGGATGCTGTTGGCGGTACCGACCCCCATGCACATGATGGCCCCCATGAGGGCGGGCACGCTGAGCGTGGTGTTGGTGAGGAACAGGAACACGATGATGCCGGCCAGGGCCGCGGGCAGCGCGGTGATGATGATGAAGGGATCGAGCCAGGACTGGAAATTCACGACGATCAGAAGATAGACGAGGACGATCGCGAAGGCGAGCCCCCCCACCAGCCCGAGGTAGGAGGCGCGCATGGTCTCGACCTGCCCGCGCAGGGTCACGAAGCTGCCGCGCGGCAGGCCGGGGCGGGCCGCGTCGACGATCCGGGTGATGTCGCGGCCGACCGCGCCCAGATCCCGGTCCTGCACCGAGCCGTAGATGTCCACCACGCGGCGGGTATTGTAGTGCGAGACCACCGCCATGCCGCTCGTCCGGGCGATCGAGGCCACGTCGCCCAGGATCTGCGGTCGCGCGGTGGTGGCCCCGCTGATCGGAACGTTCTGCAGGTCCTGCAGCGACTGGACCGAGTATTGCGGGGCCTGGGTGATCAGGTTGTAGCTCACCCCGTTCTGCCAGTTGAGGAACTGGATCGGATTGGTCTGGCCGCTGCCGCTCAGGGTGAGCAGCACGCTGTTGGCCACGTCGCGAGGGGTGAAGCCGGCCCCCGCCGCCTTGGTGCGGTCCACGCTCACCTGGAAGTTCGGGTAGTCGAAGTTCTGCTGGATACGCAGATCGGTGAGCCCGGCCACCCGCCGCAGCTCGGAGAGGATCTTGTTCGCAACCTGGCGATTGCCCTCGATGTCGTTGCCCTCGATCTGCACGTCGATCGGGGCCGGGAGCCCGAAGTTCAGGATCTGGGTCACGATGTCGGCGGGCACGAAGTAGAAGGTGACGCCCGGGAACTCCTGGGGCAGCCGCGACCGAAGGGTGCGCATGTGGTCCGCGGTCGGTCGGTGCCCCGCCTTGAGCGTCACCAGGATATCCGCGTCGGCGGTTCCGATGAAGCCGGAGCGACTGTACATGTAGTTGATGGTCGAGTAGGGCAGCCCGATGTTGTCGATGACGTTGTCGAGCTCGTCGGCCGGGATCTCGCGCCGGATCGACGCCTCCACCAGATCGGCGAGCCGCGCGGTCTCCTCGATGCGGGTGCCGGTCTTGGCCCGCAGGTGCAGGATGAACTGCCCGTTGTCGCTCGTCGGGAAGAAGTTCTCGCCGAGCCAGGGCAGCAGCAGCCACGCGGTCAGGCAGGCCGCGAGGAAGACGGCCACGAAGGCGCCCTGGCGCGAGATCAGCCGGGTGAGCAGCCCCCGGTAGGCGGCGCGCAGCCGCTCGAAACCGCGCTCGAACCCCCGCTGCAGCAGCGCGAGCGGGTTCCGGGTGGGGGCCGGGTGGTGGTCGCGCGGACGCAGGAGGTACATGGCGAGCGTGGGCACGAGGGTGCGGGAGAGCACGTAGGAGGCGAGCATCGCGAAGACCACCGCCTCGGCCAGCGGCACGAACAGGTACCGCGCCACCCCGCTCAGGAAGAACATGGGCAGGAACACGATGCAGATGCAGAGGGTGGAGACCAGCGCGGGCACCGCGATCTGGGCCGCGCCCTCGAAGATGGCCTCGCGCAGCTCCCGCCCCTCCTCGAGATAGCGCTCGATGTTCTCGATGGTCACGGTGGCGTCGTCCACCAGGATGCCCACCGCGAGGGCGAGGCCGCCCAGGGTCATGATGTTGATGGTCTCGCGCAGGAAGCCCAGCATGATCACCGAGGTCAGGATCGACAGCGGGATCGACACCGCGATGATCAGGGTGCTGCGCCAGCTCCCCAGGAAGAGCAGGATCATCAGCGCGGTGAGGCAGGCCGCGATGATCGCCTCCTGGATGACCCCGGAGATGGCGCCCCGCACGAAGATGGACTGGTCGGCGAGCAAGTCGATCTTGAGCTCGGGCGGCAGGGTCGTGGCCACCCGCGGGATCGCGGCCCGGATGTTGTCCACCACGTCGAGGGTGGAGGCGTCGCCCGCCTTCAGCACGGTGAGCAGCGTGCCGCGCCGGCCGTCCCGCCGCACGATGTTGGTCTGCACGCTGAAGCCGTCCCGCACGTTGGCGACGTCGCGGAGATAGATGGTCGAGTTGCCCACCACCTTGATGGGCAGGTCGGCCAGCTCCGGCACCGTGCGGGGGGACGCGTTGAGATTCACGTAGTACTCGAACTGACCGATCTTGGCGGTGCCGGAGGGCAGGATCAGATTCTGCAGGTTGATGGTGTTGAGCACGTCGGCGGGGGACAGCCCCTTGGCCTGCAGCATGCGCGTGTTGAGGTCCACCATGACCTGGCGCTGCTTGCCGCCGAACGGGTACGGGATGGCCACGCCGGGGATGGTCACGAGCTGGGGACGCAGGAAGTTGACCCCCAGGTCGAAGAGCTGCTGCTCGGCGAGCCCTTCGCCGGAGAGCGCGAGCTGGAGGATCGGCACGCTGGAGGCGCTGAAGTTGATGATCAGCGGCGGCCCGATGCCGGGCGGGTACTGGCGGAGCACGGTCTGGGAGATCGCGGTGATCTGGGCGTTGGCGGTGTCGAGCCGCGCGTTCGGCTGGAGATACACCTTGATGATGGCCTGGCCGTTGACGGTGGTGGACTCGATGCGCTGGATGTTGTCCACCGTGGTGGTGAGCACGCGCTCGTACGAGGTGGTGATGCGCCCTTCCAGCTCCTCGGTGTTGAGCCCGCTGTACTGCCAGCCCACCGCGATGACCGGGATGTTGATGGCCGGGAAGATGTCGGTGGGCGTCCGGGCGATCACCACCGGGCTCACGATCAGGATCAGCAGCGCGAGGACGATGAAGGTGTACGGCCGGTCCAGCGCGATCCGAACGATCCACATGGGCGCCGGTCGCCTCAGCCGGTGACGGCCCGGCGCCCCGTCTCGCGCAGGAGCCGCTTGTCGGATTCCGGGTCGGCGGCCGCGGGCAGGCGCAGCACCAGGTCCTGGGTGTGGGTCGGGATCACCTTGCCCTCCGGCCAGTGCGTGCCCCACGGGTCCTGGCCGGCCTCGACCGCGCGGATACCGTCGCGCACGATGCGCCTCAGCATGATCACGCCGCGGTCCGTCGAGGCCAGGTGCTCGACCGCGTGCACCGCGATCACCCGCTGGCTCGACTGCGCGTCGTAGTCGGCCGGGAATCGCTGCCGGGCATCGTAGGGCCGGTCTCCCGACTGGCCGAAGCCGGGCCGCGCGACCTGCTCGGGGGAGAGGCCCCACGCCGGGTCCACCTGCGCCAGCTCGAAGTTGGTCGTGTGGGTGTCGTCGTCGGGAACGGCCCAGCGGATGATCACGGGCCGGCTCGCGGGCTGGGGCGCGGCGGCCTCCTCGATCTCCCGCGTGAACTGGTGCACGTTGGGCGGCATGAAGTCGCACACGCGCAACCAGACCAGGTCACCCACGCGCCGGGTCGCGATGTAGACCATGCCCGCGTCGGTGGTCATCCAGTCCAGCTCCGGCACGACGCCGAACGCTTCCGTGAACTGATACCCGCTCGAGAGCGCGTGCAGGAACGCGGTGTGCACCGGGTCCATGCTGTTGTCCTTCACCTGGAGCCAGTTGCACGGCAGGGTGAACTCGGCCGCCGGCATCAGGGTGTGGCCGGGCACGTCGAAGCTGTCGTAGAGCGGAAACGCAGGTGCCCGATCGGGCGGGCCGAGATACGCGAAGACGAGCCCGCAGAACTCGCGCGTGGGATACGCGCCCTGCCACACGCGCTCGCAGAGCCGGCTGCCCGCGGGCTCGCCCGGCGTCTCGAGACACCGCCCGTCCACGTCGTACACCCAGCCGTGATAGCAGCAGCGCAGCCCGCGCTCGAGCGGAATGCCGAACTCGAGCGAGGTGCCGCGATGCGCGCAGTGCAGATGCAAGAGCCCGGTGCGCCCGCCGCGGTCGCGAAAGACCACCAGGTCCTCGCCGAGAATGCGCACGCGACGCGGCGGGCCGCCCAGATCGCGCGCGAAGGCCACCGGTTGCCAGAAGCGTCGCAGGTATTCACCGCCGGGCGTGTCCGGTCCCACGGAGGTGAGCTCGGGATCGGGAGCCGGGGTCGTGCGGCGCGCGTAACCGTCGAACGGGTTGCCGGACGCGCTCGCCGAGGCCATGGGTGGGCCTCAGCATCGCCCCAGGGAGGTATCGCGTCAAGGGGCCCGCGGTCGGTCCAAGCCATGCAAATCATTCGCAGAACGCAAATCTCCCATGGTGGGCCGGTGGGTACCCAGTGAGGGGGTTTGGGAGGCCCTGTCAGCCAGAAAACAGCAATTATTACAATATCTTATCGTTGGAATGGCGCTTGCTTTTCTCCCGGCCCATGGCTACCTTGACCCGGACCTTTTTGACCGCCAGCGCAGTGCTCCTCGGCGGCTGTCTGGCTCTCGCCGGAACAGCTCGGGCCGAGGCTGATGGCCTCCCCGTCGCCATGGTTGTGGACTCCGCAACCCCGGACCCGGCCGCGCCGGTTCCCATTCCCGAGGCATGGCCCATGTCCTCGGAAGGCGCCTGGACCGACGTGTTCGGCAGCCCGTCCGAGACGACGATCACGCGAACCGCCAGCTTCACGCCGGCGGCCGTGCCGGCTCGGGCCGTGGTGGCCGTGCCCATCGCGGCCAAGCCGGTCGCCGCGTATCGCGTGCACGTGAACGAGCACGTCCGCTTTTTCCTCAACCGATTCCAGACCGGCTACCGGCGCTCCGCCGTGGAGGGCTCGCTCGCCCGCTCCGGGCGCTACCTGCCGATGATCCTCGACGTCTTCAAGCAGAAGGGGCTGCCCGAGGAGCTGGTGTTCACCGCCATGATCGAGAGCGGCTTCAACCCGGTGGCGGTGTCCCGCGCCGGGGCCAAGGGGCTCTGGCAGTTCATGGCCCCGACGGCGCGGCTCTACGGACTGCGGGTGGACGGCTGGCTCGACGAGCGGCTCGACCCCGAGAAATCCACGGTGGCCGCGGCCAACTACCTGCGCGACCTCTACGCGCTCTTCGGCTCGTGGGATCTGGCCCAGGCCGCGTACAACGCGGGCGAGGTCAGGGTCCAGCAGGCGATCCAGGGCACCGGCTCGCGCGACTTCTGGGCGCTGCACCGCAGCCCGCTCCTGCTCGACGAGACGAAGAATTTCGTCCCCGCCATCCACGCGGCCACGCTCATCGGCCGCCAACCCGAGCGCTACGGCTTCACCGTGATCCCCGAGGAGCCGCTGCGCTACGAGCAGGTCTCGGTGCCCAAGGGCAGTCGGCTCATTCGCCTGGCGTCCCTCTCGGGGGTCGCGCTGCAGGATCTGGAGGCGCTCAACCCTGAGCTCCGGCAGAAGCAGGCGCCGCCAGACGCGCCGTACGAGCTGAAGGTGCCGCTCGGCACCGCGGGGGCGGTGCAGACGGCGGTGGAGAAGGACGCGGCGGCTCGCAAGATCGCTCCGGCTCCTCGCGCGGGCGTCTACGTCGTGCAGGCGGGCGACACCCTGTGGCGGATCGCCCGGCAGTACGGCGTCTCGTCGAAGCAGCTCGCGCGCTGGAACAGCCTCGAGCGGCCGGACCTCATCTTCCCGGGCGAGCGGCTGCGAGTCACCGCCCCGCCCGCCGCCTAGCCGGGTCCTCGCGGCGCCCCGGTCGACCGGTCGCCTGACCGGTTGACCGGGGGCGGCCGCCGTGGAGAATAGCGGCCCGGAGGTGCTCATGGGCCGACTGAACGGCAAGGTCGTGGTCGTCACCGGCGCGAGCCGCGGCATCGGGGCCGACGTGGCTCGCCTCTTCGCCTCGGAAGGCGGCCGGGTGATCTGCGCGGCGCGGACCCTCCAGGAAGGCCAGCACCCGTTCGCCGGCTCGCTCGAGACCACGGTGGCGGCCATTCGCGAGGCGGGGGGCGAGGCCCACGCGGTCGCCGCGAACATCGCGGAAGCCGCCGACTGCGAGAGCTTGATCCGGCGGGCGCGCGAGCGCTACGGCCCGGTCGACGTCCTGGTCAACAACGCGGCGCTGACCTACTACGTCCCGATCAAGGACTACCCGGTGGGGAAATGGCTGCGCTCGTGGGCGGTCAACTTCCAGGCTCCGTTCATCCTGAGCCAGCTCGTCCTCGCCGACATGATCCCGCGCCGGAGCGGCGCCATCGTGAACATCTCCTCGGGCTCCGCCATCGGCCCCGGACGGGGGCCGTATCCCGACCCCGCGGTGGGCGCCCGCGGCGGCACCTGCTACGGCGCGGAGAAGGCCGCGCTCGAGCGCTTCACCCAGGGCCTGGCGTCCGAGGTCTACCCGTACGGCATCTCGGTGACGTCGGTCGCGCCCTCGCAGGTGGTGCCCACCCCGGGCACCGTGCATCACCAGCTCGTGAGCGGCCTCGACGACCCGCGCGGGGAGCCGCCGCTCCTGATGGCCCGAGCGGCGCTCTTGCTCGCCACCGAGCCGCTCGACCGCGTCACCGGCCGGGTGACCTACAGCCAGCAGATCCTCCGCGAGTTCGGCTGGATCGAGGCGGCCCGCGGCCGCGGCGTCGATACGCGCGGCAGCGGCTACTCGGAGATCTAGCGGGGTACGTGAGGCGGGAGCTCGTCCCTGGCCACGGCTGAGCGTCGCCCGCGACGTTTCGTGGTGGTCGGCGCGACCGGATCCGGCAAGTCCACCCTCGCCCAACGGCTGGCCGCGCGGCTCGGCACCGACTACGTCGAGCTGGACGCGCGGTTCTGGGAGGCGGGCTGGAAGCAGGCGCCGCCGGACGTGTTCCGCGCCCGCGTGGACGGCGCGACCGCCGGGACGGCGTGGGTCGTGGCCGGCAACTACGGCCGGGTCCGCGACCTCCTGTGGCCGCGCGCCCAGGCCATCGTCTGGCTCGACCATTCGTTCCCCCTCGTCCTCGGCCGCCTCACGGCCCGGACCATCCGTCGGACCATCACCCGCGAAGTCCTCTGGAGCGGCAATCGCGAATGCCTCTGGGAGCACTGTCAGCTCTGGTCGGAAAAGTCCCTGTTCCACTGGCTGCTCAAGACCTACTGGAGCTATCGGCGCGAGCCGCCCGTCCTCTTCGCCGAGCCGGCCCACGCCCACCTCGACGTGATCCGCCTGCGCCCGCCGCACGAGACGGAGGCGTGGCTCGCCGGCCTCGGGACCGGGGTCTCTTGACGAGGGCAGCCCACCGGCGCAAGATGCGCGGGCGGAGGGACGGGGCCCATGCACTTCGGGATCTTCCTCGAGGAGCGGCGCCGTGGCGTCAGCGAAGGCGCCACGCTGCGCGAGACGATCGAGCTGGCGGACGCGGCCGAGGCCGGCGGCCTCGACGGCGTCTGGCTCGGCGAGATCCATTTCAACGGCGGGCGCTCGATCCAGTCGGCGCCGCTGGCGCTGGCGAGCTTCATCGCCGCGCGGACCCGGCGCCTCCGCGTCGGGATCGCGGTGCAGGTGCTGCCGCTCGGCAACCCGCTGCGCATCGCCGAGGAGGCGGCCACGGTGGATCAGCTCAGCGAGGGCCGCCTCGATTTCGGCATCGGCCGGAGCGGCTCGGCCCGTACCTACGATCTCCTCGGCGTGCCCTACGGGGAGAGCCAGGCGCGCTTCCTCGAGTCGCTCGAGATCATCCGCCTGGCCTGGAAGGGCCAGCCCTTCGCCTACGAGGGCAAGTTCTACCGCTTTCCCAACGTCACGGTGTCACCGACGCCCTATCAGGTCCCGCACCCGCCGCTGCGCATGGCCGCCAACTCGCCGGAGACCTTCCCGCAGGTCGCGCGCCTGGGCCTGCCACTCTTCATCGGCTTGCGCGATCTCGACATCCCCGCGCAGCGCGTCCACCTGCGCGCGTACCGCGACGCCTGGCGCGAGGCGGGGCACCCGGGCGAGGCGGACATCTACCTGCGCATTCCGGTGTACGCGGCCCCGACGGAGGCGGCCGCGCGCGAGGAGCCGCGGGAGGCGATGACCTATTTCTTCCAGCGCCACGTCGAGCTGGTCCGATCCGGCCTCGGCCGCGGCGACACCGGACCGCTGGACCGGCGGCAAACGATGGCCGAGCGGATCGCCGCGATGCCGTACGACGAAATCCTGAAGACCCGCGTCGCGTTCGGCACCGCGGCCTCGCTCAAGGAGCGCCTGGGCGAGATCGCGGAGGACCTGGGGCTCAGCGGCATCGTCGCCGAGCTGAACCCCTCGGGCCTGCTCTCGCTCGATCAGATGCGGCGGACGCTCGCCATCCTCACCCGCGAGGTGATCCCTACTTTGAGGTGACGAAGGCCTGCACCCGCGTCCACGCGTCCGCCGACGCCTCCGCGAACTCGGTGTACTTCCGGTCGAAGAAGCTGTGCGGCGCCCCCGGGAAGACCTTCAGATCGTGCTTGATCCCCGCCTTGCGGCACGCCCCGTCGAAGGCCTCCACGTCGGCCGGCGGAATGCCCTCGTCGGCGCCGCCAAAGATCGACTGCACCGGACACTTGTAGCGCGGGACCGCGTCGACGGGCTTGGGCCGGTCCGGCCAGCGCTTCAGCCCCGACGGCCAG
>JBGOVO010000037.1:0-17147 GCA_041478145.1 Methylomirabilia bacterium
CCCCCGACAAGAGCCTCGAGCGCAAGCTGAAGGAGGCGGTGCTGGCGCTCGAGCTGGAGCGGCGCTACTCGAAGGACCGCATCCTCGAGATGTACCTGAACCAGATCTACTTCGGTCACGGCGCCTTCGGCGTGGAGGCGGCGGCCCGCACCTTCTTCGGCAAGCCGGTCGGCGAGCTGAACCTGTCCGAATCCACGCTGCTCGCCGGCCTGCCCAAGGCTCCCTCGACCTACTCGCCGTTCGAGCACCCGGAGGCGGCCAAGCGGCGGCGCGCCACCGTGCTCGCCCGCATGGTGGACGTGGGCTCGCTCAGCCCGCCTCAGGCCAAGAAGACGGCCGACACCGGGCTCGGCCTGATTCCGCCCGAGCGACGGCGCACCACCGGCCAGTACTATCTCGAATACGTCCAGCAGCAGCTCGAGACGCAGTACGGGGCCGATCTCGTCTTCAAGGGCGGCATGCAGGTCTACACCACCCTGTCGCCGGTCATGCAGGTCAAGGCGGAGCGCTCGCTGCGCGAGGGCCTGAAGGCGCTGGAGTCGCGCCGGGTCGCCGCGGCCAAGGACAAGCCGGCCGCGGCCCCCGATCGGCCGGAGGGCGCGCTCCTCACCATCGATCCGCAGACCGGCTACATCAAGGCCATGGTGGGGGGCTACGACTTCTTCAAGAGCGAGTTCAACCGCGCGGTCCAGGCGCGGCGCCAGCCCGGCTCGGCCTTCAAGGCGTTCGTCTACCTGGCCGCGCTCGAGTCCGGCCAGACGCCGGCCAGCGTCGTGGACGACTCGCCGGTCGAGTTCCCGGCCGGCCGCAACGGCAAGCCGTGGAAGCCGGACAACTACGACCGCAAGTTCCGCGGGCCCATCACCTACCAGCAGGCCCTGGAGGAGTCGGTCAACGTGGCCGCGGTGAAAGTGCTGGAGAAGAACGGCATCCGCCGCACGGTGGACATGGCGCGGCGGCTCGGGGTGGAGAGCCCGCTCGGCGAGAATCTCTCGATCGCGCTCGGCACCTCCGATCTCACGCTGCTCGAGATCACCTCCGCGTACGGCGCGCTCGCCAACCAGGGCGCGTGGATGCGGCCGACCGCGATCCGCTACGTGCTCGACTCCCAGCGCAAGCTCCTCGAAGAGAACACGCCGCAGAGCAAGCAGGTGGTCTCGCCGGAGCTGGCCTACGTCATGAGCTACATGCTGCGGGGCACGATCGAGCGCGGCACCGGGGCGGCGGCCAAGGCGCTGGGCCGGCCCGCCGCGGCCAAGACCGGCACCACGAACGACTACTCGAACGCGTGGTTCATCGGCTACACGCCGCAGCTCGTGACCGGCGTGTGGGTCGGCTATGATCGGCCGCGCAGCCTGGGCAAGGACGAGACGGGCTCACGGGTCGCGGTCCCGATCTGGACCGCCTTCATGCAAGAGGCGCTGGCCGGCACGCCCGCGGAGGACTTCCCGATCCCGGAGCGGGTGGTACTCGTCCCGGTGGACCTCAACGCCAGCGGCGGCTGCGTGCGCCCGGTGACGATGGCCTTCATCGCGGGAACGGAGCCGAAGGAGACGTGCGGACCCGCGCGCTACGCCCCCGGGGTCTCGCCCCCGCGCACCGAGCCGCCGTTGCTGCCGGCCCCGGGGGCGCCCGCGACCCCGCCGGCGCCGGGCGCGCCGGCTCCGCAGTCCTAGGCGCGTCCGACTCGGGCCGCGACGTCGGCCCAGCTCTTGCCGCCGAGCAGCTCGCCGAACACCGCCACCAGCCGAGGCGCCGCCACCCGGATCTGTTCCATCGAGTCGCGGTCGCGGATGGTCACCCGGCCGTCCGCCGGCTCACCCTTGTCGGTGTCGCCGACCGTCTGCACGTCCACCGTCACGCAGTAGGGGGTGCCGACCTCGTCCTGGCGGCGGTAGAGCCGCCCGATCGCGGCGGTGTCGTCGTAGACCACCCGCCAGTGCCGGGACAGCTCGTCGCGGATCGCGTGGGCGGTGCGCACGATGTCCTCGCGCTTCTTGAGCAACGGCAGCACCGCGACCTGCACGGGGGCCAGGTCCGGGTGAAAGCGCAATACCACCCGCCTCTCTCCGCGCACCTCCTCCTCGAGGTAGGCGTCGGCGAGGAAGGCGAGCAGCGCCCGATCCACTCCCGCGGCGGGCTCGACCACGTAGGGCACCACGTGCTCTTTCCGCTCGTCGTCGAAATACGTGAGCGACTTGCCGCTCCACTTCGTGTGCTGCTTGAGGTCGAAGTCGGTGCGATTGGCGATCCCCATCAGCTCGCTCCAGCCGATCGGGAACCGGTAGTCGATGTCGACGGTCCGCTTCGAGTAGTGCGCCAGCTCGTCCCGGTCGTGCTCGCGCAGCCGCAGGTTCTCGTCACGTAGCCCGTAGCGCCGGAACCACGCCCGGCAGTCTTCGATCCAGCGGTCGTGCCAGTACTCGTCGGCCGGGCGCCCGTCCACGCGGTCGTGGGGATTGACGAAGTACTCGATCTCCATCTGCTCGAACTCGCGGCTGCGGAAGATGAAATTGCCCGGCGTGATCTCGTTGCGGAAGGACCGTCCGGCCTGGGCGATGCCGAACGGCAGCTTGAGGCGCATGGACTGGAGCACGTTCTCGAAGTTGACGAACATGGCCTGGGCCGTCTCGGGACGCAGGTAGGTGATCGAGGCGTCCTCCTCGACCGGGCCCATGAAGGTCTTGAACATGAGGTTGAACTGGCGCGGAGCGGTGAGCTCGCCCTTGCCACAGTCCGGGCACAACGTGCGCCGGGCTCCGCAGTGCCCGCACGGCTCGCGGGCGGGAATCGTGAACTTGTTCCCCTTGGTCGCCGGGCAATAGTGCGTCCACGGCAGCGCGTCCACGTGATCGGCCCGGAAGCGCAGCTTGCACTCGCGACAGTCCACCAGCGGGTCGGTGAAGTGATCCAGGTGCCCGCTCGCCTTCCAGACGGTCGGGTGCATCAGGATCGACGCGTCGATGCCGACCATGTCCGGCCGGCGCTGCACGAAATCCCGCCACCAGACCCGCTTGATGCTGCTTTTCAGCTCGACGCCGAGCGGCCCGTAGTCCCAGCAGGAGCCGGTGCCCCCGTAGATCTCACTCGACTGGAACACGAATCCGCGGCGCTTGCAGAGCGAGACGAGCGTCTCCATCGAGACCATGGGCGTCAGGATAGCACAGGGCCGCGGGCGGCCCCGGCGGCCAGCGGCCGCCGTATCGGGTCGCGCGGGCCGCTCTCGGCCCGGGCGTCAGCGGTGCTGGCGGGCCGCGGCGAGATTCCGCCTGGCCTTCTCGTGCCCGGGATCTAGGTGCAGAGCCTGCTCGAACTGCTCGATGGCCGGCTCGACGTCGCCCCGCAGCAAGAGGGCCGCTCCGAGGTTGTTGCGCGCCGCCGCGTCGCCCGGGCGCACCCCCACTTCCTTCTGGAACAGGTCGACGGCCGCGTCGTACTTGCCGTGCTTCAGAAGCAGGTATCCGAGCTGAGCCCGAGCCTCTCCGGCCTCCGCGAACCGGTCCTGGCGCACGAGCACCACCCCCAGGTCCTGCTGAGCAACCTCCCACTCGGGCGCAAGCTGCAAGGCCGCCCGGATCTCCCGCTCGGCCTCGGGGAGCCGGCCCTGGTTCAGATAGACGAGGCCCAGGTTGCCGTGAGCGAGAGGCGACCCGGGCTCGACGGACACCGTATACGCCCAGAGGGTCTCGGGGTCTCGCCAGATCCACGTCTGCTGCCATGAGAGGATGCCGAGACCGACGTAGCCCCCGCCGATGACGGCGATTCCCGCGAGAGTCCACCGACGCGAGGGCCGTTGGGCCGCCGCCCGGCGGGCGAGCAGGATTACCGCGCCGCCAACCAAGAGCGCCAGCCCGAGACAGGACAGATAGCTGTAGCGCGCCGCCACGATCTGCGGGCCGGATTGAATGATCCCGCTCACCGGCGCGACCAGGACGCCGTAGGAGATCCACACCGCCAGTCCCGCCGGCCACCCGCGACGGAGCCAGACGAGAGCACCGGTGAGACCGATCACCCCGGCGGCGCTCGCGAGCATCGGACCATCGAGCGGGTCAAGGCGAGAAGGCAACTGGTAGAGGGGCGAGATCAGGATCGGGATGAAGGTCTTCCAGACGTAGAAGGCGAAGCCGTAGAACGCCACCGCCACTCGGTTCGCGAGGGGCAGCGAGGCGATCATGTCCCCGTGGGAGCGGACGGCATAGCTGGCGATGAAACCGGTGGCGATGGCCAATCCCACGTACGGCATCTTCTCGGCCCAGACCGACCGGGCCGCCGGAGCCATCCACTCGCGCCAGCGAGTCGGGAGCCGTCTCAGCGGATAGAAATCCAGGATGACCAGCAGAGCGGGCAGGGTCATGACGATGGCCTTCGACATCGCGGCGAGGGCATAGCACGCCACCGAGCCCGCCAGCCACCAGCGCCGGCGCGCTCCGGCCGTAGCGGCCGCCTCGAGGTAAGTGAGGACCGTCAGGAGGAACCAGAGCCCGGACAGGACGTCGCGCCGCTCCGTCGCCCACGCGACGGACTCCACCCGCAGCGGGTGAATCGCGAAGAAGAGCGCGGCGGCGAGCGCCCCGAGCCGAAGGACCCCGTCTCCCGCGCCGGTCGTGGTGCGCAGCAGACGCAGCGCGACGAAGTAGAACGCCACCGCGGCGGCCGCGTGGAGCAGGACGTTCGTCAGGTGATAGCCGGACGGGTTCATTCCCCAGAGCTGATAGTCAGCGCCGAACGAGATCCAGGTGACGGGGATCCAGTGTCCCGCGAGGGTCGTCGTGAACATCCAGCGCAGATTGCGCCACCCGAGCCCGCGGAACTCGGGATTGTCGACCAGATTGATGGAGTCGTCCCAGTCCAGGAACTGATGCCCGAGGGCCGGCCAGAACACCGCGACGGTGATGAGCGCGCCGGCGAGAGGAAAGAGCCAGTGCCACCGCGACGGGTCCGCGGGGCCGGCCGGGACCGGATCAGAAGGTCGGGAAACGGCTGCGGTCTGGATTCGCGGCCGGGAGCGCCTCGGCGCCCGCGACCGCGGGGTCATCGAGCGACCACGTGTTCGCCAAATCCCCCGGCTACGGCTTCGATACCGGCGCGGATCACCGGTCGGGCTCCGACACCGTCGAGTGGAAGCGTCGAGTCTGGGAGAGGAAGCGCGACGAGAGCGGGTAGCGCCCCATGAGTCGCGCGAGCAGGCCCTCCAGCACCACGGCCAGCTCCGCGTCGAGCTCGGCGGCGAGATTGAGCCGCAGTGCCTCGTCCCACGAGAGCGCGCGCAAGCGTTTGAGCGTTCCCACGAGAGCCCCGGAGAGCGGCATGGCGTCGGCGCCCGGACGGCACGCCGAGCAGACGAGGCCCCCCGCCGCCACGTCGAGAGCCGCGTCCTCGAACGGGTGGAGCCGGCCGCAAGACACGCAGCGATCGATCCGGGGCCGGTGGCCCAGCAGGTCGACCGCGCGCAGCCCGAAGCACGCCGCGACCCGCGCGGGCCGGCGGCTCGTCTCCATGGCCTGGAGCATCCGCACGAGCAGCCCGAAGAGCGCGGGGTGGGGATCCCGATCGGCGGAGAGCCGGGACACCACCTCCACCGCCCAGGCTCCCTGGCCGAGCCGCTCCAGGTGCTCGCGCACTCCGACGAAGGGCTGCACGATGTCGAAGTGGTCCACCTGGACCAGCTCGCTCCGTCCCGTGTCGAAGAAGACCATCTCGCCGAGCGTGAACAGCTCGAGCGCGCTCCCGAAGCGCGAGCGCGGCCGGCGGGCCGAGCGCGCGATGCCCCGCATCTTGCCGTAGTCGCGGGTGTAGAAGTCCACGAGGCGGTCGCTCTCGCGGAAGGCGCGCCGCCCCATCACGATCGCCCGGGTCTTGTGGAGGGCCATCGTCAAGAAGTCAGGAGGAAGCCGAACTCCCGGAGCGCCTTGTCGTCCTTCCTCCAGTCGGCGCGCACGCGAACGCTCAGGTCCAGGTAGACCTTGATCCCGAAAAAGCGCTCCAGATCGGCGCGGGCCGCGGCCCCGATCCGCTTGAGCATCGCGGCTCCCTTGCCGATCACGATGCCGCGCTGCGAGTCGCGCTCCACGAAGATGGTGGCCCGGATGTACAGGCACTCGGGGCGCCGGCGCTCGGTCAGCTCCGCCACCCGAACCGCGCAGGCGTACGGCACCTCCTGGTGGGTCAGTCGGAAGATCTTCTCCCGGATCGCCTCCGCCACCCAGAAGGTCTCCGGCTGGTCCGTCAGCGCATCCGGCGGGAAATACGCAGGGCGCTCCGGCAAGGCGGCCACGATCAGCTCCAGCAGGCGGGCGCAGTGCTCGCCCCGCTCCGCCGAGATCGGCACGATTTCCGCGAACGGATGAGCCGCGCGATAGGCCGCCATCAGGGGGAGCAGGCGCGACTTCGCCGCCACCAGGTCGATCTTGTTGAGGCAGCAGTACACCGGGGCGCGACTCGCCTTGAGCCGGCCGAGGGCGGCCCGGTCCAGGCGGGCCGGATCCTCGGTCGCCTCCGCGACGAAGCAGACCACGTCGACGTCCTCCACCGCGCGCTCCGCCGTCTTCGACATGAGCTGCGCGAGGCGGCCCGCGCCCGCGTGGAGACCCGGCGTGTCCACGAAGATGATCTGAGCGCCCGGCAGGTGGCGGATCCCGGTGATGCGGGTGCGGGTGGTCTGCGGGCGCGGCGAGACGATCGCCATCTTCTCACCGACCAGGCGGTTCAGCAGCGTGGACTTCCCCACGTTGGGGCGGCCGACCAGCGCGACGAACCCGGCGCGGTGCGGGGCCGGCATCAGGTCTCGAGCAGTCCGGCCCAGAAGCGCGCCGGGATGGAGCGCGGCGACCGCCCGCGGAGGATCTCGCGCGCGCGCTCGTGCATGCGACGGGCCCGGCGCGGCTCGTGATCGTCGTAGCCGGCCAGGTGGAGCAGACCGTGCACCACGAGCAGATCCAGCTCCACCGCGAGCGGCACCCGGAGCCGTCGGGCCTGCCGGGCCGCCGCCTCGGCGGAGACGATCACCTCGCCCCAGAGCCGGGCCGGGCCGGGCCCGGCGAGGTCGAAGGCGAGCACGTCGGTGGCCTGCCGCTTCCCCAGGTAGCGGGCGTTGAGCGCCCGGATGCGCCGGTCGTCCACCACCGTGACGTGCACCTCACGATCGGCGCGCCCGAGCACGGCGAGGGTCCGACGCGCGACCGCCCGCAGCCGCGGGGACGAGATGCGGGAGCGGCGCTGGAGGTTGGAGACCGCGACGGGCACGGCCGGGCCGAACCTCAGCCCGCTCCGCGCGCCGGAGGCTTCTGGACCCGGTCGTAGGCGCGCACGATCGAGGAGACGAGATCGTGGCGCACGACGTCCCGGTCATCGAAGTAGATGAAGTGGATGCCGTCGATGCCCTGGAGCACCGTCTGGATCTCGATCAACCCGGACACGCGGCTCGACGGCAGATCCACCTGGGTGATGTCCCCGGTGATCACCATCTTGGAGTTGAAGCCGAGCCGGGTCAGGAACATCTTCATCTGCTCGGACGTGGTGTTCTGCGCCTCGTCGAGGATGATGAAGGCGTCGTTGAGCGTGCGGCCGCGCATGTAGGCGAGCGGGGCGATCTCGATCGCGCCCTTCTCGGAGAGCGCGCCCACCTTCTCCGGCTCGAGCATGTCGTAGAGCGCGTCGTAGAGCGGCCGAAGGTAGGGATGCACCTTCTCGAAGAGGTCACCGGGCAGGAAGCCCAGCCGCTCGCCCGCCTCGACCGCGGGCCGGGTGAGGATGATCCGCGCGACTTCGCGCTTCAAGAGCGCGGAGACCGCCATCGCCACCGCGAGGTAGGACTTGCCGGTACCTGCGGGACCGATCGCGACGACGAGGTCGTGGCCCCGCACCGCCTCCAGGTAGCGCTTCTGGTTCGCGGTCTTCGGGGTGATGAAGCGCCGCCGCGACGGCACCGCGATGGCGTCGGCCAGGACCGACTTGACGTCGGCGCCCGGCTCGTTGCCCGCGATGCGCAGGGCGGAGCGGATGTCGGCGGCGCCGAGCGACGGGCGTTCCCGCAGCATGGCCACCAGCTCGCGCAGCACCCGCTCCGCCTCCCCCACCTGCCGTTCTTCTCCGCGGAGAGTCACGTCGTGGCCGCGGGCGGTGATGCGGACGTCGTACTGGGTCTCCAGCGCGCGCAGGTGCTCGTCGTGACGGCCGAGGAGGGCGAGGTGATTGAGGTCCGGAGGCAGGACGACCCGCCGGGTGACGCCGGTGGCTTCCGTCAACGAGTGCTCATGCCTCCACCGGGCAGCATATCACGCGAGTCCGGAGCCTTCCACGACGCGGATCCCCAGCTCGCGGAGCTGCTTGGCGTCCACCGGGGCGGGCGCGTCGGTCAGCGGGCATGCCCCCTTCTGCGTCTTGGGGAACGCGATGACCTCGCGGATGGACTCCTGGCCCACCAGGTTGGCCACCAGCCGGTCCAGCCCGAAGGCGATGCCGCCCATGGGCGGGGCCCCGAACTCGAGCGCGTCCAGCAGGAAGCCGAAGCGCGCGCGCGCCTCCTCCTTGGAGATCCCGATCAGGCCGAACAGGCGCTCCTGCACACTCTGCTGGTGGATCCGGATGGAGCCGCCGGCCGTCTCCTGGCCGTTCAGCACCAGGTCGTAGGCCTTGGCCCGGGCCCGGCCCGGATCGGACTCGAGCAGCGGCAGGTCCTCGTCACGCGGGGCGGTGAACGGATGGTGCACGGCGTCCCAGCGCTTCTCCTCCGCGTTCCACTCGACGAGCGGGAAGTCGATCACCCACGCGAAGACGTCGCGGTCGGCCGGGATCAGGCCGAAGCGGCGCGCCAGGTCCACGCGCAGGCGCCCCAGCACGGTGGCCGCCACCGCCGGCGCGTCCGCGACCAGCAGCAGCAGGTCGCCCGGCGCGCCGCCCAGCGTCTCCAGGAGCCGCGGCGTCATCCCCTGGATGAACTTCGCCACCGGCGACTGCACGCCGTCCGGGTTCACCTTGATCCACACGAGCCCCTTGGCGCCGGCCTGCTTCGCCTCCGTGGTGAGATCGTCGAGCTCCTTGCGGCTCATGCCGCCCGCGCCCGGGATCCGCAGCCCCTTGACCGCCCCGCCCCCCGCCACCGTCTGGGCGAAGGCCTGGAACTCGCTGCCCGCGAAGAGGGCCGAGCAGTCCTGGAGCTCGAGGCCGAAGCGCAGATCCGGCTTGTCCGAGCCGTAGCGGGCCATCGCCTGGTCGTAGCCGATACGGGGGAATGGGAGCGTGAGCTCCACGCCCTTGACCGTCCGCCAGATCCGGGCCACCAGACCCTCGACGATGGGCAGGAAGTCGTCGCGATCGAGGAAGGACGTCTCGATGTCGATCTGGGTGAACTCGGGCTGGCGGTCCTTGCGCAGATCCTCGTCACGGAAGCAGCGCACGATCTGGAAGTAGCGCTCGAAGCCCGCCACCATCAGGAGCTGCTTGAAGAGCTGCGGCGACTGGGGCAGCGCGTAGAAGCTGCCCGCCTGCAGCCGGCTCGGCACGAGGAAGTCGCGGGCGCCTTCCGGGGTCGAGCGGGTGAGCACGGGCGTCTCCACCTCGAGGAAGCCCTCGTGGTGCAGGTAGTCGCGCGTGGTCCGGCAGACGAGGTCGCGGATCTGGAAGGCCCGGAGCACGTGCGGGCGCCGCATGTCGAGGTAGCGGTACTTGAGCCGCAGGGTCTCGTCGATCTCCGCCTCGTCGTCGAGCTGGAACGGCAGCGGCCGCGCCTCGTTGAGGATCCGCACCTCGGAGACCTGGACCTCGACCGCGCCGGTGGCGAGCTTCGGATTCTCGGTGCCGGCCGGCCGTGCCGCCACCGTCCCGCGCACGGCCAGCACGAACTCGGAGCGCACCGTCTCCGCCTTGGCGTGGGCATCGCCCGCGGTGGAGGGGTTGAACACGCACTGGGTCAGCCCCTCGCGGTCGCGCAGGTCCATGAAGACGAGCCCGCCGTGATCGCGGCGGCGGTACGCCCAGCCCATGAGCGTGACCTCCTGCCCCACGTGCTCTCGGCGCAGCGCCCCGCAGCTATGGCTGCGCCGCCATCCCCCGAGGGCCTCCGTCACGCTTTCGTCTCCCCCGCCCCGCCCGCCCGGGGCTCGCGCCACTCGACCGCTCCATCCGTCCCCACCACGCCGATCCGACGGAACCCCCGCGTCTCGAGCTCCTGGAGCTGCTTGCCGAGCCGCTTCGTCCGCGTCTCCAGCAGCACGTGCTTGCCCTGCTCCCGGAGATCGCGGGCCAGGCTCAGCACCGGCCCCAGGGCCGGCATCGCCTCGTCGAACACGAGCACCACCCGCTCGCCGTCGCCGTCCGCGGCCGCGCCCCGCTCCATCAGGATGCTGATCACCCGCTCGAATCCGATCGAGAACCCGGTCGCGGGGACGTCGCGGCCGATGAAGCGGCCGACCAGGCGATCGTACCGCCCACCGCCCGCGATGGAGGAGGTGGAGTCCCCCTGCTGGATCTCGAAGATCGGGCCGGTGTAGTAGCCCATGCCTCTCGCCAGCGTCGCGTCGAAGGCGAGACGGAACCGGCCCGCCGCCTGCGCCGCGACGGTGTCGAGGATGCGTTGGAGGCCGGGCCAGACGGCATGGTCGGCCTCCGATCCCAGCAGCGATCGGAGCGCCGCCGGCGTCGCGCTCGACGCGAGCAGATCGAGCAGCCGGTCGATGGCGGGGGCCGGATGCCCCGCGCCGCGCAGCTCCGCCGCGACCTCGTCCCGCCCGGCCTTGTCGAGCTTGTCGAGGGCGATGAACACCGACCCGGCCCGCGCCGGCTCGAACCCGCAGTGCGCCGCCATCGCGCCGAGCAGGCGCCGGTCGTTGAGCCGCACCGTCAGGTCCTTCAGACCGAGCGCGGTGAGCGCCTCGGTGGTGGCGAGGATCAGCTCGATCTCCGCCACCTCGGAGGCCACGCCCAGGATGTCGATGTCGCACTGGGTGAACTGCCGGTAGCGTCCCTGCTGGGGCCGCTCCGCGCGCCACACCGGCCCGATCTGGATGGCCTTGAGCGGCTGGGGCAGGCGCGCGTGGTTCTGGGCGTAGTACCGGACGAGCGGCACGGTGAGATCGAACCGCAGGCCCAGGTCGGCCATCTCCTCGGCGCGGCCGGCCGCGGCCAGCTTCTCGCCCCGCTTGAGGATCTTGAAGATCAGCTTCTCGTTCTCGCCGCCGTCGCTGCGCAGCAGCGAGCGGAGGCTCTCGACCGCGGGTGTCTCGATGCGGACGAAGCCGTGGCGGCGGTAGACGGTCAGGATCTGGCCCATCGCCCAGTCGCGGAGCGCGACCTCGTCGGGCAGCACGTCCCGCATGCCGCGAGGCGGTGAGGCGTCCAGCCGGGGCTCTCGCCTCGGAGCGTCTTCCGGAATTGTCAGGGCGGCCCTAGTCCTGGGGAATGGTCATGATGATCTGGGTCTCACCGGACGTCTTCGAGAGGAAGGTGCTGAACCGCACGACGGCGGCGATGATCGTCGGCTGGCTGGCGTCCTCGGTCTTGTAGGCGCCGAGACAGGTGATGCCGCCTTCGAAGCCCGAGCTGATGGACTGCAGCCGGAAGCCCGCCGGGCCCTTGAACACCACCGCCAGCAGGCCCTCGCGCACCAGGTTCTGGGGCACGATCAGCTCGTCCACTCCGTCGCCGTCGAGATCCACCGCGAGCGGGGTGGGCTCGATCTTGAAGAACTTGCTCCGCTCGGTCCGGGCGGAGTGGAGTGCGTCCGGCACCTCCACCGACAGGTACCCCCCGCCGACCACGGTGGAGGAGCGCCAGAGCTCCTCGCCCTCGTTCACGATCACGAGCCGGTTGAACTCGTCGATGAGAGCCAGCGACCGGGTATCCTTGCCCATGACGTTCGAGAAGGCGGCGCCCATCGGGCGGAACGACGCGGGCACGCGGACGGCCTTGTCCGTGATCAGCTTGCCGTTCTTCAGGATCACCTGGTCGGCCTGCCCCGGCGTGAAGAAGTTCTCACCGCTGTAGCGCTGCGACCACAGCGTCTGCTTCACGCCCTCCCCCTTGAGGTCCACCGCGAACAGGAAGTCGGAGACGTACTCGACGGCCATGGACGGCTTGCCCTCCTTCGCGGAGATGATGAAGGAGTTGAGCCCGACCCTCGGGGCGTACCGGTTGCCGATGACCTCGAGCATGCCGTCGCCGTCGAGATCGGCGAGCTGCAGGGAGAACACGCGCCCGAGGCTCCGCACGGACTTGGTCCACTCGGGCTCGATCTTCTGGTCCACGATCTTGTAGAAGTGGATCTCGTCGCCGTCGCTCACCACCATGCGCGGGATCTTGTCCTTGGGAGCCACCGCGATGTCCATGGCCAGCACCGGGAACTTGAACTTCGCGACCTCCCGGAGCGGCAGCGAGTTCTCGCCGGTCGAGTAGCTGCCCGCTTCCAGGTCCCCGCCCAGCAGCCGCTGCAGGAGCGAGCGGGGCTTGGCCTGGGGCGGATTGGCCGAACCGCCCTGCGAGAAGCGCGGTCCCGGGTTGGCCGCCCGCAGGGTGGAGGGCGGAACGAAGAACGACGACGTCACCACCGGATCCGGCCGCGGGGCGGAGAAGAAGCGCACCTCCATGAACGGCTTGCCCTGGGCCCGCGTGAAGTAGACGGCGAGGATGTTGTCCGCCTTGAAGCGCTCGGAGGCCTCCCGGACTCCCTTGCCGGCGAGGAAATCCGACGCGCTCAGCCGCTGCTGAGCGAGGTAGACGTTGATGGTGTCGCCCATGGTCACGCGGAAGCGGCCGGTTGCCGCGAGCCGCTCGACCAGCTCCTGCGTCGCCGTCTCGACGAGGGTCTCCCGGATGCTGCCCAGCAGGGGCAGGAGCACGATGTTGACCTTCGTGGACGGAACCCGGAACCGGTCGCCGGGCTTGATCTGGGCGCCGGCCGGTGGCGGCGCCGTCGAGAAGCCGTCCTGGGCTTGCGTGATCCGGCTCACCCCGAGCATCTCCTCGGCGCGGCCGAGCACCGCGCCCGTGCGCGGATGCCTGATTTCCCGCCCGGGCCGGAGCATCTCCACCTCCAGGCCGGGCCTGGCCCCCTCCTTGAGTCCCGCCCCGAGCGTCAGGACGTCGTCGCGGACCTCGAGCACATCTCCCTCGAGCTTCGGGAAGAGGTCCATGAGCTGTTCGAGCAGCGCGGTCATCTGGGCCGAGCCGGTTGGCCCCGGCGGGGCCTGCGGTCCCGGAGCGGGAGACTGAGCCGACGCGCCGCCCGCCACCACGACCGCCAGGAGAAGCACTGTGATGGTACGGCCCAGATATCGAGACATCATTCCCTCGGCGAGACTCCTTCGAGATTCGATCGGTCGGCGCCGCGGCGGCGCTCCCAGCCCACCGCGGCCTTGAAGGTGGTCGGCTGCGGCGGGTGCTGGACGACAATATATACCCAGTCGGCGAAGCTCGGGTTCGGGTTCTCTCCGACCACCACCGCGATGCCCTGGCCGAGACCGACCGACCGCGACAGGTAGCGATCCCACAGCACGGGGCCTCGAGCCTCGTAGAAACGCAAGAAATCGAGAGAATACGACACCGCGGTCTGAGGCACCGGCGAGCCCGTCACGCGATACGGAATGTAGAAGCGCAGCGCCGGAGGCTCACCGCCGGCGAGCGGTGCCCCCTGGAGGGCCAGGTGGACGACTTCCTGGGTCCGGGTCGTGGTCGGGGCGATCACCCACACGCTTCGCTCCCCCGGATTGCCCTGCCAGACCACCTCGTCCCAGCGCTGCCGCCCCTCGGCGGGCTTGATCTCGGTGATGACCTTGACGGCGCGGAACGATGCGGCCACCACGTCCCAACCGTAGCGGAAGGTGCGGTCGGGCAGAAAAGCCCCGCCGGGGACTTCGCCGCTGTCCAGCGCCTGCCCGAGCCGATCCATGGCCAGCTCGCCAGAGCCGGTGCCGAGCGGGCCGTCGAAGTAGTGCCCGAAGCTCTCCCGGTAGAGATTGGCCACCTGCAGCCGGTACTCGACCGCGCCGGCCGGGGCCGCCAGCCCGAGCATCAGGAGCAGCCCGGCGAGGAGCCTCCGCATGGGGGTGACTATACGTCTCCTCCCGGACCGCAGCAAGAAACGCTGGAAAGACAACGATGAAAAGACAACGGGCCCGGAGGAGATCCCCCGGGCCCGAGGCGCTGCGGTGTTCCTACGAGCTAGAAGCTGAACCGGATGCGAGAGGCGTAGATGAAGGCGTCCTTCGTGTTCCGAGGACCCGCCAAAGCATCGGTGAACATACCATCCATCGCAGGCCCCATGATCATGTAGCCGGCGGCATTGTCCCACGTGAGCCCGGGGGCAAACAGCCAGGAGACGACGGTCTGGAACTCCGTCCCGAGGAAGTGGCTCCGGCTATGCTGCGTGCTGCCAAAGGCCCCTACCGTGTTGGAGTTGTAGACGGGGACGCAACCCGCCCCGGCGACCGGCTGGCAGTTGCGATCCACACCCTCGGCCGTCCAGTGCCCGCTCGCACCGGCCATGACGCTGAGCGCCGGGGTGACCGCATAGGTTGCCTTCACACCGAGCTGGCCACGGCCGTACTTGTCCCAGCCGACGGACACGCCGGGATACGCGATACGAGCACCCGCCTCGTTCATCGCGTTGAGGTAGTCGATACCCAGCGACGTGAGCTGGGCACCCCAGTCGGCCAGGTAGCTCGTGTCCGTCGTCAGCGGCTGATAGGACCGGACGGTACCGAGCTGGTTGTTGCGAGCGCTGTTACCCGTGGTGTAGACCTGCACGGCCTCGAGGAGCAGCGGGCCGAGCTGGAACCCCTCGCGGAAGTCGACCAGCCAGGCGTCCTCCCTAGCGTAGTACCGGCGAAGCGGCACCGCGCCACTCTGCAACAGGCCACCCGCCACCGTGTTAGCGGCGCCGGCGCCGGCCTGCGAGACCACCCCGCGATTACCGAACTGATACATCACGGTCGGATCGAACGAGAACGGCCCCATCCGGAGCCGAGCGTCCAGACCCGCCGTGTAGCGATTCTCGTTCACGCCCCCGCGGACGGTGCCGTCGGGGTTGGTAAACGCGTTACCGGTAACGGCGTTGGAGCCGCCGACGGTGATGCCACCGCGGCCCTGGCGCGCGTTACCGTCCGTCGTGCCCTGGGCATAGAACCACGAGAACAAGGGCTTGATGTCCAGGCCCTTGAACGGCGTGATCTCCGGCGACAGGATGATCGCCATGTCGTCGCCGCGATTCTGGACGCAGGCACCCGATGCGCTGGTGCAGGCGCCTCCGATACCCAGCGGGCCGGAGAAGGGCCCGTTCTTCGTCTGGGTTCCGGTCAGGCTTTCCTGCACCTGGACGAACGCGAAGTTGACCTTCACGTTCGGGGTGATCTGGCTGATGAGGGTCACGCCCGCGAAGTCACTGGCGGAGTACGCCGCGAGCTTGTAGGTGGACACCGAGCCGAACGGCTGGGCGCCCAGGCGGGCCGTGGTGGGAATCGGAATCAGCGGCACCGGGAACTCGACGTACAGCCACTTGATCTCGATGATGCCGCGAGAGTCGGTGTTGAGGTCGAAGCCGCCGTCGGTGCCGAAGGCCGTCGCGTTCGTAACCGTTCCCGACGTCGGGCCCGAGTTGGCAATCGACGAATCGTTGGAGCCGGTCTGGCCGTAGGTGTGGTCGAGCTCGAGACCGAGCACGGCCTTGGCCTTGCCGACTTCACCGATGATGTCGAAGCGGCCGCGGATCCGGCCGTACCACTGGGTGTCGTTGCGGCTGAGCAAAGCGTCGTAGTCGCTGGTGTTCCGGGAATACACCCCAAGGTTGTCGATGAAGCCGGTGATGGTCACCTTCGGGGCGGGCGCCTGGGCGAATGCCAGGGGCGCCGCCAGGGCCACGAGGGCCAAGGCGATCATCAGGACGGCGAGACTCGTCCTTTTCATGAGGCTCTCCTCAATCAGGTGGATGCCATGCATTGCTGCTGCGTGTGCTGACTGACTTCACGGGGGTACGCGCAACGACGGTACGTCTGGCGCAACGAAGTCTTTCCCCTTGTCACCCCCTCGGGAGAAAAGAATAGAAAAACGCTTGACCTTTTTACCGCGAACGCCCTCGGCGGGTCAAGGAAAAATCGGCGCCTTGACAAGGATACCTAACTAATAAAAACAGCCGGTTAGCTGCCCTCGCCCAGGGCTTTCAGCACCTCGGCGGCCCGCCTGCCGAGCATGGAGGCGGGCTCCAGGTCCCGGGCGGCCCGGAAGTGGGCCCGGGCCTCGTCCTTCCGCCCCTCCTTCTGGAGCAGGACGCCGAGCCAGAAATGGGACGGAACCAGCTTGGGCTCGAGCTGCAGCGCGGCCCGAAACGCTTCTTCCGCCTCCGGGCGGCGATCGAGGGCCCAGTAGGCATAACCCAGGTTGTTGTAGGTGCTCTCGGGGCTCGCATAGATGGTCTGCGCGAGGGCCTTCTTGTAGGCGCCGATCGCCTCGTCCCACTTGCCCTGCTCCGCATACGCGGAGCCCAGGTTGTGGAACGCATCGGCATAGGTCGGATCCAGCTCCACCGCCTTCTGGAACTCGGCCTGCGCGTCCGGGAGGCGTCCCACGTTGAGCAGGACGGCGCCGACCGCGTTGCGATAGAGGGGGTTCTGGGGCTCCACCTCGGCGGCCTGGCGCAGCGAGGCCAGCCCGAGCGGGACCCGGCCGTCGGCGATGCTCTTGACGCCCGCCTCGTACGCCGAGCGGGCTTCCAGCTTGCGGATCTCGTCCTCGGCCGTCGTCGCGCACGCGGGCAGCAGCGCGGCAAAGAGCAGGACCAGGAGCGGCGCGTGCCTTGACACTCTCATGCTCGCCATGTACTCCTTTGTTTCATGCCGACCTACGAGTACGAATGCCGGAGATGCCCTCGCGTCTTCGAGGTGAAGCAGCGAATCACGGAGCCGGCGCTCGAAACGTGCGATCGCTGCGGGGGCCCGATTCGCCGGCTCCTCTCGGCGACACCCTTCATCTTGAAGGGCGGGGGCTGGTACGTCACGGACTACCCGTCAGAGGCCCGGAAGAAGGCCGCGAGCTCCGAATCGGGGTCGAAGGAGCCGGCGGCGAAGGACTCGTCGCCGAAGGAGTCATCGCCGACGAAGTCTCCGAAGGAGGGCGGAAGCGCCGAATCCAAGCCGGCGGCCTCATCGGAGAGCAAGTCTAGCACG
>JBGOVO010000267.1:0-5725 GCA_041478145.1 Methylomirabilia bacterium
GGCGTGGGCTTCACCATGGGCTGGGTGTACTGGAAGACCGGGCTGTACAAGGAGCTGACCCAGGGGCCGTTCGACAAGGGCAAGGAGCCGGCCATCCGCGAGGCGGTCACCGCGCTGCGCGACTTCAACAAGCAGGCCGTCATCACCAACGGCAATGCGGGCACGCTCGACGCGCTCAACCGCGGCGAGATCTGGATGGGCGCGGTGTGGATCGACCAGCTCGTGGCCTGGAAGAACGAGGGCCGGATGGATCCGGCGGTGACGCCGGTGCTGCCCGCGCCGGGGCTGCCCATCTACCCGCTCTACCTCGTGGTGCCGCGCGAGGCGGCCAGCAAGGAAGCGGCCATCCGCTACATCGACTACATCGCCACCCCGGAGGTGCAGGCCAAGGCGATCGTGGAGAAGTTCGGCTGGTACCCGGGCGTGGACGCGGAGAAGGTGCTGCCCCTCATCAACGCCAAGAGCCGGGAGCTGCTCTTCACGGGGGTGAGCGCGCAGGACCTCGCGCGCTACTCGCGCCAGATGCCGATCAAGGAGTACCACGACCTGATCAGCCTCGCGTACGAGGAGATCGTGCGCTGACCCTGGCCGAGCGGGCGCTGTGGGCCGCCCTCTGCGCCCCCGCCCTCGCGGTGCTGGCGGGGGTGTTCCTGTGGCCGCTCGGCGCCTCGGTGATCGCCAGCTTCTCGCGGGAGGGCCAGTGGACGCTGGCGAACTACGGGACCGTCGCGCGGCTCTACGCGCGGGACGTGGCCTACACCGTCGGGGTGGCCGCCGCCGGGACCGCGCTCACGTTCGTGATCGCGATCCCGGTGTGCGGCTGGCTGCGCCTTCGGGCGTTCGGTCCGGTCGAGTTCCTGCTGAAGGTCCCGCTCTTCGTGCCGTTCGTGGTGGTGGGGCACGCCCTGCGCGTGTTCTGGAGCCCGTACGTGCCGTCGTTCGCGTCGTCGTGGGCGGGCATCGCCACCGCGCTCGCCTGGAAGCATCTCGGGCTCGCCGCGCTCCTCCTGCTGGGTGCCTTCCGCTCCACCGACGACGCGTATCTCGAGGCCGCGCGCCAGCTCGGCGCGGGGACCGGGCGGCTCACCCGCGACATCCTGGTGCCCATGGCGGCGCCCGCGCTCGCGGTGACCGGCATCCTGATCTTCTCCTCGATGCTGGCCTCGTTCTCGATCCCGCTGATGCTGGGGCGTGGGGGAGGCCCGCAGATGCTCATGATCGACGTCTACTATCGCTTCGGCCAGCACGGTGACTTCGCGACCGCCTCGGCGCTGGGCGTGGTGGCCTACCTGCTCGCCATGGGCGCGGCGCTCGTGTACGTGCGCCGGCTCACCCGGTAGGCCCGATGATCGAGCCGGCGCGATCGATCGGCGCCATGGCCGCGCGCGCGGGCACGCTCGCGGTGGCCGCGTTCCTCATCCTGGGCCCGCTCCTGAGCCTGGGCGTCTGGTCGCTCGCGGAGCGCTGGACCTACCCGAGCCCGTGGCCACAGCGCTTCGGCGGGCGGTACTGGGCGCGCATGCTCGCGGGTGATTTTCTCCAGCCGCTCTACACCGGCCTGATCGTCGCGGTGATCGTCACGGGGCTGGCGCTGCTCTTCGCGGTGCCGCTCGGCTACGCGCTGGCGCGGCTCCGCTTCGCGGGGCGCACCCTGATCCTGCTCGCGTTCCTCCTGCCGCAGGCCTTCCCGCAGCTCCCGGTGTTCGCCAGCGCCACCCGCGAGTTCTACCGCTTCGGCCTGGCCGGCACCGTGACCGGCGTGGTGCTGGTGCACCTGGTGGGCGGGCTGGTCTTCGCGGTGTGGACGATGACCGCGGTGTTCCGCGCCATCGCCCCGGAGCTCGAGGAGGCCGCCCACAACCTGGGCGCCTCGGTGACGCGCGCGTTCCTGACCGTGTCGCTGCCGCTGGCGGTGCCCGGTCTCGTGGCGAGCGCGCTGCTCGTCTTCCTCTACTCGCTCGACGAGTTCACCGGCACCTTGCTGGTGGGCGCGCCGTTCGTCACCACGCTCCCCGTCTACATGTACACCGCCAGCGTGGGCTACGAGCTCCAGATCGCCTCGGTGACCGCGATCGTGCTGATGGTGCCCGGCGCGCTGCTGCTCCTCCTGCTCGAGCGCGTCCTCAAGGCCGAGTACCTCGTCTTCTTCGGCCAGGTCTGAGGTCAGAAGGACGTGAAGACGCCCTTGCCGGTGGTCTGGGTGTCGAACAGCTTGTAGGCCTCGGCGGCCCGGTCGAGGCTGAAGCGATTGGTGAGCAGCCGCGCGAGCGGGATCTTGCGCTCGGCGACGAAGCGCGCGCACTCCCACTGGCCCATGCTGCTGAAGGTCCACGAGGCCACGAGGGTGAGCTGCTTCCGGATCAGGTCGCTGCTGATGTCGAAGCTGGTGGCGCCGCCCTCGCCCACGAAGCACATGCGCCCCCACGTGGCGGTGCTCTTCACCGCCGCCACGCGCGGCTCGGGCAGCCCGGTGCAGTCCATCGTGGTCTCGGCGCCCTCGCCGCGGGTCAGCTCCTTGATCGCCTTCACCGGATCGGTCTCGCGCGAGTTCACGACCGCGTCGGCGCCGAACTGCTTGGCCAGGGCCAGGCGCTCGGCCGCGATGTCGACCGCGATCACGCGCGCGCCCATCGCGGATCCGAGCAGGGTGGCGGAGAGGCCGACCGGCCCCTGGCCGAACACGGCCAGGGTGTCGCGGCCGGAGACGTCCAGGCGCTTGAGCGCGCCGTAGGCGGTGCCGGTGCCGCAGGAGACGGCCGCGCCCTCCTCGAAGGTCAGCTCGTCCGGCAGCGGCACGTTGGTGCGGGCCGGCACCTTCATGTAGCGCGCGTGCGCGCCGTCGCCGGTGACCCCGAACACGGTGATGCCGTTGGGGCAGAGCTGCGACCAGCCGACCCGGCAGTGCTTGCAGCGGCCGCAGCCGGTGTAGTGGTGGTTCATCACGCGCTGGCCCACGCGCCCCTCGGTCTCGGCCACGCCGGGGCCGACCGCCGCGATGACCCCGCAGGGCTCGTGCCCGGCGATCACCTTCTTGCCGCTGCCCCCGAGGCCCAGGGCGGCCGCCTCGTTGCCGGCGGCGCGATAGAACTTCAGGTCGCTGCCGCACATGCCGGAGGCCTTGATCTCCAGCACCACCTCGCCCGGGCCGGGGGTGGGGTCGGGGAACTCCCGAAGCTCGAGCTGTCGGTTTCCGGTGAAGACCACTCCGCGCATCATGGCTCCCTCCCGCGTCTGCCGTTGTCGTTCGAACCCGGTCTAGTGTAAAAGATGAGGTGGCCCTCGGCCAGAAGTGCTCACGCTGCATCATCCTTGGGAGGCGCTCGATGTCGCGGCTCGCCCTGACGCTCGCGCTGGCGGTGGCGCTCGCCGCGGCCGGGTGTGGTCCACGCGCGGAGCCCCGCACCACCATCGCGGGCGGCGGCGGGCCGCGCGTGCTCTTCGAGGACGACCTGCGCGCCGCCACCCGCGCCTGGCCCGCCGCCCAGGGCTCGATCTGCAAGTCGTCCTACGCGGATGGCGGCTACCTCGTCGAGAACATCGGCGCTTCGTCCACCACGCCCTGCCTGCTCGGGCCGGCGCACCCCGAGCCCTTCCCCGCCGGCGTGCGCATCGAGGTGTCGGCCCGCCTGCGCAAGGGCTCGCGGGAGGGGGCCTTCGGGCTCATGTTCGGCAGCCGCGGCGGCGCCGACAATCGGACCTTCGCCACCTTCGGGCTCACCGGGAACGGGACCTATCGGGTGGCGAGCTGGAGCGCCGGGAAGTGGGTCTATCCGGTGCCCCCGACCGCCACCCGCAGCGTCAAGACGGATTACGGCGCGCAGAACGCTCTCGCGGTGGAGGTGCGCGACAAGTCCGTCGTGGCCTACGTCAACGGCCGGCCGGTGGCGACGGCGGAGCTGGCCGCGGAGGCCTCCGGCACGCTCGGATTCTACGTGGACCAGCGCGGCATGGAGGTGGTCTTCAGCCACCTCCGCGTGGTCGAGCTGCTGCCGATGCGCTGAGGGCCGGCCGCGTCAGGCGCCCGCGGCCGCCCGGAGCGCCACCTCGATGTGCTCGGGCGCGGGCTTCCGCGTGCCCGCGTCGATCTCGCGCATCAGCCCCACCACCGCCGCCGACACCGGGGTGGGCACGCCCAGCTCGCGGCCCTTGTCCACCACGCGCCCGTTCATGAAGTCGATCTCGCTCCGGCGGCCCTTGATCACGTCCTGCGCCATGGAGGCGCGCCAGTTGCGGCCCGAGCCCTCCTTGGGCGTCAGCATGGCGTCGAGCTCCTGATAGACGTCCGGGCGGCCCGCCTGGGCCCACTGCTCGGCCTCGCGGCCGTTGAACTTGGGGATGCGGTAGCCCTGCTTGAGCCCGACCGCGGCGGACTCCTGCGCGATGCGGATGGTGATCTCGCGCCCGCGCGGCTGCGCCGCGATCTCCCGGCTGCCGAGGCCGGTCATGGCTTGCACCGGATTGCCCATGCAGTTCGCGCAGAGCTTGGACCAGCGCTCGCCCCACAGGTTGTCGGTGGGCCGCGCCCCGTCCACCACACTCATGATCTCGGCCAGCTCGGTGACGCGCGCCGTGATGCGCCCGTCGTGCTCGCCCGCGCGGAAGACGTCGTGCCCGGCGCCCTGGCCCTTCTCCATGCCGCGCTCCACCTCGCCCGATTTCCAGAGCGCGACCCCGATCTTCGACATGATCAGGCCGACGGACCGCTCCGGCCCCGCGATGGAGGCCACGATCGGATCGTTCCAGCAGTTCTGGGCGGACACCACGTAGCCCTCGGGCTTGAGATGCGGCAGCGCCATCCACGTAGCCCAGGCGGTGTCGTACGCCTTCATGGCGATGACGGCCAGGTCGAAGTCGGCCCCCAGGCGCTGCAGCTCGTGCACGTGGAGCGCGGTGGGCTTGGCCTCGAAGGGATCGTGCGGCCCGGTGACCGCGATGCCGCGGCTCCGGATCGCCTCGACCTGCTCGGGCCACGGATCCACGAGCGTCACGTCGTGGCCGGCCCGCGTGAGGAACGCGCCCAGGTAGCTGCCGATCGCGCCGGCGCCGATGAAGAGCATTCGCTTGGCCATCTCGGTCTCCTCGATGTTGGGTGGAAGACCCCGCGATCTTAGCGCCGCGGCGGGCCGTTGCCAAGCCGCGCGCCTTGGGGCAAGATGCGGTCCATTCGCTCGCACTCTTTCGAGGAGGCTCGTATGTCGAGACGCCGCGCGTGGGGAATCGGGTGGGGGCTGCTGGCGGTGGCGCTGGTGTCGGTCGCCACCGCGGCGCCGCCGAAGGACGCGATGGTGATCGGGCTCCTCGCCGAGCCGGTGACCATGGACCCGCCGCAGGTCACCGATCTCAATTCCACTCGGGTGATCAAGCGCATGTTCGAGGGGCTGACCGCCCAGGAGCTGGGCACCTACAAGATCGTCCCGGGGCTGGCGCAGTCGTGGGACATCTCCAAGGACGGGCTGACCTACACCTTCCACCTGCGGCCCAACGTGAAGTTCCACGACGGCACCCCGCTGACCGCCGAGGCGGTGAAGTTCTGCTTCGACCGGCAGCTGAACGACCAGGGGCCGTTCTACGCCACCGGGACCTACCCGTACGTGAAGGGCTTCCTCGGCAACGTGGCCGGGGTGGAGGTCGTGAACCCGAGCACGGTGCAGATCCGGCTCAAGGCGCCGCTGACCCCATTTCTGCAATACCTGGCCCACCACTCGCTCTACATCTACAGCCCCGA
>JBGOVO010000198.1:0-7214 GCA_041478145.1 Methylomirabilia bacterium
AAGGGCTCCCGCTGCTTCACCGAGAAGTGCGCGATCGAGCGCCGGAACTATCCGCCCGGTCAGCACGGGCTGGGCCGCACCAAGCCCACCCCGTACGGCATCCAGCTTCGGGAGAAGCAGAAGGCCAAGCGCATCTACGGGGTGCTGGAGGCGCAGTTCCGCCGCTACTTCGCCTGGGCCGAGTCCGAGAAGGGCATCACGGGCGAGAACCTGCTCAAGTTCCTCGAGCGGCGCCTCGACAACGTGGTCTTCCGGCTCGGGATGGCGGCCTCCCGCCGCGAGGCGCGGCAGATGATCGGGCACGGGCACGTCCAGGTGAACGGGCGGAAGGTGTCCATCCCGTCCTTCATCGTGAAGGTGGGAGAGGTGGTGCAGCTGCGGCCGAGCTCCAAGATGCAGGAGCGGGTGGCCGACAACCTGACGGCGGGCCGCTCGCCGGTTCCCCCGTGGCTCGACCTGGACGTCAACGAGAAGAAGGGTACGGTGCGTGGGCTCCCGCTCCGGGAAGACATCCAGATCCCGGTGCAGGAGCAGCTCATCGTCGAGCTGTTCTCGAAGTAGGCGGCGCGCCGCCGCCGGAAGGGGCATATGGCAAGGATTCCGTTCCAGAAGCCGAAGTCGATCCAGTGGGAGATCATCTCCGATCGCTACGGGCGGCTGGTGGCCGAGCCGTTCGAGAAGGGCTACGCGCTCACAGTCGGGCATTCACTGCGCCGGACGCTGCTCGCCATCGTGCCCGGCTCGGCGGTGACCTGGGTGCGAATCGCCGGGGTCAAGGATGCGGGGGCAAGGATCCCCGGGGTGCAGGAAGACACGACGGACGTGCTACTGAACCTGAAGAAGCTGGCCGTGAACATCCCCTCCGGGGAGCCCACCGAGACCCGGCTGGAGGCCAAGGGGCCCAAGACGGTCACCGGCGCGGACGTCTCGGAGGCGAGCGGGGTCGAAGTGCTGAACCCGGAGATCCACATCGCGAGCCTGGGACCGGGCGGCTCGCTCTCGATCGACCTCGGGATCGGCGTGGGACGCGGCTACGTGGCGGCCGATCGGCACCCCGCGGGGACCGTCCCCGCCGGCGCGATCCCGCTCGACGCCGCGTTCTCCCCGATTCAGCGCGTGTCCTACGGCGTCGAGAACGCGCGGCTCGGGAAGGTCACCGACTACGAGAAGCTGATCCTGGAGATCTGGACCAACGGGGCCGTCTCTCCCGACGACGCCCTCTCACGGGCGGCCCGCCACATGCAGGCCCACTTCGCGCACCTGGCGCCGGAAGGGCGCGAGGAGGAAGAGGACGAGGTAGAGACCACCGGGGAGGGCTTCCTGCAGGAGAGCCTGGCCAAGCCCCTGGAGGAGCTCCCGCTGCCCGCGCGGGCTGTCAACGCGCTGAAGAACCACGAGATCCTGGTGGTGGCGGATCTGGTCCAGAAGACCGATGAGGACCTCGAGACCGTCAAGAATCTCGGGTCGAAGTCCATCGATGAGATCAAGACGGCGCTGGCCGCCCTCGGGCTGTCGCTCGGGATGCGCATCGACCCGAACCTGCTGGGAACGCTCGGCCGGGGAGGCACGAAATGAGGCACGGCAAGGCCGGCTTCAAGCTCGGGCGCGTCACCGCGCACCGGTGGGCGCTCTTCCGGAACTTGCTGGTCGCGCTCTTCCGTCACGAGCGGATCATGACCACCGAGGCGAAAGCCAAGGCCATTCGCGGGCTCGCCGACCACATGGTGACCCTGGCCAAGCGCGAGGACCTTCACGCGCGGCGACAGGTGCTCGCCATGGTGCCGGACGTGGTGGTGGTGAAGAAGCTGTTCGACACCATCGCGGCGCGCTTCGGCGATCGCCACGGGGGCTACACGCGGATCATGAAAGCGGGGCTGCGTGCCGGCGATCGGGCGCAGATGGTGGTGCTGGAGCTGGTGGACCGGCCGGAGGCGCCTAAGGAGAAGGGGAAGAAGGACGCCAAGGCCGAGAAGGCGCCCAAGGAAGACAAGAAGGCCGGCCGGGGCGACGCCTCCGCGGGCGCCGCCAAGGGCCGGCGCAAGAAGGCGGCGGCCGCCGCGGGATAGCGGACGTCCGTTTACTGCTTCAAGCTTTTTGAATGCGGGGGCCAAGAAATGGCCCCCGCACTCCCCCAGTCGGCGGACACCCGTTTCTCGCTTTAAGCTTTCGGCCGAGGGGGCCTATTTCAGGTGCTTCTTGAACAGGTCCAGGGTCCGGCGCCAGGCGTCCTCGGCGGCGGGCTTGTTGTGGACGTCGGGCCGCTCGTCATTGAAGAAGCCGTGGTCCACGGCCGGGTAGATGTGAATCTCGACCGCCTTGCCCGCCTTCTTGATGGCCGCCTCCACCTCGCGGGCGGTCTGCGGCGTCACGAAGGCGTCCTTTTCCGCGAAGAGGCCGAGCACCGGGCCGTTCAGCCGGCTGTAGTCCGGCTTCACGTTCGGGTGGATGCCGTAGAAGTCCACCACCGCTCCCACGCTGGCGTTGATGCAGCCCGCGAACAGGGCGAGCTGGCCTCCCATGCAGAAGCCGACCGCGCCAAGCTTGGAGGTCGAAGAATATCCCGCCAGATACTTGGCGGCGCCCGCCAGATCCTTCTCGGCCTGGGTGATGTTGAGGGCCATGAAGAGCTTGCCCGCCTCGTCCGGCTCGCTCGCGGTCTTGCCGTGGTAGAGATCGGGCGCGAGGGCCGAGAAGCCGGCGGCCGCGAAGCGGTCGCACACGCTCTTGATGTGGCCCACCAGCCCCCACCACTCCTGGATCACCAGCACGCCCGGGCCCTTGCCCGCGGCGGGCGTCGCCAGATAACCCTTCGCGGTATGTCCGTTGCTCGGAAACTCGACCATCTTGCCAGCCATGGCTTGTCCTTTCTTTTCTAGGTTTGCTCCGAGGTCTTGCTGTTCTTGGTGGTGTCGGGGGTGATGCGGACGGTCAGGACGCGGCGCGTGTCGGCTTCGAGCACGGTGACGGTGTAGCGCCCGATGCGGAAGACCTCGCCCACGAGCGGGATCCGGTGCAGCGTGGCGAGCACGAGGCCGGCGACCGTCTCGAAGTCGCCCTTGGGCAGGTCCCACTCGAGCGCCTCGTTGACCTCGTCGATACTGGCCCGGCCCGCCACGCGGTAGCTGCCGTCGGGGAGGCGCTCGACCGTATCGGGGGTCCGGTCGTGCTCGTCGCGGATCTCGCCCACGACCTCTTCGACGATGTCCTCCACCGTGACGATGCCGACCGCGCCGCCGTACTCGTCCACCACCACCGCGAGCTGTACCCGGTTCTTCTGCATCTCGCGCAGCAGATCGTCGATGCGCTTGGTCTCCGGCACGTAGGTGGCCGGACGCATCAGCGAGCGCAGGTCCGGCGCCTCCCCGCCGCGCCGCAGCAGGTCCATGGCGGTGACCACCCCCACGATGTTGAACACGCGGTCGGTGAAGACGGGGATGCGGGAGAACCCGCGCTCCTGAATGAGCCGGACCGCGTCGGCGGGCGAGGCCGTCTCGGGCAGGGCCGCCACGTCCACCAGCGGCACCATGACCTCGCGCACCGCCGTCTCGCCCAGGTCGAAGATCTTGTCGATCATCTCCGCCTCGATGACGGTGACGTCGGCCTCCTCGGGCTCCATCTGCAGGAGCAGCTTGAGCTCTTCGCGGGAGACGAACTGTCGGGTGCTCTGCGGCTGGCGGCCCGCCAGCGCCAGCGCCCAGCCCACCAGCGCGTTGGCGCCCCAGGTGAGCGGCGCGAGCAGCTTGCCCACCACCTCGAACACCGGGAAGAGCAGCAGGATCAGCCCGGTGGCCCGCTCCCGCGCGACCGCCTTGGGGATGACCTCGCCGAAGATCAGCATGAGGGGGGTGAGGGCCACCGTGACCAGGACGGCCGCTCCGCCGCCCACCACCGGGATCAGCGCCCACGTGGCGACCGTGGACGCGGTGATGTGGGCGAGCGTCACCCCCATCATGGCGGTGGACAGCAGCCGCTCGGGATGCCGAAACGCCTCCAGGTACCGGACCGCGGTGCGGTGGCCGCCCTCGGCCATGTGCCGGAGGCGGACCCGGTTGGCGGCGATGAAGGACATTTCGGCGGCCGAGAACAGCGCGGTCACGAGCAGGGCCAGCCCGATGATCCAGACGTAGATCACGTGGCTCCGCCTCGCTCCACGACCTCGGGCAGCGTGACCAGCACCTCCAAGACGCGGGTGCGCTCCACCTTTTCCACCGCCACCCGGACGCCGTCGACGTCCTTCTTCTCCCCCTTGTGGGGAACCCGGCCGAAGAGGTCGAGCACCCAGCCTCCGACGGTGTCGAAGGAGTCGTCGGGGATCTGCAGGCCCGTCGCCGCGTTCAGCTCGCCGATGGGCAGCCGCCCGGAGACTCGGAAGCTCCGCGGCGCCACCCGCTGGATGAGGCGCTCGTCCTCGTCGTACTCGTCGCGGATCTCGCCGACCAGCTCCTCGAGCAGATCCTCGAGGGTCACGAGGCCGGCGGTGCCGCCGTACTCGTCCACCACGATGGCCAGGTGGAGCTTCTTGGCCTGGAACTCCCGCAGCAGCGCGTCGGCCCGCTTCGAGCCCGGCACGAAATACGGCGGATGCAGGTGCTGGCGGAGGTCGAAGTCGAGCGGCAGTCCGCCCAGATAGGGCAGCAGGTCCTTGGTGTAGAGCACCCCGACGATCTGATCGATGGTCTCCTCGAAGACGGGCACCCGCGAGTGGAGCTGCTCGCGGAGCAGCGGGAGGAGCCGGGCGGTCTCGGTGGCGACGTCGAGACAGAACATGTCCGGGCGCGGCACCATCACCTCGCGCACCAGCGTGTCCTCCAGCTCGAAGACCTTGTGGATCATCTCGCGCTCGCTGCGGTCCACCACTCCCTCGCGCGCGCCCACGTCCACCAGCGTGCGCAGCTCCTCCTCGGAGATCTCGGGGTGCCCCGGCTGCCGCTCGGAGCCGACGATGCGGAGCGTGATGGCGGTGAAGGCGCCCAGCCCTACCCGGATGGGCTTCAGGATGACGGAGAGCCAGGCCACCGGCCGGTTGACCCACGAGGAGAAGCGCAGCGGGTGCTCCACCGCCAGGGTCATGGGCAGCACCTCGCCGAACACGGTCAGCAGGAAGATCATTCCGGCGATGGCGATGGCCAGGCCCCCGGAGCCGAAGACCTGCGAGGCGATGGCGGCGGCCAGGGCGGACGCGCCGATGTTGACCACCGTGATGCCGACCAGCAGGGTGACGAGCAGCTCGTGGGGCTGCGCCAGGAGAGGCGCGAGCGGGCCCGGCATCTTGCCCTGCTGCTCGGCCAGCTCCTTGAGCCGCGTCCGCCCCAGCGAGAAGTACGCCGCCTCGGCGCCGGAGAGGATCGCGGAGAGGAGCAGGAGCACGCCGAGCCCGATCAGCTCGGGGACGAGCCGACTATCCATGGAAATGCTCGTAACCGCCTCGCATCGCGACCGGAGCGTCGTCGGCGTCCACGAAGACCACGTCGCCCGCCGAGCCCTCGATGAGCCCGATGACCGTGAGCGAGGTCCCGGTGGCCTCGGACAGGCCCGAGGCGAGCCGGTCAACCGCGCCGGGCTCGCAGGTCAGCAGCAGCTCGTAGTCCTCGCCCCCGGCCACTGCCCACTCGCGCGCGTCCTGTCCGAGCGCGCGCGCGGCGTCCCGCGCGGCGGCCGCGATGGGGACGCGGTCGAGCCGGACGCGGGCGCCCACGCCACTCTCCCGGCAGATGTGGCCCAGGTCCGTGGCGAGGCCGTCGGAGCAGTCCATCATGGCGTGCACGCCGGGGGCTTGCCCGAGCCAGCGGCCCTCGGCCACGCGGGCGCGTGGCCGGAGATGCGCGCGGGTAATCTCGGCGAGTCCTCCCGGAGACAGGCCCGCGTCACGCGCGCGCTCGAGGCCGATCTCGAGGACGTGGAGGCCCGCCGCGGACGCGCCGAAGCTGCCCGTGACCGCCACCGCATCTCCCCCGAGTGCGTGAGACCGGAGCCGCGGGGCGCCGGGATGCACGCCGAGCAGCGTGACGTTGACCATCCATCCGCCCGGCGAGGCCGAGGTGTCACCGCCGACCACGGACACCCCGTGGGGCGCCGCCGCGTCCTCCAGGCCCGCGTAGAAGGCGTCCACCGCCTCGACCGGGGTCTCGGCCGGGACGGCCAGCGCCACCAGCGCCCAGCGCGGGATACCCCCCATGGCCGCGATGTCCGAGAGGTTGACGGCGAGCGCCTTCCAGCCGATGTCGTCGGGGCCGGCGGACGAGCGCCGGAAGTGGACGTCCTCGATGAGGAGGTCCGTGGTGGCGAGAAGCCGGTGGCCGGGAGGGAGCGTGAGGACCGCGGTGTCGTCGCCGATCCCGACCTCGACTCCGGGTGAGTCGCCCGCCGCGACACCGCGTTGCCGGATCCGCCGGATCAGCCCCCGCTCGCCCAGTCGGCCCAGGCTCACCCGTTCGGGTGGCTCGGACGCCTTCATGCGGCGGCGGGAACGGGCGTGAGCTCGAGGAAGTTGCCCAGTAGCGCCTTGCCCTGCTTCGTGAGGATGGACTCCGGGTGGAACTGGACACCCTCGACGGGGTACTGCCGATGCCGCAGCCCCATGATCTCTCCGTCCTCCGCCCGCGCGGAGATCTCGAGCGCCGCGGGGAGATTCGCCTCCAGCACGACCAGCGAGTGATAGCGCGTCGCTTCGAAGCCCGCCGGCAGCCCGCGGAACACGCCCCGCCCGTCGTGGGTGATCGTCGAGGTCTTGCCGTGCATCTGGCGCCCCGCCCGCGCCACCGTGCCTCCGAAGGCCTGTCCGATCGCCTGGTGCCCGAGACAAACGCCCAGGATCGGGATGCGGGTGTGGAAGCGGCGGATCAGCTCGAGCGAGATTCCCGCGCCGTCGGGGTTGCCGGGACCCGGGGAGATGACGATACCCTCGGGGCCGAGCCGCTCGACGTCCTCCACCGTGAGCGCGTCGTTGCGGGCGACCTCCATGGTGGCCCCGAGCTCGCCGAGGTACTGGACCAGGTTGTAGGTGAAGGAGTCGTAGTTGTCGAGGACCAGGATCATCGGGCCTGCTCCTGCGAGGCGATCCGGAGCGCCAGGATCATCCCCCTTGCCTTGGAGCACGTCTCGAGCCACTCCGTCTTCGGGTCCGAGTCGGCCACGATCCCCGCGCCCACCTGGATCGACGCGCGCCGCCCGTGACACACCACGGTGCGGATGGTGATGCACGAATCGAGATTGCC
>JBGOVO010000199.1:0-7207 GCA_041478145.1 Methylomirabilia bacterium
CTCTTACGGCATAGTCGACCTGCTCGTCTGGGCCGGCATCGGTGACCTGGTGGACACGTTCCGCGCGGAGACCCTGAAGCTACCACCCATCGCGCTCACGGACGGCGCTGCGCTGCTCGAGGACCACGAGGTGCCCTTCACCTACTTGTGGCCGGCCAGCTTGGTGCCCAAGCCGACCGACTGGGGCCCGCACATCGACCTGGCGAACTTCATCCAGTACGAGCAGGCGCACACCTACGAGCCGCCGCAGGCCCTGCTCGACTTCCTCGCTGCTGGCGAGGCGCCGATCTACGTCGGGTTCGGTTCGGTCGTTGCCGAAGACCCGGCCGCCCTCACCCGCACCATCTTCACCGCGCTGGAGAGGGCTGGCGCGCGCGGCATCGTGTCCGAGGGTTGGGCCCACCTAGGCGGTGACGCGCCCCCGCCGAACGTCTACGTGATCGGCGACTGTCCGCACGATTGGTTGTTCGCGCGCTGCCGGGCCGTCTGCCATCACGGCGGTGCGGGGACTACGGCCGCGGGCCTGCGCGCCGGGCTGCCGACAGTCGTGGTGCCGTTCTTCGGTGACCAGTTCTTCTGGGGACGCATCGTCGCGGATGCGGGCGCGGGGCCGGAGCCGATTCCGATCCGCCGGCTCGACAGCGAGACTCTCATGGCCGCCTTCGACGCCTGCCGGCGCCCGCAGGTCCGCGAGCGGGCGAGCGAGCTCGGCGCCCGACTGCGAGCGACCGACGGCGTGGAGCTCGCCGTGCAATCGGTAGAGCGTCACCTTCCGGCGCACGCCATGTCTTGTTCGCACGACCCGGACCACTTGGCCGTCCTCTATTGCGACGCGTGCGGAGTCCGCCTCTGCGGGGACTGCAGCCGCACAGCACACTCGGGGCACGTGGTACACCCTTACCGCTATGTCGACTGGGGCGGGCGTCCGCCGCACGGACTCACTGCCGAGCTGGGCGAGCTGATCGGCGACGCCGCACAGGCCCTGCAGGCGGGACTGGCCGAGCTCTTACCGAGGGTGAAACGCGGGCACCACGGGGTCATCTTCAGCGACGACGACGAGCCGTCGAGCGCCGACAAGGACGGGCCGGTCCGCAAATTTCGACGCTGGCTTGCCTCGCTCTAGAGACTAATGGCGCTTGAGCTTCGCCGCGTCACGGATCCGACGCGGAAGCGCCGAATCCCGGCGCCGCGGGCGGAGCGTGAAGGCGGTCACGACAATCGTCAGGGCGAGCAACTCGCCGAAGATCAGGCCCCAGCGCTGGGCGCGATCCGCCCACGCTCCCGTCCAGAGGGCGGGCGCGAGGGTGGCGCAGAGGGAGAGCATGATCCCCATGAGGTAAGGCTGGGGAACGCCGAGCGCCCAGGCCGGGAACCACCAGACTTGGCCCTTGCGGAACCGGGCCACGCCGAAATGGCGGTTGCACGCGAACCAGAGGAAGTCCCAGGTCACGGTGAGGAGAAAGAACATCGCGAGCAGGTCCGCCTCGCGTTCCCAGGAGCCGCCGTAGAACTGGGGCACGTGCAGGAAGAGGAGAATGCACGTCACCAGGCAGAGATGGTACCCCGTCACTGGCTTCCCGAACCAGCGGCGGACGCTGGGGCTGTCCCAGCGCCAAGTGGGCAACTTCTCGGCCCAGCCGTGGGGGCCTTCGATTTGGATCTCAAGGTGGGCGAGGATGAACGCGATGAAGAAGAAGTAAGCTCCCATCACAAGGGTCATGAGGCTGCTCCCGTGTTCAAGTATCGGCCCCTCACTATATCGTCCGAGATCCGGTGCGGGGAAGAGCCGGGTGTCACGGGCTTACCTGTCCAGCACGTGACGCCACGGGCTACTCGATCAACTTATCCGCCCGGAGCAGAAGCGACTGTGGGACCGTCAGGCCAAGCGCTTTGGCGGTCTTGAGATTGATGACGAGCTCGAACCTGGTGGCCTGCTCGACCGGGATGTCGGCAGGCTTCGCGCCCTTGATGATCTTGTCCACCAGGCGGGCCGCTTGTCGGCCCACCTCGTACAGGTTCGACGCGTAGCTGGCAAGGCCGCCTTGCTCGACGTGGAACGAGGCATGGAGCATCGTCGGGATCGCCCGCCGGGCTCCGGCCTCGATGATGAATCCGGGGATGTTCAGCGACAGGAATCGAGGGGAAAGGATGCCATCCACCTCACCCTTCTGCACGCTCGCGAGAACCGCCCGCGCCTCGTCCTGGGTTCGTACCGGCTTCTCGATCAGGGACACGCCGAGCCGGCGAGCGGCCGCGCGATATCCGTCCAGCTGTGAAACGATGGTTGGATCGCCGGCGTCATAGGGGAAGAGGACCCGTTTCAGACCAGGAATGAGCTCGCGGAAGATCTCCATGCGCTTGGGACCCAGCTCAGCGTCGAGATCGGCGACGCCAGTGACGTTGCCGCCGGGGCGGGCCAAGCTCCGCACGAGCCCGGCTCTCACCGGATCACCTCCGCTCATGAAGACAATCGGGATCCGAGCGGTCGCCGTCTGGGCCGCCTTCGCCTCGTTGGCTCCTCCGCCCCCGGTGACCAGAATGTCGGCTCCCCGCTCGACGAGCTGTCGAGCCGCGGCCGGGAGCTCGGCCGGGTTGCCCTGCGTGAATCGGACGCCGATCACGAAGTGCTCGTTCTCGCGATAGCCGAGCTCGGCCAGGCCGTCCCGGAGCCCGACCATGGCCGGGGTGGGGCCCCAGGACTCGGACAACGCTCCGATGAGAACCGGCGTCGTGCGTTGTGCCGCCGCCGGTCCGCTGCCGATGAACCCGCCACTGACGAACAGGAGAACGATTCCGAGCGCCCGGCGTCGTCCCCGCCCCCGCGAGCTCAGGCCGGTCATCGAGGGTCGGTGGGCCCGGGGGAATCGGACAGCAGCGATTGAATGATCGCCTCGGCGGCTGCGCTGGCCCACTCCCGGGGCCCGACCGCCAGCGCGACCGCTCGCCCGTCCCGGCCGACGAGGAACGTGGTGGGTAGCCCGACCACTCCGTACTGGACCGCGGTCGTGCCGTGAAGGTCGAGCACCAGGGGGAAGGTCAGCCCCAGCCCGGTGGCGTACTTCCGGACGGCCGTCTTGTCCTCGCGCGTGTTGATCCCGACGATCGCGAGTCCCCGTGGGGCGAACTTGCGGTGGAGGGCCTCGAACGCCGACATCTCCGGGCGGCATTCCAGACACCAGCTGGCCCAGAAGTTGAGCAGCACGACTCTTCCCCGGAGTCCGGCCAGGGTCACCGTCTGGATGTCGGGGGTACGCAGGCTGAACTCCGGAGGTGCGATCCGATGGGGATAGGCTCCCAGATCCAGGGTCGCCAACTGGGCGGGGGTCAGAGACCCGCCCGAGGCCGGCGCCCCGAGCGCCGTCAGCGCGCAGAGGCCTGACGCCACGATCCAGCGCCGCACGGTCGTCAGCGACGGATCGGCCGCGCTCACTTACCCGCGAGGCCTCGCGCCGCTTTCAGAATTGGTTCGGTCGGGAAGACCTCCGTGGGCGTGCCGAGCCACTTCCCGCGGACGATTCCCTGCTTGTCGATCAGGAAGAACGCTCGCTGGGCCGTTGTCATCGACCACTGGGTGGCGAGGCCCGCGTAGCTTCGGATCGTCTTGAGGTCCGGGAAGTCACTCAGGAGCGGGTACGGCAGCTTGAGTGAGTCGGCGAATGTCTTCTGCGAGAACGGATTGTTGGAGCTGATCCCGAGGATCTGCACATCGAGGGCCTCAAACTTGCTGTAGTCGGCCTTCCTGGCCGACAGGTTCGCCGCTCACACGGGCGAGAAATCCGCCCCGTAGAACTCCAGGAGGACCAGCTTCTTGCCCCGGAACTGGCTGAGGCTGATCTTCTCTCCCGTCGTGCAGGGCAGGGTGAAGTCGGGCGCCTTGTCACCCACGTCCAGCGCCGTGGCCGCCGGAGGGCTGGCCGCACTCAACACGACGGACAGGATCACGCACGACAGAAGAACGGTGATCACCTTCCGCCTCAGGTCCGTGCTCATGGATTCCCTCCTGCGGCGGCCTCGGCGCCGTGCCGCAGCATCAGGTCGAAGGTGTCCCGCCGGCCCCGCTCGCGGTGCCCGCGTGCTCGGATCGGGAGAAGGGTGACGCCATGGTCGTCGGGAGTCTAGCACACCGCGGGGCCGGCGCCGGAGCCTGAGCCGCGCGCCGTGCGCATCTCCTTCTGCTATAGTGCGCGCCATGTTGGAGCGGCCCCTGCCGCGATGGCTGGCCTGGGCGGCGGACCCTGAGCAGCTCCGCCGCGCGCCTTTCCTTGCGCGCTCGCCGCTCTTCACCGGCCTGCCGCACCGCCTGCTGGCCCGGCTGGCGACGCGGTTCTTCGAGAAGGCCTATCGCCCGGGCGAGGTCGTCTTCGAGGAGGGCGATCCGGGCCGGGCGCTCTTCGTCGTCGTCGAGGGCGCGGTGGAGATCACTCGGGCGACGGCGCAGGGCGCGTACGTCCTGAACACGCTCGGCCCCGGCGATGCCTTCGGCGAGCTCGCCCTCATCGACGACTTCCCGCGCTCGGCCACCGCGCGGGTCGCCACGCCGGGGCGGCTGCTCATCCTCTACAAGAGCGACTTCGACGCGCTTATGGACGGCAATTCCCGGATCGCCCTCGTGGTGATGCGCAACCTCTCTCGCCTGCTCGCCATCTACGCGCGGCGTAACCCGGTGCTCGCGACCGAGCCGGGGCCGGAGACGGCCGGCCCGCGGTGAAGCCGGGCCGGCTCCTCGCGTGGGGCGGCCTCGCCGCGCTCGCCTGGCTGGCCCGTGGCCTGGTCCTGCCCGTGTTCCTCGCGGCCGCGCTCGCCTATCTCCTGAGCCCGGCGGTCGCGTGGGCGGACGCCCTGGCCATCCGGCGGAGCGTGGCGGTGAGCGCGCTGTACGCCGTCATCATCGTCGTGCTGGTCGTCACCGGCTTGCTGCTAGGGCCGGGTATGTTCGCCGAGGCCGCGGCGATGATGGACCGGCTGCCCGGGCTGGCGCGGCAGATCGACGCCGGCCTCGACGCGGTGGTGCACGAGCTGGCCGAGTCGGCGCCGGCGCTTCGGCGCCTCCTGCCCGAGGGCGGGGACTGGGTCCAGAGATTCGTCCTCAACCCCGGCCCTGGCGAGCCGGGCGATCTCTTCGAGCACATGGGCCACTTCTTCCTGCTGGCGATCCTCGTCCCGTTCTTCGCCTTCTTCCTGTTGCGGGACATGCCCCGGCTCATCGCCCTGGCCATGGACCGGTTGCCCCCGCAGCACGTGGAGACGTCGGTCGCGGTGTGGCGCGAGCTCAATGGGGTCATCGGGCGCTACATCCGCGGTGTAGTGCTGGACGGCCTCGTGGTGGGCGCGCTGGCCGCCCTGGGCTTGTGGGCGGCGCGCGTCCCCTATCCGCTCCTGCTCGGCGCTTTTGCCGGCCTCGCCAACGTGGTGCCGTTCGTGGGGCCGCTGCTCTCGGGCGCCGCCGCGGGGCTCGTGGTGGTGCTGACGCCGGGGCAGGGGCTCGCCGGCGTCGGGCGCGTGATTCTGCTGTTCCTGGTCATCAAGGTGCTCGACGACACGATCATCCAGCCCTTTACCATCGGGCGGAGCGTTCACCTCCATCCCGCGCTACTGCTCGGCTCGGTGGTGGTCGGCAGCCACGTGCTCGGCGTGCTCGGCATGATCATCGCCGTGCCCGTGGCCACGGTGCTGCAGGAGACGGCGCGCCTCCTCCTCGAGCACCGCCGCGTGCTGGCGCGACGCGACCTGCGCCACCACCCGGAGCGTCTGGTCGTCTGACCGGCCGCGCGCCCGAGCGACGGCCTCAGACTGCTCTCGTTTTGCTCCCATATCACTCTGGAACATCCTCAAAGGAGAGATATGTAGGGGTATCAGAAAGGAACCAGCAATTGCTCGCCGTTCTGGACATTCTCCGCGGCAACAGGGGCTTCGTGTTTCTCGTGGGCGCGCGGCTGTGCACGAAATGTGTACGAACTCGCTGCGACGTCGGCGGCGCGGCAGCGGGCGCGGCTCGTTCAAGGGCGCTCGACGGTCTCGCTCAGCTCTCTCATCAGCGCGGCGCGCTGCGTGGCGCGGATCGTCTGCGGCTGCTCGGCCGGCAGCGCGAGCGTCGACGGCGGGGCCTCAGGTACTCGTCCTCGGGCTCGAAGCGCAATCTTCTCGCGGCTGGTACTCTCGCTTGCGTGCTGGCCGCCGGGCATTGGGTGTGGGCCGAGCAGGCTACGGTCGTTCAAAACGATGGGGTGAAATGGGGGCCCGCGTCGCCCTCGCTACCGTCGGGCGCGCAACAATCCGTTCTCGTCGGCGACCCGAGCAAGGAGGGAGGCTACGTCGTCCGGGCGAAGTTTCCCGCCGGCTACAAGGTTGCGCCCCACACCCACCCCAACGATGAAAATCTGACCGTGATCTCCGGCATGTTCCACGTTGGCATCGGCGATAAATTCGACGAGAGCAAGAGCCAGGCGGTCAGGCCCGGCGGATACATACAGGTGCCCAAGGGGGTGCAGCACTTCGCCTGGGCCAGCCAGGATACGGTCATTCAACTCCACGGCGTTGGGCCTGGCGGGATTGCCTACGTAAATGCCGCCGACGATCCGCGCAAGAAATAGGCCGCTGGCATAGGGTCGAGCGCCAGCGACGACCGATCCGTGTCATCCCGGAACTTGTTCCCGGGATCCAGCAATCAGCACGCGCCCAACGTGGCTGTTCGGCAAGAACGATCGCGTCGGCTGGAGTCGGCGAAGCAGTTGTCGTTGCCGATGTCGGGGCCGCCGGTGTAGGGGACGTCCACGTTGACGATGATGTCGTTCCGGTACTTGCTCCAGCTGACGGCGGGTATTCCGGTAGATGCCGAGGCGGGCGTTCGAACCTGTCGCCTCCACCATTAGAGGTATCCGTCAGGGGGCGCGTAGCGGCCGGGGCCTGGGGGCCCCGGCCGGTCGCACGTCCGGACCCGCGTGGGCCGGGCGTTACGGCAGCGAGACGGTGGTGCTGTCGCCGGCGTTGCTGATGGTGAAGGTGCCGGAGGCGGTGGAGGCGTAGGTGTAGGTACCCCAACCGGCCGGGCCCGACGGGATGGAGGCCATGAAGGGGCCCGCCACCTGGTTCATCGAGTTGGTGACGACCGAGGTGAGATCGGTCAGCGCGGTCGGCAGGGTGCCCATGTGGGCGGAGTAGATGCTGACGGAGGACGCGAGGGCCCGGGCGTCGGCCTGGGCCTTGGCCA
>JBGOVO010000328.1:0-4632 GCA_041478145.1 Methylomirabilia bacterium
CGGGGAGTCACTGTGGACGCGCCAGCCGGTGCTGGGCGAGCTCGCCCGGCGCATGCCGGTGACGCTCACGCTCGGCTTCATGGCCATCGCGGTGGCCATCGTCATCGGCGTCCCGATCGGGATCCTGTCGGCCGTGCGCCAGGACGGGATCCTCGACTTCCTGGCCCGCAGCGCCGCCATCCTCGGATTATCCATCCCGGGGTTCGTGCAAGCGATCGTGGTCATCCTGCTCCCGGCCATCTGGTGGGGATGGACCCCCCTCGTGCGATTCACCGATCTCTCGCAGAATCCCTTGACCCACGTCCTTCAGTTCGTCCTGCCCGCGATCATCCTCGGCATCGCCTCCGCGGCGGGGATCATGCGGCTCACTCGCGGCATGCTCCTCGAGGTGCTGCGGCAGGACTACGTCCGTACGGCCCTGGCCAAGGGGCTGCGTGAGCGCGCGGTCATCCTGAAGCACAGCCTCAAGAACGCCATCATCCCCGTCGTGACGGTGCTCGGGCTTCAGGTCGCCCAGATCGCCGGGGGCAGCGTGATCATCGAGACCATCTTCGGGCTGCCGGGCATGGGGCAGTTCCTGGTGGAGGCGATCGTCCAGCGTGACTATCCCGTCATCCAGGGCATCAACCTCCTCATCGTCGTGATGATCGTCGCGACCAATCTCCTGGTCGATCTGTTCTACGCGGTGATCGACCCGCGAATTCGCTACTGAGGCCCGATGACCAACTCCGTCCAGACCATCCCGGTCTCCGAGACGTTGCCTCCGCCGCTGCGGCTGCCGGGCGCGCTCACCCTTGCCTTGAGATTCTGCCGGCGCAAGCCACTCGGTGCCATCGGGACCGTGATCGTCGTGGGCCTGATCGTCATGGCGGCGTTCGCCGACCGGATCGCGCCCTACTCCTACGACGAGTCGGTCCCCGGGGCCCGCATGAAGCCGCCCAATGCCCAGTTCTGGATGGGCACCGACAACCTCGCACGGGACATCTGGAGCCGCGTGGTGTATGGCGCCCGGATCTCGGTGACCATCGGCTTCGCGACGGTGGCCCTGGCGACGCTTCTCGCTGCCGCCATCGGCGTGTCCAGCGCGTACCTCGGCGGGGCCTACGACATCGTGGTCCAGCGCATCGTCGACGCCTGGATGTCCTTCCCCGCGCTGGTGATCGTCCTCTCGCTGCTGGCCGCCCTGGGGCCCGGCCTCCTGAACCTGATCCTCGCGCTGTCGATCCTCGGCGCCGCGGGCGCCTCGCGCGTGATCCGGGGCGCCACCCTTTCGACGATGCAGAGCCCGTACGTGGAAGCGGCCCGCGCCCTCGGGGCCGGGCACGTCCGCGTGATCCTGCGCCACCTGCTTCCCAACGTGACGGCCACCATCATCATCCTGGCCACCATCGGGCTCGGCACGGTGATCCTCGCCGAGTCGGCGCTCTCCTTCCTCGGCTTCGGTGTGCCCCCACCTTACCCGTCGTGGGGCGGCATGCTCTCGGGGTCGGGGCGCTCGTTCATGTATCACGCGCCCTGGATGGCGCTCTGGCCGAGCGCCGCCATCTCGCTCGCCGTCTTCGGGTTCAACATGCTGGGCGACGCGCTCCGGGACGTGCTCGACCCGCGCCTGCGCGGCGGGGGCGGCCGCCCCGTCAGCTGACCGCGAACGGGACGGCGGCCCGCTCCGGGCCCATCTCTGATAGGGTAGCGCGGTGATCATTCTCGGCGTGATCCCGGCGCGGCTTCAGTCCACGCGGCTGCCGCGCAAAGTGCTCCGCGAGATCCGCGGGGTGCCCATGGTGGTGGAGGTCTTCCGGCAAGCGCGTACCTCCCCGCTCCTCTCCGACTTGCTGGTGGCCACCGACAGCGAGGAGGTCGTCGCGGCCTGTCACGCCCATCACGTTCCGGCCGTGATGACGCGGGCCGACCACGCCTCGGGCACCGACCGGCTGTGGGAGGTCTCGCGGGCCCGCGCCGCCGACGTCTACGTCAATATCCAGGGCGACGAGCCCCTGATCACGCCCGCCCACATCGAGCGCCTGGTGCGCCCCTTCCTCACCGAGCCCGAGGTCCAGGTGACCACGCTCAAGATCCGCGCGACCCCGGACGAGGTCGCGAGCCGCACCGCCAACAAGGTCGTCACCAACGTGCACGGCGACGCCCTCTACTTCTCGCGGCTGCCCATCCCCTTCGACCGGGACGGCAAGAGCGGCACCGTGTACTGGAAGCACATCGGCCTCTACGCCTACCGGCGGTCGGTGCTCGAGACGTATCACTCGCTGCCGCCGTCGTCGCTCGAGCGCGCCGAGCAGCTCGAGCAGCTCCGCCTCCTGGAGGCCGGCATCCCGATCCGCGTCCTCGAGACGAATCAGCCCACCATCGGAGTGGACACCGAGGAGGACCTCCGGGCCGTCGAAGCCCTGCTGTCGTCGCGCGCCCGGTGACGAATCGCTGGGCCGTCCTGGCCCTCATCATGGCCGCGCAGACCATGGCCAACGTGGGCCCGCTCGGCATCCCCGCCATCGCGCCGCTGATCCGCGAGAGCCTCGGCCTGTCCGTGACCCAGGCCGGGTCCTTCCTCTCGGCCTACTACGTGGGGCCGGTCCTCATGTCGCTGCCCGCCGGATGGCTGGCCGACCGCTGGGGCGTGCGCGGCGCCATGATCCTGGGACAGGCCCTGATCGCGATCGGGCTCGGCGCCGTCGCGGTCGCGCCGTCCTTCTCGTTCATGATCGGCATCATGGTCCTGGCCGGCGCGGGCTACGGCGTGCTCAATCCCACCACGACGAAGGCGGGCATGGCGTGGTTCCCACCGCGGCAGCGCGCCACCGTGGTCGGCCTCAAGCAGGTGGGTCTGCCCGCGGGCGGCGCGGTGGGCGCGCTCGTGATGCCGCCGCTGGCGCTCGCCTTCGGCTGGCGGACCGCGGTGGCGGCCGCGGCGGTGGGCGGCCTCGCGCTCCTGACCTGGGCGCTCTATCGCGATCTCCCGGAGCCGGCGGCGGCCGGGCCCGCCCCCGAGCGCACCGGCTTCTGGGCCGTCATGCGTAACCGCGATCTCTGGCTCGTGGGCGTGAGCACGCTCATCTTCGCGGGCGTCCAGACCGTGTTCCTTTCCTTCCTCGTGCTCTATCTGCGCGACGTGCTCCAGATCACGCTGGTGGTGGCGGCCAAGTATCTGGTCGCGGCCCAGGCGAGCGGCGTGGCGGGGCGCGTCGGGTTCGGCTTGCTCTCCGACCGGCTCTTCGGCGGGCGGCGCCGCATCGTGCTCGCCATCGCCGGCCTGGGCTCCATCGGGTGCGCGGTCGCGCTGTCGACGACCGCGCCCGGCGCCAGTCCCTGGCTGCTCGTCCCGCTCGCCGCCTCCATCGGCTTCTTCGGCGTCGGCTGGAACGGCGTGCAGCACACCCTCATGGCCGAGCTGGCCGGCCCGCGCGCGGCGGGCACCGCGGTCGGGCTCGGGCTGGCGATCTCCTCGCTCGGTGTCACGGTGTGCCCGCCCATCTTCGGGCTGGTGGTGGAGCGCGTGGCCGGCTTCGGCGCAGCCTGGGCGGCGCTGGCCGCGAGCATGGTGCTCGCGCTACTCTTACTCATCCCGGTCCGCGAGAGGCCAATGACGACCTCATGAGCGAGCGACCGTTTCACGGCTGGGTGGTGCTGGCGGCGGCCTTCGTCATCATCTCCATGTCGATCGGCACGCTCTTCACCCTGGCCGTCTTCCTGAAGCCGATCGAGGACTCCATGGGCTGGAGCCGGTCGGGCATCGGCGCCATCGGGTTCTTCAACTGGATCGTGATGGGCGCGGGGGGCGTGGTGTCCGGCTACGTCTCGGATCGCCTGGGCACGCGCCGCGTCGTCCTGGTGGGCGCGGGGCTGCTCGGGCTGGGCCTGGTGCTCTCGAGCCACGTCCAGCAGGTGTGGCAGTTCTACGTGACCTTCGGCTTGCTGGTGGGCGCGGGCGTGAGCGCCTTCTACGTCCCGCTCACCGTGCTGGCGATCCGGTGGTTCGAGGGCCGGCGGGCCATGGCGGCCTCGGTGGTCTCGGCCGGCAACGGGCTCGGGATCCTCGCGCTGGCTCCCCTCACCCGCTGGCTGATCAGCGAGTTCGACTGGCGAGTGGCGTTCCTGGTGCTGGGGAATCTGGCGTGGGTGGTGGTGGTGCCTTGCGCTTTGCTTTTGCGGGAGCCTTCGGGTGCGGGGGTCTCCGCCAGTGGCGAGCTACGGTTTACTTCTTCAGGCTCTTCAGTTGCGGGGGCCCAGAAATGGCCCCCGCACTCCCCCAGTGGCGGACAACCGTTTACTTCTTTGGGCTCTTCTGGTGTGGGCGGCTCGGCTTGGCCGTCGCACGCCCCCGGCGGACAATCGTTTACTTCTTCAGGCTCTTCAGCGGCGGGGGCCTCGACATGGCCCCCGCACTCCCCCAGCGGCGGGCAACCGGCTGCTTACGGGCGGCCGTGGGGGACGTGGGCGTTCTGGGGGATTGCGCTGACGCATTTCTGCTGCTGCGCGGCCCACTCGGGACCGCTGTTTCACCTGGTGAGCCACGCCATGGACCAGGGCGTGGCCAAGATGGCCGCCGCGGGTATCCTCGGCGCATCGGGGCTCACGTCCATCCTCGGCCGGATCGTTACCGGCATCGTTGCCGACCGGGTC
>JBGOVO010000109.1:0-10723 GCA_041478145.1 Methylomirabilia bacterium
CTGGCGCAAGACCCCGCACGTGAAGCGCCTAGTGCTGCGCAGCATCCCCGACGAGTCCACGCGCGCCGCCGCGCTCAAGCGCGGCGAGGTGGACATCGCCTACTACTTCAACGGGCCCGTCGCCGAGGAGATCCGGCGCACGCCGGGGCTCACCCTGACCGCGATGCGCACCAACGGCCTCCTGTTCCTCGTGTTCCCCGAGCAGTGGACGGCGGGCTCGCCGTGGGCTGACCGGCGCGTCCGGCTGGCGGTCAGCCTGGCCATCGACCGCCAGGCCATCAACGAGGCCGAGTCGCTGGGATTCTCGGGCCCCACCGGCGGGATCGTCCCCCGCCACCAGGAGTTCGCGCTCGCGATCGCGCCCGACCCCTACGACCCGAAGCGCGCGAAGGCGCTGCTGGCCGAAGCCGGCTTCCCCAACGGCTTCGACGCGGGCGAGTTCACGCCGTTCCCGCCGTACAACACGATGGGCGAGGCCATCGCGAACTATCTGGCCGCCGTCGGCATCAAGACGCGGGTCCGGACGATGGAGCGCGCCGCGCTGCTCTCGGCGTGGCGGGACAAGAAGATCAAGAACCTCTTCGTCGGCGCCACCGGCTCCGCGGGCAACGCCTCGACGCGCATCGAGGCGCTCGCCACCAGCCGGGGCGTCCTCTCCTACGGAACGCCTCCGGAGGTCGAGAGCCTCTTCCAGGCGCAGCTCCAGGAGCTGGATCGCAAGAAGCGCGAGGAGATGCTCCACCAGATCCAGCGCGTGCTCCAGGAGCGGCTGGTCTTCGCGCCGATCTGGGAGAACGGCTTCATCCGCGCGTACGGGCCGCGCGTGGAGCAGGCCGCGCTGAACCTGATCCCGTCGTTCCCCTACGCGGGGCCGCTCGAGGAGCTTCGGCTGAAGCGCTAGAAGGGCCCGGCGGGAACGCTCCCGGTCTGCATGACGTCGAGCTGGTCATCGCTGAAGGGTGACTTGAGCAGGGTCACCTGCTGCTGCCACGAGCGGAAGAGATTGACGATGTAGTTCATGCGCTGGTCCAGGTCGGCCCAGTCCTCGGCGCCACTGTTCACGCCGGTTCCGCCGGTGCGATCGTGCGCGGCCAGGAAGGTGACGAGCTCGGGGAGCTGGATCGTCACGAGCGCGGCCGGCCACCGGACGCCGGCCACCGGAGGGACGTCTCGAGCGAGCGCGAGGGGCCCATCCGGCATGTTGATGCTCAGGAACAAGCGCGTGGTGACCCGCCGCCAGATGGCCTGGAGATCGCTCAGCAGGTCGAAGCGGTGCTGGTCGATGTGCGGGAGGAGCCGATGACCGTCCGGTATCGCCCCCGACCACCGCTGGAGGAGCGACCCGACCTTCATTTCCAGGTTCGCCGCCGCGCCCGCGTCGGCGGCGCCCGGGTCGCCGAACGGGGTCTCGAGCGCCCCCTTGATCACGGGCTGTAGCCGCATCTGCTCGCTCAGCCCGATCCATCCGCTGGCCAGGAGGGCGTGCTCCGCGACGGTCTTCGGATCGATCAAGAGCGCCACCGCGCAGTAGCGCCCGAACCCGTCCCGCAAGCGCTTCGCGGCCGCCGGGTCTCCGTCGATCGGCGCCAGCGCCGCCAGGAAGGCGTCCACCTGGCTCTGCGTCGGCCGCGGCCCGCCGTCGAAGAGCGTCGCGAGCGCGGCGAACGCCGGCCCCAGCTCGCGGAACACCGTGAGGTTGCCCTGTGCGATGAGGGCGGAGACCCGCTGGATCGGGCCCTCGAAGAGCCCGAGCACTTGATCCTCGAGACGGGACAGGGGCCAGAGGTGAACCCCGGCGCCCGACAGCGGATGCGAGGCGGAAAACGGGGCGGCCAGCGCTTGATAGGCGCGCGAGGACAACAGCTCGGTCCGGATCAGCTGGGAGAGAACCTCGCCGCGAATCGTGGCCCCCGCGGTCCTGGAGGCCCAGGTGGCGAACGCGCACCAGCTCACGTTCGGCCCGAGCACGGGACCCAGGCTGAGGGCCAGATCGTGGTAGGCCGTGGTGATCCAGAGGTTGCGCAGGACCGGTTCCCGGATGGCCGCGATCACGTTGACCCCGGACAGACGCACGGGCCGCGCGACGAGGAGTCCCGGGCTTCCCGGCGGGCTCATGGGTGACGGTAGCCCACGATGTCCTCCAGCGGTGGGCGGCCCGAGATCGCGTGGGAGGCCAGGAGACCGGACATGACGGCGGCCTCCACGCAGCCGACGTTGAAGCTGGTATCGATCCAGTCTCCGACGATGTAGAGGTTCGGATAGCCGGTCCGGTCGGTTCTGAGCCGGTAGCGGCCGGTGCCGGGCAGCGATTGCACGTAGCGCTCCGAGGGGTCGACGTTGGCGCGCCAGAACTGCGACGCGAGGCGCTCGACGCCCTTCGTCTCGTCGTCGGAGACCAGGAGCTCCCAGCGGAAGTCCCCGGTACGCGGGTCCATCGCCCGCGGCCACAGGTGGCCGACCTCGCGCCGGAGGAAGTCGATCGAGCTCTGGCGGACCTGCGCGTCGGCCGCCGCGGCGAAGGCCGGATCGGGAGGCGCGGGGAGCGGGTCGGGCGTCGCCATGACGTTGCAGAAGTAGGCGATACTGCGGGGCCGTCGCGGGGCCGGCCAGCGCTCGAGCGGGAGGAGCTGGCGCATATCGGCATAGGTATCGAAGGGCTCGACCCAGCCGGACAGGTCGGCCTGCTCCAGGGGCCAGCCCAGCTCGGCCGCGTCGGCGGTCAACCAGAGCTGCAGCGCCTGGGTCTGCACGGTCTTGACGTGCTTGACCATGTTCTGCCACGGCACGCTGTGCTCGACGAGCTCCCGGCACACGTACGGCACCGAGCCGAGGGAGATCCCGAAGATCAATCGATCGAAGTCCTCGCCCGCCCGCAGCGTCAGCGCCCCCCGATCGGGCCAGGGGTCCCAGAACGACTCCAGATTGTGGCCGCGGAGCTGCTCGCCGTCCCGAATCTGCTCGCGACGTGGCTCGGACGGCCAGGACGGCAAGCCGTCGACGTCGACCAGCGGATCGTATCCGGCGGCCTCATCGAGCAGATCGACCTGCCGCGCGATCTCGACGGCGGCGATGGTGCGACGATCGGGCGACAGCCGTAGATTCTTCACGCGGTGGAAGAAGCGGAAGTCGACGCCTCGAGCCTTGAGGACGAGGTAGAGGGGCGCGAAGACGGTATCGCCCATGCCCGCCTGCATCTTCCAGAAGATCGCCCCCTTGTAGGCGAAGAAGAATCGCATCGAGCTGAGGACGGCCTGCCCCGCGGCCAGGGCGGGCCGGGCCGGATCACCGTCGCGGAAGGCGAACGCGAGGTCGTACCCCCCGCGGAGGACCGGAGAGCTCACCGCCTCGTCGGAGGCGCCGTGGCGCTTGAGCCATTTGATGAAGTCCTCGTCGTCGATCGCGGCGAGACCGTGGGTCAGGACTCCGTCACGGAGGATCCCGCGGATGGCGGCGCCGATGATCTCGATGAGCGCGCCGAGCCGTCGGGCCCGGTCGGTCCGCGGGAGGGATCGGCCGAACCAGCCCTTGAATACGTCGAGCGTCTCGGCGAGGGCCCCATGATGGGCCCGGTCATGGGCGGCGGGGTCATCGGGAAGTCCCGCCGCGAGGGAGACCGCGGCCTGGAGACCGGCGTGAGCCGGGTCGGCGGGCAGCCCGGCATCCCGGGTGAGACTGACCATCAGCTCCAGGCCGCGCTTCAGGTAGTCCCAAATCGCCACGGGGCGGTCGTTTGGATCGCGGACCCCGGGGACGCGATCGTCCTCCGGGTACGAGATCGGCCAGTGCTTCCAGGCCCCGTCGTGCCACTCCTCGAGCACCACGAAGCTCGCCTTCTTGAGCGCGTCATCCCAGCGGGCGAGCGGCGCGCCGGCGGGACGGCCCAGCTCCGCGTAGCATTCCTGCAGGAGACGGAAGGCGTTCTCGTAGAAGCCGAGCCAGAGGTGGAGCCCGTGCTCCTCGATCCGATCGTGCAGCCCGCGCCCGCTGGCGCCCTTGCCCCCGAGCCGCCAGCCCATCTGGTGCACGGTGATGCTCTGGAAGCGGTCGCGCCATCCCGGCCGGCTCAGCTCGAAGGCGGCGGTCAGGGCCGCCATGCCGCCCCCGAGGATCACCACCTTCTCGCGGGGGGTCGGGGTCACGCTCGACCGGTCCCCGCACCGGGCGAGCGCGCATTCCAGCGCTCGACGCCGGATTCCAGGCGGAAGTCGTACTCGATCCACCACGCGGCCAGTGGCGTCAGCGGATCGGGCCCCAGCCCCAGGTCGCGACGGATCGGCAGGCTGTCCAGATCGTGCAGGGTCACCCGATAGTCGCCGAGAAATCCCGCGCCGTGCAGCGCGGTGATCTGGATATTGGCCTCCGTGATCGCCTGGTAGCAGGCGCGATCGGGCTCGGCGACGTCGCGGAACTGCTTGAGCGCCATCACCGGAAGAGCGCCCTTGGCGAGGATCGCCATCATCTTGACCGCGAGCTCGGCGTCCTCGATGAGGTGCGGAAGCCCCTCCCCGATGGCCGCGCCGAGCGCGTGGGCCGCCTCGGTCAGCGTCCGCCAGGCCACGGCCCGGGCCGAAGCGGGCCCCACCCGGCGAAGCTCGAGCACGGGACGCCAGGTGAACGGGGTCTCCGGCGCGAACTGATCGATCCCGAGCACGTCCATCATCACGAGGTCAGGCGTCTGATCGCCGCTGATCGTGAACCGCGCGTCCTGCTTGGGCAGGCCGAAGACCTCGCGGCCGGCCGCCATGGCCATGCCGGAGTCCACGAAGAGGTAGGGCGTGAAGAACACGGGAGCGTGACGCTGCCGGTCGACGCCGATGGTCCAGATGGCGACCTCGTGCTCCTCGATGCCCGCGCCGATGAGGCTGTCGGGCGGATCGGCCGAGCGGATGGCATCGATGTGGACGATGGTGAGCGCGACGAGGCTGGTGTAGGGTCGGATCGACACCGCCCCTCCGGAGGGGCCTCCGATGGAGCGGTCGAAGGTCGCCTGGAGCGCGTCCGGGTTGCCGCGAAGGAAGAAGACGTGTTGCCGGGCGCCGCGTGCTTGGTAGGGCTGGCGGTACACGAGCTCGCCGCCGCGCGGGAAGTAGGCCGGGAGACGGGGCTCGGTCACGGTAGCCTCCTCGCCGGCATCATGCCGGCCAGAGCGCGTCGAGTAGCGTGCGCGCCTCCTCGAGATCGAGGGTGTCGGTACGCCCCTGGAGGGCGTCGACCATCGCGCGCAGAGCTCGGCCGGTCTCGGCCGGCCGACCCTCCTCGGTACGGAGCCGGTGCAAGCGCAGCGTCGCGCGCAGCTCGAACAGGCGGGCCCCCTGCTCTCTCGCGATGGCGATCGCACGCTCGAAGTCGGCGGCGGCGTCTCGCCGGTCGGGCGAGACCTCCAGGCGGACCTCGCCGCGCAGACGGTACACTTCCGCTTCCCAGAGGCGCTCGCCGTGCCGGTCGATGTGGGCGAGCGCTTCCTCGATCGTGGCCAGGGCGGTCGCGGCATCGCCTCGCTGGCGATGAACCTCCGCAAGTCCCGCGAGGTGGCACGGCCGATCGAGCTGCAGGCCGAGCGCGAGTGCCTTGGAGAGTGCCGGGATGAGCAGCGCGAGACCGGCCTCCGGGTCGCCACCGCTGATCCGGGCGAGGGCCAGCTCGAGCTGCCCGATGATGATCCAAAGCGCGTACCCATGCTTCTGACTGACCTCGACGGTCGAAGCGGCGTGCGACGCCGCGAGAGCCGGTTCCCGCATGAGGAAGTGCACCCGGCTGGCACAGGCGTGCGCATACGCGAGGCTCAGGGCGCCGGAGCGTTGGACCAGGCGGATCGCCCGGTCTATCGCGTTCCGCGCGTGATGCCGCGCGTCGCCCGCCCGGCCGAGCACCGACAGCACCATGGCGAGCCCTCCTTCCGCCGCGACGCCGAGGTCGAGGGGCGTGAGCGACGTCCCCTCGGGGCGAGGGTACGTATCGTACAGCTCCATGGCCTTGGCGAGCTGCTCGCAGGCGGTGGGGAGCTGACCGACGCGGAAGGACACGTACCCGAGGGCATCGTAGCTCCCGCACAGGCGATTCATCTCACCGGTTCTCAGCACCGCGCTCCGATGCTGTTCCGCGAGATCGTGGGACGCGGCGAAGTTTCCGCTGTAATAGTAGAACTGCCAGAGGCCACCGAGGGCACCGAGCAACAGCGGGCCCGCCTCGACGTGGCCACACAGCTCCCGCGCGCGCTGGTGGATCCGTCCGACGTCCGGCGCGGCGAAGCCCTGGCGAGTCGCCTCGGCGACGCCGAGCGACACCTGAAGCTCCAGCTCCTGACGGTGACGGTCCGCCGACTCCGGCAATCCTTGCAGCAGATGCAGGCCGATTCGGAAGTGCTTGACCGCGTCGGCCATGGCCGCGCGCGCGGCGGCCTTCCTTCCGGCCTGCAGCAGATAGCGCACGGCCCGATCGGGCACGTCCCCGTGCACGGCGTGGTGCGCGAGCGCCTCGACGTGGTCCTCGAAGCGATCGGCATAGACGTGCTCAGCCGCGTCGAGGATCTGCCGATGGAGCGACCGCCGCGCGGCCTGCGCGACCCGCCGGTACGTCACCTCCTGGAGGAGGGCATGCTTGAACATGTAGACGGCCTCGGCCCCCGGCCGGTAGGCCTCGTGGAGGAAATCCGCTCGCTGAAGCTCCTCGAGCTCCGTGTCGAGCACGTGGTCCGACAGGTCGCTGGCCTGACGAAGCAACCGAAGGGATACGTCCCGCCCGATGACGGCGGCGAGGTTCAAGACCTCTCGCGGCCTGGCCTCGAGTCGCCCGAGCCGAGCCGCGATCGTCTCCTCGATGGTGGCCGGCGCCTGATCCGGGAGCGTGCCCCCGTGCTGGAGCGCGGCGCGGCTCAGTTCTTCGAGGAACAGCGGATTGCCTTCGCCGCGGGCCACGATCTGCCGGGCCACGTCGTCACTCGCCCCCATGCTCTGAACGAGCGCGAACCCTTCGTCGGGCAGCAGGGGCGACAGGCTGAGCTCGCTCACGTTCGACTTGCCGAGCCAGGGCGGCCGATAGCCGGTCCGGTAGGTGAACAGCGCGAGAATCGACGCGGTGCCGAGTCCATTGACGATGAGATCGAGACACGCCTCCGAGATCTCATCCACCCAGTGCAAATCCTCGACGATCACCACGACCGGCGTCTTCCGACTCTGCGCCACGAGCAATGCGTGGATCGCGTCGAAGAGCCGTCGTTTCATGAGGTCGGGCGGCACCGAGGAGGGATCCGCCGCCGGGCCGACGAGTCGTCTCAAATCGGCGGCGACTTGGTCGGCCTGGACACCACTCTCCTCGAGGGCCGCCGCCAGCCGGCCATCGGTGGTCGCCGCCGTGTCGGACTCCCGGATCCCGCAGGCGTCCTTGATGATCGCGATGAGCGGGGCGAATGGCATGGTGGGCCCGACCGACAGGCAGTGTCCCTCCAGATACCTCACCGACCCGGCCGGTAGCCCCTTCACCACCTCGACGAGCAGGCGAGACTTGCCGATGCCCACTTCGCCCACGATGCACACGACCTGCCCCCGGCCCTGGCTCGCCTGCTTGAACCGGCTGGTCAGCAGGGCCAGCTCCTCGCCCCGGCCGACGAAATTCAACTGCTCGCCCGCCGAGCCTACCCCGATGCGCCGCGGGCCCTCCACCAAATAGCTGGCCGACCCGGCGGCGGTAGGCGCTACGCTCAGACGCCGCCGGAGAAACGCGGCGGCTTCGGGTGTCGCCACGATCATCCCCGGGGCCGCGTCACGCAGCAGCGTCTCCGTGACGCTCCACGCCTCCCGCCCGGCGACCGCGTCGAGCATCGGCTGCCCCCCGCCGACCTCGACGAGCATTCCCGAGACGTGCAGGCCGACCCGCAGCGCCACCTCGCCCTCGGCCCCGAGCCCGCTCTGCTCGAGCGCCCGCTGAAGCGCGATCGCGCAGTAGGCGGCGCGCACGGTGGGCTCATCGCTTCCCTCGTGATCGAACACGGTGAGCAGCTCGCTCCGGCTCAGCCCTTCGATCCGTCCGCCGAAGCCGCGGACCTTGTCGATCACGAGGTCGAACACGCGATTGGCGTAGGTCCCGGCCGGCTCCTCACGGGTGACGAGGCTCGTGCGCATCAGCGTCACGAGTCGCTGCTCCCAGCGGATCGCGCGATCGCGACGGGCGGGTGACGGGGCGACGGCGGTCTCCGCGCCGGGCCGCAGGCCGAACTCCCTTATCCGCGCGCGCAGGGTATTGCGGGCGATACCGAGAGTAGCCGCGGTCCGGGAGATGTTCCCGCCCGAGAGGTCGAGCGCGGCCTGCACCTGTTCGCGCATCGCGTGCTGGAGCGAGCGCGACGCCATCACCGGGGGCGCCCCGAGCGCGCTCGGCCCGCTCGCTTCCGTCGCGGCCCCGAAGTCCAGCGCGGGGCCGCCGATCTCCGGCGACTCGCTGAGGAGCACCGCCCGATCGAGCACGTTCGCGAGCTCGCGAATGTTGCCCGGCCAGGAGTAGCCGGCGAGCCGCGCCCGCGCCTCGTCGGTGAGCACCCGGGGCGGCAGCCCGTAGTCGACGCAGGCGCGGGCCACGAAGTGCTCGGCGAGCAGGATGATGTCGTCGCCCCGGTCGCGCAAGGGCGGCAACCTCAGGGTGATGATCGCGAGGCGATGGTACAGATCCTCGCGGAAGCGCTGCTCGCGCACCGCGATGCGCAGGTCACCGTTCGTGGCCGCGACGATCCACACGTCGAGCGGCTCCTCGTGGATCCCGCCGAGCCGGCGCACCGTGCGATCGTCGAGCACCTTGAGGAGCTTGGCCTGCATCGCCTGCGGCAGGAGGCTGACCTCGTCGAGGAACATCGTGCCCCGGTTGGCCATCTGCAGGAGGCCCGGCTTGGCGCGGCGAGCGTCCGTGAACGCTCCCTGCTCGAATCCGAACATCTCGGCTTCGAGCAGGTTCTCGGGAATGGCGGCACAGTTGACGTCGACGAAGCGCCCCTCCGCCCGGGAGCCCGCGCGGTGGAGCATGCGGGCCAGGAGTCCCTTCCCGGTGCCGGTCTCGCCCTCGATCAGCACCAGCGGGAGCCGGGGCGCACTCCGCTGCAGGGCGAGGAGCCGTGTCATCTTGGCCCGCACCGCCTGGATCGCCGCACTCCGACCGAGTAGTTCAGCTGGCTGCATCATCACCGGTGGTTCGGCTGACGAGGTCCACCTGAGCAACGGGAGCCTAAGGAGAGACGTCCACCCTGTCAACGCCTATGTTGTGCTTACACGGTGGAACGGCCCAGACCGGGCGCCGCTCTTTTAGGGCCGCGGGAGAACGCTAGCGCGTGAGCCGGGGGAGCAGCCGCGACGCGGCCTCGTCGACCTGGGCGAGCTGATCGCCGCCCGCGAAGCGCAGCGCCAGATGCCGCGCGCCCGCATCGATCCAGCGCTGCAGCCACTCCACGCAGCCCTCGATCGGCCCCGCGTAGGTCGCCTGCCGGGCCATCATCGCCTTCGCGGGCGCCGCGTAGTACGTCTCGAGGAAGGTAGCCAGGCGCTGCTCGGCCGCGGCCTTGCTCGGGTCGAGCGCCAGCGTGACGTAGGCCGCGCCGGTGACGGCATCGGGCGCGCGGCCGGCCGCGCGCGCCGCAGCCTGGATGCGCGGGAACTGCTCGGCGAAGAACTCCACGCTCGGGCCGGTGGGGAACCACGCGTCGAAGCGCGCGGCCTCGCGCAGCGCCGTCGGGCCGCTGCCGCCGATCCAGATGGGCGGACCGCCGGGCCGATGCGGCTTCGGCTCCACGGTGGCGCCCTCCAGCGTGAAGTGCTTGCCGCTGAAACTGACGGAGTCGCGCTGCCAGAGCGCGCGGCAGATCTCGATCGTCTCCAGGAACCGGCCGACGCGCCGGTCCCACGGCACGCCGCAAGCCGCGAATTCTTTCCGAATGGCGGGAGTGTCCGCGGCGATTCCCGCGCCCAGGATCACCCGACCCTCGGCCACGCGGTCCACGGTGCCGATCAGGTGCGCCAGCACGACGGGGTTGCGCAGCGCGAGCAGCAGCACGCCCGTGCCCACGCGCACGCGCCGCGTGCGGGCGGCGATGGCGGCCATCAAGGTGAGCGGCTCGTGGCGCGGCCGCGCGGTGATCGAGTCGCCGATCCAGACCGCGTCGAAGCCGGCCGCCTCCGCGCGCTCGGCCATGGTGAGCAGCGGCCCCGTCTCGGGCCGACCAGACATGATCGCCTCGCGGGTGGGAATCAGCACACCGAATTCGACCGGCATCGCTACCTCCTGGCCAGATCCTCGACTTCACGAATGAGGGGCGACGATTCGAGCCCCGCTCGCAGGCCGGGATCGCGCGTCGCCGCGCGCAGCCCCATGATGATAGCCCACGCCGCGCGGTAGCGCCCCAGCGCCTCCTCCCGTCGCCCCCGCGCCGCGTCGAGGCGTCCGAGCGCGACATGGCTCAGCCAGGTCTGGCGCGGCTGGCCGATCGCCTCCGCGATGGCCAGCGCGCGGCGCAGCGCATCGTCCGCCTCGTCCCAGGCGTGGCGCGCGGTGGCGCTCTCGCCCTTGAGGCGCCACGCCCAGCCCTCGAACTTCCGCGACCGGGTCGGCACGCTGATCTCGAGGCTCTCGTCGGCGAGCCGCCGGGCTCGCTCGGGATCGCCCTGGAGGAGCGCGAGCTGGCCCAGGGTCGCGTAGCATTGCGTCGAGTAGCGCCAGGTCATCCAGCGCGAGGGCGGCGGATGGCGGA
>JBGOVO010000190.1:0-7373 GCA_041478145.1 Methylomirabilia bacterium
CGGGACCCGGAAAGAGGAGCTGCTGCTGGAGAAGGACGAGCTTCAAAAAGTCTGGCTCCTCCGCAAGGCGCTCTCCCAGCTGAACCCGGTCGAGGCCATGGAGCTGCTGCTCGACAAGCTCAAAATGGTCAAGTCCAACAAGGACTTCCTGAACCAGATGAACCAGGTGGTCTAGGTCTTCGATCCGCTCGCCTCGCCTTCGGCTGCAGCTCGCAAAGCTCGGCCATTTTTGCGTTTTTCACGCGCCCCTGCTATGCTCTAGGACTCATTGAGGAGGTGCGCCGTGAAGGCTGGCATTCATCCGGACTACATCGATACGACGATCACCTGCAACTGCGGGGAGGTCATCCACACCCGCTCCACCGTGCCGGCTATCCGGGTGGAGGTCTGCTCCAAGTGCCATCCCTTCTTCACCGGGAAGCAGAAGTTCCTGGACACCGCCGGGCGCGTCGAGCGCTTCCAGCGGAAGTATAAGAGGAAGACGACCACCGAGGGGTAGGGCCCGGCTCGGCGCCGCGCCGCGCTCCGAGCCGCAGATCCGGCCGCATCCGTTTCTCGGTCATTTCCAGCCGCGGCGGCGCCGCCTTCCGGGCTGCTGTCCCTGAGGCGCCCCCATGTTCGACAAGCTCCGACAGATCGAAGAGCGGTACGGCGAGCTGAACCGCTCCCTGTCCGATCCCCAGGTGATCGGGCAACCGGCGGTGTACGCCCGTACCGCCAAGGCCGCCTCCGAGCTGGCCGAGACCGTCTCCAAGTTCGAGGACTACAAGAGCGTGCTCGCCCGCCTCTCGGAGGCGCGCCACATCCTCGCCGAGGACGCCGACCGCGAGATGCGCGAGCTGGCCCAGGCCGAGATCGACGAGCTGACCGTCCGCCAGACCACGATCGAGGAGGAGCTCCGCGGGCTGCTCGTGCCCCGGGATCCCAACGACGACAAGAACGTCTTCCTGGAGATCCGGGCCGGCGCGGGCGGCGACGAGGCCGGCCTCTTCGCGGCCGAGCTGTTCCGGATGTACACGAAGTACGCGGAGCGGCAGCGCTGGAAGTGGGAGGTGATCGACAGCCACCCCACCGGCGTGGGCGGCCTCAAGGAAGTCATCGCCCTCATCCAGGGGCGGGGCGCCTGGAGCCGGCTCAAGTTCGAGCGCGGCGTGCACCGCGTGCAGCGCGTGCCCGCGACCGAATCGAGCGGGCGCATCCACACCTCCACCGTGACGGTGGCGGTGCTGCCGGAGGCGGAGGACGTGGACGTCAAGGTCGAGGAGAAGGACATCCAGGTGGACGTCTATCGCTCCTCCGGCCCGGGGGGGCAGGGCGTCAACACGACCGACTCGGCGGTGCGGCTCACGCATCTCCCCACCGGGATGGTCGTCACCTGCCAGGACGAGCGCTCCCAGATCAAGAACCGGGCGAAGGCGCTGCGCGTGCTGAAGGCGCGGCTGCTCGAGCGGGCCCAGGAGGAGCAGGCCGCCGCGATCGCGGCCGACCGGCGGAGCCAGGTCGGCACCGGCGAGCGCAGCGAGCGCATCCGCACCTACAACTTCCCGCAGGGCCGGGTGACCGATCACCGCATCAACTTCACCCTGCACCGGCTGCCCGCCGTGCTCGAGGGTGATCTGGACGAGCTGATCGACGCGCTGCGGGAGCGGGATCAGAGCCAGAAGCTGGCGGAGAGCGTGCCGTGATCGGCCTCGACACGGACCGGACGGTGCCCGCGCTGCTCCAGCGGGGAACCGCCACGCTCGAGGCGGGCGGGATCGGGACGGCGCGCCAGGAGGCCGAGTGGCTGCTCGCTGGGCTTCTGGGCGTCGAGCGCTTCGCGCTCTACGTCGACCCGGCGCGCCGGCTCTCCAGCCCGACGGTCGCCCGCTTCCTCACCGTGATCGAGCGGCGCGCGAGGCGCGAGCCGCTCCAGTACCTGCTCGGCTGGGAGGATTTCCACGGCCTGCGGCTCGCGGTCACCCCCGACGTGCTGGTGCCGCGCCCCGAGACGGAAGGGCTGGTCGAATGGGCGGTGGAGCTGCTCGGCGGCCGCCCCGATCCGGTGCTGGCCGATCTCGGCACGGGCAGCGGCGCCATCGCCTGCGCGATCGCCCGCGCCCTCCCGGCCGCCGAGGTGCTAGCCGTCGAGGTCTCGGTCGGCGCCCTGGCCGTCGCCTCGCGCAACGTGCGCGAGCTCGGGCTCTCGTCGCGGGTGCGGCTCCTGGCGGGTGATCTCTTCGCGCCGCTCGGCTCGATCCCGGCGAGCCTGGACCTGGTCGTGGCCAATCCGCCGTACCTGCCGAGCGCGGTGATCGCGTCGCTGCCGCCCGAGGTCTCGCGCCACGAGCCGCGGGCCGCGCTGGACGGCGGGCCGGACGGCATGGCGGTGATCCGCCGGATCGTGGCGGGCGCGCCGGCGGTGCTCAAGCGCGGCGGCTGGCTCTTGATGGAGATCGGGGAGGAGCAGGCGGGCCCGCTGGCCTCGCGGATGGCCGCCGAGGGCTTCTCCGGCATCCGGGCGCGCCGGGATCTGAACGGGGTGGAGCGCTACATCGGGGGGTGCTGGGAGACGACCGAGACCACGCTCGCGATCTGCGCCTCCGGCGCGGCGAGACGGGAGGGCTGCTGATGGCGACCAGGCTGGTGATCGAGGGCGGCACGCCCCTGCGGGGCGAGGTCGCGGTGAGCGCGGCCAAGAACGCCGCGCTGCCCGCCCTCTGCGCCGCGCTGCTCACCGCGCGGCCGGTGGTGCTCGAGAACGTCCCCGCTCTGGCCGACGTGACCACCACGCGCTCGCTGCTGGAGGGGCTCGGGGGCACCGTCTCGACCGAGCCGGACGGGAGCACGCGCGTCGAGGTCGCCAAGGTGACGAGCCACGAGGCCCCGTATGAGCTGGTTTCGACAATGCGCGCGTCGGTGCTGGTGCTGGGCCCGCTGCTCGCCCGGACCGGGTTGGCCAAGGTGGCCTTGCCGGGTGGCTGCGCGATCGGCGTGCGGCCCATCGACCAGCACCTGAAGGGCTTCCAGAAGCTGGGCGCCGAGGTCTTCATCCGCAACGGCTACGTCGAGGCGCGGGCCAGCCGGCTCAAGGGCGCGCGCATCACCCCCGATCTGGTGACGGTCACCGGCACCGAGAACCTCATGATGGCGGCCGCCCTCGCGGAAGGCACCACCGTGATCGAGAACGCGGCGCGGGAGCCGGAGGTGACGGACCTGGCGCGGCTGCTCACCGCCATGGGGGCGCGCATCGAGGGCGCGGGCAGCGAGCGCATCGAGATCCAGGGCGTGCCGGAGCTGGGCGGCGCCCGCCACCGCGTGATTCCCGATCGCATCGAGGCGGGCACCTTGCTGGTGGCCGCGGCCATCACGGGCGGCGACGTGACGGTGACCGGCGCCGCGCCCCGCCACATGTCGGCCATGCTGTCCAAGCTCGAGGAGTGCGGGGCCAGCATCACGGTGTCCGACGATCGCATCCGCTGCCAGGGGCCGGCGCGGCCGAAGGCGACCGATCTGATCACGAGCCCGTTCCCGGGCTTCCCCACCGACATGCAGGCCCAGTTCATGGCGATGCTGGGGCTGGCCGACGGGCTCAGCAGGATCACCGAGACCATCTTCGAGAACCGGTTCATGCACGCGGCCGAGCTGTGCCGCATGGGCGCGCGCATCGAGACCGACGGCTCCACCGCGGTGGTGCGCGGCCAGCGCTACTACCAGGGCGCGCCGGTGATGGCCACCGACCTGCGCGCGTCCGCCTCGCTGGTGCTGGCCGGGCTCGCCGCCCGCGGCAAGACCGAGGTCTCGCGCGTCTATCACCTGGACCGGGGCTACGAGCGGCTCGAGGACAAGCTGCGCTCGCTCGGCGCCACCATCGACCGCGTGCGCTGATGCTCACCCTCGCCCTGCCCAAGGGCCGGCTGCTCGATCCCGCGCTCGCGCTGCTGGCGGGCATGGGCATCCGGGGCATCGCGCCCGACTCGCGGCGGCTCCTGCTCGCCGACGAGGAGGCGGGGCTGCGCTTCATCCTGCTCAAGCCGGCGGACATCCCGACCTACGTCGAGTACGGGGCCGCCGACCTCGGCATCGTGGGCAAGGACATCCTGCTCGAGCAGCAGCCGGACGTCTACGAGCCGGTCGACCTGGGCTTCGGCTTCTGCCGGCTCGTGGTGGCCGAGACGCGCGAGCTGTGGGAGCGGGACGATCCGGCCAAGTGGTCGTGGGTGCGCGTGGCCACGAAGTACCCGCGTCTCACCGAGGCGTATTTCTCCGAGCGCGGGATCCAGGTCGAGATGGTCCGGCTGGACGGCTCCATCGAGCTGGCCCCGCTGGTGGGCCTGGCCGAGCGCATCGTGGACCTGGTGCAGTCGGGCGAGACGCTGCGGGCCAACGGGCTGGTGGAGGTGGCCGAGATCCTGACCTCCACCGCGCGTCTCATCGTGAACCGGGCCTCGCTCAAGACCGCCCACGCGAGCGTGAACCAGCTCATCGCCGAGATGCGGCAGGCAGTGGCGGGGCGAGGTGCAGCCGTGGCTGGAGGCGGCGCAGCCGGAGGCGAGCCGCCGATCTCGAAGAACGAGCCGGGCGGATATAACAATGATTCGAAGGCTTGAAACCTCCACGCTGGGCGTGGCCGGGGTCATCCGGGCGCTGGAGCGCCCGCCCGGCGCGGTGGATCCGGAGATCACGCGCCGGGTCGCCGAGATCGTCGCCGCCGTCCGCGAGAACGGTGACGCGGCCCTGCTCGACTTCACCCGGCGCTTCGACCGCGTGGCGCTCACCGCCGCCGAGCTGCCGGTCCGGCCCGAGGAGTACGCGGCGGCCGAGCGCGAGGTGGGCGCGGAGACGCTCCGATCGCTGCGCTATGCCGCGGAGCGCATCGAGCGCTTCCATCGCGAGTGCGCGCCCCGCTCCTGGCGCATGAAGGACGGCAACGGCTCCCGGCTCGGCCAGGAGGTGCGGCCGCTCGACCGCGTGGCGGTCTACGTGCCCGGCGGCCGCGCCGCGTATCCCTCCACGGTGCTGATGACGGTGGTGCCGGCGCGGGTGGCCGGGGTTGCCGAGATCGTGCTCGTCTCGCCGCCCGCGGCGGACAAGTCGATGAACGTGGCGGTCCTCGCCGCCGCGCGCATCGCGGGGGTCACGGAGGCCTATCGGGTGGGCGGCGCGCAGGCGGTGGCCGCGCTGGCCTACGGCACCGAGACCATCCGCCGGGTGGACAAGATCGTCGGGCCCGGCAACATCTACGTCGCGCTCGCCAAGGCCCAGGTGTTCGGCGACGTCGGGATCGACATGGTGGCGGGGCCGAGCGAGGTCCTGGTCGTCGCCGACGACAGCGCCGATGCCGCTTTCGTGGCCGCCGATCTGCTGGCCCAGGCCGAGCACGATCCGATGGCCCGCGCGGTGCTGCTGACGCCGTCGGGCGCGCTGCGGGACGCGGTGGCGGCCGCGCTCGGGCGGCAGCTCGCCGCGCTGCCCCGCCGGGAGATCGCGGGCGCCGCGCTCGCGAGCCACGGCGCGCTCGTGCTCACGGAGAGCCTCGAGGAGGCGGTGGCGCTCGCCAACGGGCTCGCGCCCGAGCACCTCGAGCTGCAGGTGCGCGACCCGGAGGGGTTGCTCGCGGGCGTGCGGCACGCGGGGGCGGTGTTCCTGGGGCGCCACACGCCGGAGGTGGTGGGGGACTACGTGGCGGGACCGAATCACGTGCTGCCGACCGGTGGCACCGCGCGCTTCTCCTCGGCGCTCAGCACCGAGGACTTCGTGACGCGGCTGAGCGTGATCGAGTATTCACCCGAGGGATTGGCCGAGGCGGGGCCGCACGTCGCCCGGCTGTCCCACGTGGAGGGCCTGGACGGACACGGCGCGGCGGCGGCGGTGCGCATCGCGGCCGCGCGGGAGGGAGCACGATGACCGGGGAGCGGGGGACAGAGCCGGCGGTGCCGCGGCAGAGCCGGATCGAGCGCAACACGAAGGAGACGCAGATCGTGCTCCACCTCAACCTTGACGGCACCGGCGCGTCCAAGGTCGAGACCGGCATCCCGTTCTTCAATCACATGCTGGAAGCCTGGGCCAAGCACGCGCTCATGGATCTCCACGTGGACGCCAAGGGCGACCTCGACGTGGACCTGCACCACACCGTTGAGGACGTCGGGATCTGCCTGGGCAAGGCGCTTCGCGAGGCGGTGGGCGACAAGAAGGGGATCGTCCGCTACGGGGCCTCGTTCCTGCCCATGGACGAGGCGCTGCTGCACGCCGCGGTGGACATCTCGGGGCGGCCGTACCTCGTCTTCAACGTGCCGCTGCAGCGCACGCGGATCGCCAGCTTCGATCTCGACCTGCTCAAGGACTTCTTCCGCGCGGTGGCGGTGAACGCGGAGATCACGCTGCATCTCAACATGCACTACGGCGAGAACCTCCACCACATCGCGGAGGCCACGTTCAAGGCGGCCGGCCGCGCCCTCGCGGACGCCACGAGGCTCAACCCCAGAATCACGGGCATCCTCTCCACGAAGGGCAGCCTGTGAGCGAGTCCATGCCGAGCACGGCGAGATGATCGCCATAGTCGACTACGGGCGCGGCAATCTCGGCAGCGTGGAGAAGGCCTTCGTCCGCGTCGGGGTGCCGGCCGTCGTCACCCAGGATCCCGCGGTCGTCGATGGCGCCGAGGCGGTGGTGCTGCCGGGCGACGGCGCCTTCCACGACGCGATGAGCAACCTGCAGGCCCTGGGCCTGCTCGCCCCGCTGCGCGCCTGCTTCGAGAGCGAGCGCCCGTTCCTGGGCATCTGCCTCGGGTATCAGCTCCTCTTCACCGAGAGCGAGGAGTTCGGCCAGGGCAAGGGGCTCGACGTGATCCCGGGCGCGGTGCGGCGCTTCCCATCGACCCTGAAGGTGCCCCACATGGGCTGGAACCAGGTCGAGCACCGGGGGGACCTGCGGCTCTTCGACGGCATCCCGAGCGGGGCGAACTTCTACTTCGTGCACTCGTACTATCCGGAGACGACCGACCCGTCGCTCCAGGTGGCGACGTGCACCTACGGCATCACGTTCCCGGCCGCGGTGGCGCGGGGGCCCCTGTTCGCCACCCAGTTCCACCCGGAGAAGAGCCAGCGCTGGGGCATCCGTCTGCTCGAGAACTTCGCGGCGCTCGTGCGCGACTCTCGCTGAGAGGGATCGAGATGGCCGAGGAGACGATGGGCCGTCCAGGGGATGGTAGGTAGGCCGAGATGGCCGAGGTGCAGCCGAAGGCGAGCCGAGGAGACCGTGAATCGCTCAGGGAATGGTAGGTACCCGAGATGGCCGAGGTGCAGCCGAAGGCGAGCCGAGGAGACCGTGAACCGCTCAGGGAATGGTAGGTACCCGAGATGGCCGAGGTGCAGCCGAAGGCGAGCCGAGGAGAC
>JBGOVO010000078.1:0-12596 GCA_041478145.1 Methylomirabilia bacterium
CCCGCGAAGTAGTCCGGGTTGAGATAGCCGAGCAGGAAATCGGCGTCGGTCACGGTGGGCTCGCGGCCGCCCAGGCCGTAGGAGGCGGGGCCGGGATGCGAGCCCGAGCTGCGGGGGCCGACCTTCAAGAGCCCGATCTCGTCCACCGCCGCGATGCTGCCGCCGCCCGCGCCGATCTCGATCAGCTCGATGGTGGAGATGCGGATGGGCAGCCCGCTGCCCTCGATGAAGCGCCGCTGGCGCGCGGCCTCGAAGCTGTAGGCGGTGAGCGGCTCCCCGCCGTCCACCAGCGAGAGCTTGGCGGTGGTGCCGCCCATGTCGAAGGCGAGCACCCGGCCATCACCGTCGGCCCGGCCGAAGAAGGCGGCCGCGATGGCGCCCGCGGCCGGGCCCGACTCGAGCATCTGCACCGGCACGCGCTGCGCCTCCTGCACGTGGGTGAGCCCGCCGCTCGACAGCATGAGCAGCAGCGGCGCCGGGATGCCCAGCTCCGACACCCGCCGGGCCATGAGGGCGAGATACTTCTGGGCCAGCGGCTTGATGTAGGCGTTGGCCGCGGTGGTGGAGGCGCGCTCGTACTCGCGGATCTCGGGCGCCACCTCGTGCGAGGTGGTGACCGCGAGGCCCGGATGTCGCTTCGCGATCAGGCGCGCCGCCTCCGTCTCGTGCCGCGGGTTGGCGTAGGCGTGCAGGAACACCACCGCGATGGAGCCGACGCCCGCCTTCGCCAGCGCGGCCGCGCGGGCCGCCAGCATGCGCGGGTCGAGCCGCCGCGCGATGCGGCCGTCGGCCCTGGTGCGCTCGACGACCTCGAGGCGCAGGTGGCGCGGGACGAGGGGCTCGGGCTTGGCGATGGCCAGGTCGTAGAGCTCGTACTTCCGCTCGCGGCCGATCTCGAGGGTGTCCGCGAAGCCCGCGGTGGTGATCAGGCCGGTGACCGCGCCCTTGCGCTCGATCAGCGCGTTGGTGAAGAGCGTGGTGGCGTGGACGGTCCTCGTGAATGAGGCCGGATCGAGCCGCGCCTGGGCGAGGAGCCCGGCGGCGCCGGCCGCGACGGCCCGGGCGGGATCGTCGTGAGTCGTGAGGACCTTTCGACTATGGCTCTGTCCGGTGTCGTGGTCGTAGACCACCAGATCGGTGAAGGTCCCGCCGATGTCGATGCCGAGCGAGTACTGGGCCACGGGCCGGGCTCTCCCTCACCGCGCCTTGAGCTTCAGGTCCTCCAGTGGCGCCGAGTAGGCGAAGCCCGGGATCAGATCGGCTCCGCCCTCATCCACCCGCGGCCCGACGCCCCAGATGAACGCGAGCTCGTGGATCGGGATGTTCACCACCTGGTCGTGGAGGGTCTTCTGGACCTGCCCGAGCAGCGCCTCGCGCTTCTTGGGGTCGAGCTCCCGCCCCTGGCGCACGTAGAGGTCGTCCACTTCCGGCAGGCTGCCGTAGGCGTAGATCCCGTTCTTGGTGACGTAGGGCTCGAGCCGAGTGGCCGCGTTGCCGAACGCGGCCGTGATCACGAGGATCACGCCGTGGAGCTTCTTCTCCCGCCAGGCCCCGAAGTAGGCGGCGCGCTCCATGCTGCGCATCTTGGTGCGGATGCCCACCGCCTGCAGGTAGCCCTGGATGGCCTCGCCCATGGAGTTGTAGGGCGGGAACGGCGCGAAGTCGCCGCCGTCGAAGCCGTTGGGGTAGCCCGCCTCGGCGAGCCAGAACGCACCCGAGAGCAGCGGGGCGACCACCTTGAACCCCGGCGCCTTCCGGATGGTCTCCGCGGTCGGGCCCGTCAGCAGGTACGTGATGTCCACCTCGCCGTTGCGCAGTGCGGCGGCCCGCGTGGTCTCCTCGGGCATCGAGCGCATGACCAGACGCTTCACCGACGGCGGCTTCCGCCAGTAGCCGTCGAAGGCCTCCAGCACGATCTCGACGCCCGGCTTGAACGACACCACCTTGTACGGCCCCGCGCCGATCGGCGCGGTCATGAAGGCGTCCTCTCCCACCTGCTGCACGTACTTCTTCGGCACGATCCAGGCGGCGCCCGAGGCGGTCGTGCCGTAGAAGGTCATGAAGTCGCCCCACGGCTCCTTGAGCACGAAGCGGACCGACTCCTGCCACGACTCGGCCAGGCTCGGGGTATTGAGCCCGCCCGGCATCGGCTTCACCAGCGCGTCGTGCACGGCGTAGAGCACCATGAACGGGGTGCTGAACGCCTCGGTCTCGGCCGGATCGAGCCACTTGGCGGCCAGCGTGACGTGCAGGCCCCAGCGCATCTCCCCTTCAGCGGCAACGGCGGCGTCTACGAGACCAACGAGTAGCGAAACGGCACAGAGGATCATGAGGGGAGCGAGCCGGCGCAGACAGGGCTTGGTCATGGCGAGAACCGTAGGGCTCACCAAGCCCGACGTCAAGTGGGAGGCGGCAGAGAGCCGCTCAGGATCCCTTCGCGGGAGGACGGGCTGGTCGTTGGCGTTCGCCTGGCCCGGGAGGAGGTGTGCCGCCGGGTCGGACCCGGCAATCGATCGCGACGGTCACCACGTTGACGGCCGGGTCGGTCGAGAGAGCCGTCACCGACGGCTCGCACGCGGCGGGAAGCCCGAATCGAGTGCGAAGCTCGTCGGATGACAGCTTCTGAACTTCCACGAACTCGCCGGTGGTCATGGAGACGGCCGCGACGAGCAGTGCTCCGGCAAGGAGGATCATGCGCTTCACCCTCTCGAAAGGCGCGAGATGAAGTAGACTCCTGGCACCCCTGGAGCGTACGGCGGCCCGACTGAAGATCACCTGAAGCCAGCCTGAATTTTCCTTCAGGTTGGGCGAGGCGGCGCCGGGAGCGCTACGATAGACCGCGATGCGAGTGCTGCTGATCGAGGACGACCGGAAGGCCGCGAAGCTGCTCGCCAAGGGGCTTCAGGAGGAAGGCTTCGTCATCGATGTCGCGCCCACCAGGACGGGGAGGAGCTGGCCGGGGTGAACGAGTACGACGTGATCGTGCTCGACTGGCTCCTGCCCGGCAAGGACGGGATCGCGGTGTGTCGCGCGCTGCGCGCCAGCCACGTCTCCACCCCGATCCTGATGCTGACCGCGCGTGACAGTCTGGCCGATCGGGTCAACGGACTGAGCACCGGCGCCGATGACGACCTGACGAAGCCGTTCGCCTTCGCCGAGCTCCTCGCCCGGATCAGGGCCTTGCTCCGCCGGTCCCGTCTCGTACGGCCGACCGTGCTCCGGGTGGCCGACTTGACGCTCGACCCGGCGACCCGCCGCGCGCGGGCGTGGCCCTCGCGCTCACCTCCAAGGAGTACGCCCTCCTCGAGGTGCTCATGCGGAGCGCCGGCGAGATCGTGAGCCGGACCCGGCTGGTCGAAGCCGTGTGGGATCTGGCGTCCGACGTGATCGACAACCTCGTCGACGCGCACGTGAGCCACCTGAGAAAGAAGATCGATCGGGGAGGGAGCATCCCGCCCATCCATACCGTGCGCGGCTTCGGCTACCGGTTGGGGCCGCTGGAGGAGCTGACGGACGCATGAGGCCGCCCAGCTTCAAGACTCGCCTGTGGCTGGGCCAGGTGGTGGTCCTGGCCGCCATGCTGGCGCTGGCCGCCTTCGGCGCCGACTGGGCGCTCCGCCGCGTGGTGCTGGGCGAGATCATCGACGACGCGATCCTGACGCTGGCCTCGACGGAGGCGGCGGCCCTCCAGGGCGAACCGGCCCACCCGCGCGTGCACGAGATCGCGGCCGGGGCGGGGCCGCCCTCGTTCGTGCGGCTCGACAAGTTCGTTCAGATCACCGACCTGGACGGCCGCGTCGTCGCGCGGAGCGGGACGCTCGGCACGGCCAGCCTCCCGACACCACCGGGGCTTCTGGCGCGCTTGCGCGACGGGGAGACCGTGTTCTGGACGGTCACCGACTTCGGGGAGGAGCCGGTCCGGATGGTGTCCCTCCCGGTCACGGTCGGCCCGAGGCGGTACGCCGTCCAGGTCGCGATGTCGCTCGACGACGCGTACGCGGTGCTGCGCGTCGGCCGCTGGCTCTTCCTCAGCATGTCGGTGGTGATACTCGTCGGGATCGGCTTGACCAGCGTGCTGCTCGCCCGCAAGGCCCTGCGACCGATCGACCGGATGGTGACGCGGGCGCGCCACATCGGCGAGGCGAACCTCGGCGAGCGGCTGCCGCACCCGGGAACCCGAGACGAGATCGGACGGCTCGTCGAGACCCTCAACGAGATGCTGGGGCGCCTCGAGCGGAGCTTCGAGATCCAGCGGCGGTTCACGGCCGATGCCTCGCATGAGCTCCGCTCACCCCTGTCACGCCTCCGGGCGGAGCTGGAGGTCACGCTGCGCCGGCCACGGGGGGTGCCCGAATACGAGGAGACGCTGCGGTCGTGTCTCGACGAGGTCCAGCGGGTCCAGGGCCTGACCGAAGAGCTTCTCGAGCTGGCCCGCATCGACGGCCGGCAGGAGCCCGAGTCGGCCCAGCCCATCGCGGTGAGTGAAATCCTCGGGGCGGCCGTGTCGGCGGTCACGCCCGAAGCAGAGCGGCGCGGCATCGTCGTCGTGGTGGAGCACCCACCGGAGCTCCTCGTGAACGCCGCTCCCGTCGCGGCGAAGGTCGCGCTCGCCAACATCCTCGACAATGCCGTGAAGTTCTCGCCTCCGGGCGGCGAGGTGAGGGTCGCGGTCACGGCGGGCCGGGAGGAAGCCGTCATCGCCGTTTCCGACACCGGGCCCGGAGTCTCGCCGGAGGACGTTCCCCGGCTCTTCCAGCGCTTTTATCGCGGCAAAGCGTCGCGCGCGACCGACGCCCCGGGCGTCGGCCTCGGGCTGGCGATCGCACGGGCACTCGTCGAGGGCCAGGGTGGGCGGATCTCGGTGGAGGCTTCGGGGGAGAAGGGCGCGACGTTCACCATCCACCTGCCCCGCGCCTGAGCACTGGCTGAAGGAACATTCACGTGGCCTTCAGGCATTCTTCAGGCGTGACTCGCTACACTCGGCCCGTTCGCGTACATGCACACGAGGGGACGCGCTGCGCACGAGTCGGTTCACGGAGGACCATATCCGGTATGCCGTCCAGCAAGCGGAGAGGGACCCGCTCGGGATCGGCGGTCGATAACGCTCACACATCGCGAAGGTCCGTTCAGCTGGGAAGGCAAGTGCTTCACGCTTCGTCACGGCCGGCGCGGGATGATCCCCCTCGAGCTGGAGGCTCGAGCAAATGAATAAGAGGAAGTTGGTCAGAAAAACCATGCGAGAACGGGCAGACAGGCCGCGAGCACATGAGACTGACCTTACCTCCTCCCTCATCACAGGCAATCGTCCCAGATCTGGCGGCAATTCAAGCTACGAGTCGTCGGATGAGCCGGCGTTTGACCACTTCGACCAAGACCAGATACGTCAACGTGGCGCCCGCGAGGAACACGAAGTAGCTGAGGGGCAGAGGGACGAACCCCAACGGCTCTGCGAGGGCAGTGAAGGGCAGGACCAATCCAATACAGACGATGAGCACCGTCGTCGTAGCCAGCGGTATGCTCGGGCGGCTCTGAAGCGGGTTCCCCGCAGTCCGGATCACAAAGAGCACGAGAGTCTGAGTCGCCAGGGATTCGACAAACCAGCCAGTGTGGAAGAGGGCCTCGGAAGCATGAAAGATCCGGAGAAGGGCAAAGAACGTGAGAAAGTCATAGATGGAACTGATCGGGCCAATGATGAGCATGAAGTTCCGGATAACGTCGATGTTCCAGCGCTGGGGTTTGCGCACGAAACTATCATCGACATTGTCGGTGGGGATGGTGATCTGGGCGAGGTCGTACAGGAAGTTGTTGAGCAGGATCTGCATTGGGAGCATGGGCAAGAACGGCAGGAACACGACAGCCCCGGCCATGCTGAACATGTTGCCGAAATTCGAACTGGTCCCCATCAAAAGATATTTCGTGACGTTGGCGAAGGCTTTCCGCCCTTCGATGATCCCCTGGTGGAGCACGTTGAGATTCCGCTCTCGCAAGATGATGTCGGCGGCGTCCTTGGCGACGTCGACGGCGTTCGCGACGGAGATGCCGACCTCGGCCGTGTGCAATGAGGGGGCGTCATTGATTCCGTCACCGAGAAAGCCGACGACATGGTTGCGGCTTCGCAGCGCGCTCAGGATTCTGTTCTTCTGGCCCGGCGAGACGCGGGCAAAGACGGTCGTACGCTCGGCGACCGCGGCGAGAGCGCTGTCGGTCATGTCATCGAGCTCACCGCCAAGCACGATGCGACCCGGATCGAGGCCGACCGTCGAGCACACGTGACCGGCAACGAGTTCGTTGTCACCGGTCAAGATCTTGACAGTCACCCCATCTTCGCGGAGTGCCTGGAGGGCCTCCTTCGCGCCTTTCATCGGAGGGTCGGAGAACGTGGCGAATCCGGCCAGGACCATGTCGCGTTCATCGGCGATCGAATAGGACGGTTGCGGAGACATCAGCCGGTAGGCCACCGCGAGGACCCGGTAGCCCTTGGTGCTGAGCGCTTCGTAGGTGGCTGTACAGCGGGCGATGGCCGCCCGGTCGAGGGCACGCGTGTTGCCGTTGACCTCGTACTCGGTGCAGCACTGGAGCAGGGGCTCCGGAGCACCCTTGGTGATCAAGAGCCGACCGTCCGGAGTGTCCACGACGACCGACAGCCGCCGACGATCGAAATCGAAGGGAATTTCGTCGACTTTTCGGAAGGATTGAATGTCGAGCTGTCGATGGGCGAGGATCGCGGCATCCAGTGGGCTCCGGATACCGGTCTCAAGGGAGGCGTTGACGTAAGCTAACCGGAACGTTCGATCCGCGGCCTCGCCGAGAGGATTCAAACACTGATCGAGCTCCATCTCGCCGCTCGTCAGAGTGCCTGTCTTGTCACTGCACAGGATGTCCATGCTTCCAAAGTCTTCAATGGCAGCCAGATGCTTGACAATCACCTTGCGCCGGGCCATGCGCACGGCCCCCTGCGCAAGCGTGACCGTGGTGATCATCGGCAGAAACTCGGGGGTCAAACCGACCGCCAGCGCGACGGCAAAGAGGAACGATTCCAGCGGCGGCCGATGAAGGGCAAAGCTGGCCAGGAGGACAAAGAGAACGAGGAACAGAACCGTACGCATGATCAGGAGGGCGAACCGCCAGATTCCGCGCTGGAATTCAGTTTCCGGCGGCGCGGTCGAGAGCTGTGCCGCGATGTCACCGAACGCCGTCGCCGGACCAGTCGCGACCACAAGGGCCGTCGCCGTACCGCTCACGACGGATGTCCCGAGGAAGACCGTGTTGCTGGCTTCGGCCAGCTGAGGCGCATTGGCGGGGAGATCAATCGCCGTCTTCTCAACCGGCAGCGATTCCCCCGTAAGGGCGGCCTGTTGGATATGGAGGTCTCGGGTCTCGATGAGGCGGGCGTCGGCGGGCACCCGGTCGCCGGCGGCGAGCCGGATCACGTCGCCGGGGACGAGGTCTCGACGCGGAAGCTCTATCCACTGGCCGTCGCGCAGGACGCTGGCCGTGGGGGCCACCTCCTCTCGGAGGCGCTCGGCGGCCCGTTGAGAGCGATACGTTTGGACGAAGTTCAGCAGGACGCTGAGTACCACCATCAGGGCAATGATGGACGCGTTGATCGGCTCGCCCAGGATCGCGGAGACGAGGCTCGCGATCAGCAGGATCACGACCAAGGGATTGGCGAGAAAGTAGAGGAGTTCTCTCAGGACGGCCCCCCGTCGGCGACGAGCCGGCTCATTGGGGCCGACATCGGCAAGACGCTGGCGAGCGTCCTCGGCCGCCAGCCCCTTGGGAGACGCGCGGAGGCGTTCCATCACGGTTTGAAGGGGATCACTGAGTGCAATCGAGCCGCCTTGACTGGCGGACTTGTGGGGGAAGCCAGGGTGGGGCGCTAGGTTCCGAAGCCAAGCATTCACTGGGTGAGGCCTCCGTCGGTCGGAATCTCCTCGGTTGGGCCGGATGCAGCAAGGATTGTAGTGGCTTCTGAGGTGCCCGGCCAGGTTCCTCAATGTCTGCATCCGGCGGTACGTTAGAATCCGGCTGAGGCCACGAGGATCACCAGATGAAAGACCTTCGTCCGATTCGGCCCGCCACTTTGTTCCTGATGGCGTGTGTCCTCGGCCTGGGCAGCGGCGGCGCCGCCTGGATCGCAGGCAGACATCCACTCGCAGGCGCTCTGTGGGCAGGCACGGCAGGTCTTGCCCTCATCCCGGCCATCGTCACGCTGGTTCACAGCCTTCTGAGGCGTTCTGCCGGCGTGGACGTCATCGCGATCCTTGCGATCGTCGGGGCGCTGGTCCTCGGCGAATACCTCGCCGGGGCCGTGATCGGCCTTATGCTGGCCACCGGCCGGGCGCTCGAGGAGTACGCCGCGAACCGCGCCGAACGTGAGCTGTCGTCTCTGCTCCGGCGGGCACCCCGCACGGCCCATCGACTGCGGAACGGTGCTGTCGAGACCGTCCCTGTCGAGGACGTGGTTGTGGGTGACACCCTGATCGTGAAGGAAGGTGACGTCCTGCCGGTCGATGGGGTTGTGAGCACGGGCCCAGCCAGCCTCGATGAGGCGGCGCTCACCGGCGAGTCGCGGCTGGTGGAGCGGCAGGTGGGGGATCAGGTACGGAGCGGAACGGCGAACGCCGGATCGCCCTTCCACATGCGAGCTACCACGAACGCCGCGGACAGCACCTATGCGGGGATCATCCGCATGGTGCGCGAGGCCCAGGCCTCGAAGGCACCGCTTGTCCGCCTAGCCGACCGGTATGCGCAGTTGTTCGTTCCCCTGACGCTGGCGGTCGCCGGGGCGGCCTGGGTCATCTCCGGAGATCCGGACCGCGCGCTCGCGGTGCTCGTGGTCGCGACCCCGTGCCCGCTCCTGCTGGCCGCCCCGGTGGCCATCGTGTCGGGTGTGTCCAGGGCCGCCAGGCGCGGGATCGTCGTGAAAGGCGGCGCGGCGATCGAGACGCTGGCCCGGGGCCAGACGCTCTTCCTCGACAAGACCGGCACCATCACCCTTGGCGCGCCGCGCCTGCAGCGCATCGCCTTGTCCAGGCGGGAGGGTGACGCCACGGAACTCCTCCGACTCGCGGCCTCGCTCGATCAAATGTCGTCCCACGTCCTGGCAAGCGCCCTGGTAAGGGCGGCTCGTGATCGGGGCCTCACCCTGGCGCTGCCGGAACAGGTGACCGAGAAGGCGGGCTTCGGGGTCGATGGCCTGGTGAATGGCCTAGCCGTCCGGCTCGGCAGCTTTGCGTGGGTCTGCGAATCAGCGAGCTCCTCATCCGCGCACCTGCAGTTCCGACGGCGGGTGATGCGGGACGAGGGCTCGATCATCTTCGTCTCGGTCGGAGGCGACCTGGCCGGGGCGTTCGTTTTCGATGACCCCATTCGGCCCGATGCGCCGAGAGTGCTGCGCCTGCTCAAGAACCGCGGCATCCAGCAAAGTGTCATGCTCACGGGCGATCACGTGGCGGTGGCGGAATCGGTCGGCGCGGCGATCGGTGTGGACCGGGTGATGGCTGATATGACCCCCGAGGAGAAGGTCAACGCGGTCCGGCAGTCGCGCACCGAACGGGTGACGCTGATGGTCGGTGACGGGATTAACGACGCTCCGGCGCTTGCCGCAGCGGACGTCGGGATCGCGATGGGCTCACGGGGTGCTACTTCTTCGTCGGAAGCTGCCGATGTCGTCTTGGTGGTCGACCGCCTCGATCGGCTCGTCGAGGCGGTGGAGATCGCGCAGCGCGCCCGTTCGATCGCGCTACAGAGTATATGGGTCGGCATGGGCTTGTCGTTGGTCGCGATGGGCGCCGCGACGCTCGGGCTTCTTTCACCCGTGGTCGGCGCGGTGGCCCAGGAAGCCATTGACGCAGCCGCGATTCTCAATGCCCTTCGCGCGCTGCGAGGGGGGCCGGGAGCCGCCCGGCCACAACTGCCGACCGACGTCGCGGCGTCCCTGCGAAGCCAGCATCGCGAGCTGATGCCAGGGGTAGACCAGCTCCGAGACCTCGCCGACTGCATGGATGAAGTCCCCGCGTCGGACCTCCGGCGCCGGCTCGACCAGATCCGATGCTCGCTCGTCAAGATCCTCGCCCATGAGCGTGTGGACGAGCAGCAGGTCTACAGAACCATCGCGGCGACCCTCGGCGGCGATGATCCGTTAGCCGCGCTGAGCAGGACTCACCAGGAGATCTTTCACCTCGCGCGGGTGTTCGAGCGGCTCGTCGCCAACATCCCGGCCGAGGGGCCAGACGCCGAGGACCTGGTGGATCTGCGGCGGACGCTCTATACCCTGCACACCGTACTCCGACTCAACATCGCTCAGGAGGACCAGCTCTACCTGTCGCTCGACCGCGACGCGACTGCCACGACGATCTAGCCGTGAGCGAATGACCACGGCGAGCCGGGGGCAGGTGGGTGTTGACACCCCCCGCGGGGGCGACCATACTCCGGCCACTTTCCTGAAGTTCAACCGTCCGGCCCTGGAGGGAGGCAACGATGCCCCCGGATCGGGTCCTCGGACAATTTCCCCCGGAAGCCCTCGACCGCGCCCCGCGGCCGAGCGGAGGAGGACCACGCATGCCCGACCCACGTCCACGCCATCCGTCTGCTCGCTCGTTCGACCGTCGCACCTTCCTGCGGGGCGCCGCCGGCGGCGCGGTGGCCGCCGCCGGGCTCGAGGGCATCCTCGCCGCCCGGCGCGCGCCGGCCTTCGGCCAGACCTCGGAGGTGCACCTGCTCCAATGGGTGGACTTCATCCCGGAGGGTGACGTCGAGCTGCGCCAGCTGCTCGCCGAGTACAGCGCGCAGACCAAGACCAAGGTCACGCTGGAGACCATCAACGCCAACGATCTCCAGGCGCGGATCACCGCCGCGATCCAGTCCGGGTCGGGCCCGGACATCATCATGATGCTCCACAACTGGCCCCACCTGTACCAGGGCGGGCTCGCCGACGTCTCCGACCTCTGCGAGTGGAAGGCCAAGGACCAGGGCGGGTACTACTCGCACTCGGAGGCGGCGGCCAAGAGCGGCAAGAAGTGGCTGGCCCTGCCCTACAGCACGGGCGGCAGCCTGATCGCCTACCGTCGCTCGTGGTTCGCGGAGGTCGGTGCGAACCAGCCGCCGCGCACGCTCGAGGAGTACCGCAAGATCGGCACGGCGCTCAAGAAGAAGGGCAAGCCCATCGGGCAGACCCTCGGCCACACCTTCGGGGACGCGCCGACGTGGACGTATCCGATCATGTGGACGTTCGGCGCAGCCGAGACGGACGCGAGCGGCAAGAAGGTCGTGCTCAACTCCAAGCAGATGGTCGAGGCGGTGAAGTGGATGGTCGGCTTCTGGAAGGACGCGTGCGACGAGGGCGCGCTCGCCTGGGACGACACCAACAACAACCGGGCCTTCCACGCCAACGAGATCGCGGCCACCCTCAACGGCGCGTCCATCTTCATCTTCGCCAAGCGCAACCCCGACAAGGTCAAGAACGAGGCCGGCCAGCCGATGTGGAACGACATCTCCCACTTCGGGATCCCGGACGGCCCCAACGGGCCCACCGCTCCCTACTTCGTCCCCTTCTCCCACGGGCTGATGAAGTACTCCAAGAACCAGAAGGCGGCCAAGGAGTTCCTGAAGTGGCTCCACGCCAAGGAGCAGTTCGGCAAGTGGTTCGCGATCGAGACGGGCTACAGCGTGGGGGCCACGACCATGTGGGAGAACCACCCGATGTGGAACACGGTGGACGACGCGCTCAAGCCGTTCCGGGTGGCCGCCCGGGGCTCCCGGATGATCGGCTTCGCCGGCCCCTCCACCGCCAAGGCCACCGAGGTCTACACCAAGTACATCATCACCGACATCTTCGCGAAGGCGGTCCAGGGCACATCGGCCGAGGACGCCGTGAAGTGGGGCGAGACCGAGCTGAAGAAGGTCTACGAGAGCTGAGCAGGGCGCGGTCGCCGGCGCCCCGCTCAGGCCGTCGCTAGAAGATGGCGAGCGGGTGCGCCGGCGCGCCGGTCGCGCCCACCAGACGCAGCGGCGTGGCGGTGAAGAGGAACTCGTTGCGCCCTTCCTCCGCGCAGGCCTTGGCCAGACGCTCCGGGTCCGAGTTGTCGATCAGGGCCAGCCCGAGAAACGGGATCGCGAGGTGCGCGGACATGCCGAAGCCCGGGTAGCGGCTCGGGCGCTCGTCCATCATGTCCCAGGAAATGCCCGCGATGTCCTTGGCGCGGAACCATTCGAGGCAGGAAAGGTGCAGCCCCGGGTGCTCCGAGATCCGCGGCTTCCAGTCCGGGTTCTCCGCGCGGAACTTCTCGTCGCCGCTCCGCACGACCACCACGTCGCCCGGCTCCACCTTCACGCCGGCGCGCCGCTCCGCCTCGTCCAGCTCGCGCGGGGTGACCGGGTGGCCGACCGTGACGTAGCCCTCCTTGCGCCCGGCCGCGATGTCGAGGAAGACGCCGCGCGTGGTGATGCCGCGCTCGAAGATCGGATCGATCGGGCACCAGAGCGCACCCTCGATCGTGAGGCTCTCCGCGAAGGGGCGGCCGTTGTAGAGCTCGCCGTCCCAGCCCACGTGGCAGAGCGCGTCCACGTGGGTGATCCAGAAGCCGTGGTAGACC
>JBGOVO010000317.1:0-4742 GCA_041478145.1 Methylomirabilia bacterium
AGCGTGGGCGTCGGCACGCGGAGCCCGTCGCTGCCGCCCGTCACCCAGAAGAACTTGAAGGCGAGGCTCCACAGCACCTGGGACAGGGCCAGCGTGAGGATCCCGAAGAAGATCTTGGTGTAGCGCACGCAGAGCAGGCCGAAGACGGCCGCCACCACCCCGGAGGCCACGACGCCGCCCAGCAGGAAGAGCTCCATGGACTCGACCTTGAGATACTTGACCACGAAGGCCACCGCATAGGCGCCCATGCCGAAGTAGGCGGAGTGGCCGAAGGACAGGAGGCCGGTATAGCCGAGCAGCAGGTTGAAGCCGAGGGCCGCGATGGCGAACACGAGGCCGTAGGAGAGCAGCACGGTCTGATACGGCGGCACCACGAAGGGTAGCGCGATGAGGGCGAGCAGGACGGGCGCCGACCAGGCGAGCACGCGGCGCGGCGGCGCGGTCATGGCCCTCATGCGCGGCCCAGGATCCCCGCGGGCCGGATGAGGAGGACGACCGCCGCCATCAGGTAGAGCACGGCCAGCTCGATCTCCGGGAAGAACGTGATGCCGGCTTCGCGCACCACGCCCACCATGAGCGCCCCGATCAGCGCCCCCTCGAGGCTGCCGAGCCCGCCGATGACCACCACCACGAACGCCAGGATCAGCGCGTCCGGGCCCATGCCGAGCACCGCGCCCTGCTGGGGCACGATCACCGCGCCGCCCAGGCCGGCCATGAAGCAGCCGAGGGTGAAGGCCTGGACGTAGACCCGGTTGACGTTGACCCCCAGGGCCGAAGCCATGCGCATGTTCTGCGACGTCGCGCGCAGGACCACCCCGAACTGCGTCCGGTAGACGAAGGCCCAGAGCGCCGCGGCCGCGACGCCGCCGATGAGGATCACGACGAGGTTGTAGGTCGGGTAGATGGACTCGCCGATCGTGAGGCTGCCCATCCCCTCGTAGAGCGCGCTCACCTGCAGCGGGTACGGCCCCCACAGGAGCCGCATCAGGTCCTCCAGGATCAGGAGCAGGCCGAAGGTGATCAGGAGCTGATACTCCTCGGCGCGGCGGTAGAGCGGCCGCAGCAGCGTCGGCTCGAGCACCGCCCCCAGCGCCCCCGCGGCCACCGCCCCCGCCGGCAGCAGCGCGTAGACCCAGGGGCTCGCCTCGGTCGCGCCCCCCAGCCCGCGGCCCACCGCCCACGCGGTCACGTAGGCGCCGAAGGCGTAGAGGTTGCCGTGGGCGAGGTTCACGATGCGCATGACCCCGTAGATGAGGCTCAGGCCCCCCGCGATCAGGAACATCACCGACGCGTACAGCAGGGCGTTCAGGAGGTGGACGACGAGAGTGTCCATGGGCGGATAAGATGCCTCAAGTCAGGGGGTGGCTTCAATCCTTAACTGGGCGGTCGCGACCTCGGGATTCACGAGGTTGTCGCCGAGGGCCAGGGCCACCAGGGCGGTGTAGGCGCCGGGCTTGAGCCGGCCCTTGAGATCGACGATCAGGCGGGAGGCCTGCACCTCGCGCGAGACGCCCGCCGCCACCACCGTGCCGTCGCCGCCCAGGATCACGTAGCGGCAGGCGGGCAGATCGACCTTGTCCTCGTCGCCGCGGGAGCCAAGCGGCTCCCGGAGGAGCCGGTATTCGCGGAGGAATTTCTCCAGCCGCTCGATCTCCGCCGCCACCTCGAGCCGGTCGCCGCGCGCGGTGACGCGCGCCACGTAGGCACGCCTCGGAATCGAGAAGCGATCGTAGGCCCCGACGCCGAGCGGGTTGTTCAGGTCCCGGAACACCCCCAGCACCACCGCCCCGTCGCTCCACTTCTCGAGCTGATAGGGCCCGCTCGTGACGAGGTAGTGGCCCCGCCGCTGGGCGAACTGGCGGAGCGCGGCCCAGCGCGCCTGCGCCTCGTCCGCCGAGACCAGCCGCTTGAGCGGCTCCGGCACGTGGTTCTGCCGCGCGAGCCCGTCCAGGATGGCGCCCAGCTGCTCGCGCGTCCGTGGATCGCGCACCAGATCGAGCCAGCGCACGCCGCGCCGCCGGGCTTCGGCGGCGGAGAAGGCGCCGATACCCCGCCGGACCGCCTCCTCCATCAGCACGGTGACGTGCCAGGGCACCGCGCTCCAGGGCGGGGCGAGCGCGGCCAGCTCCTGCGGATCGGGTGAGGCCGAGTGGAGGTACACCTCGACGACGGGCACGACGTAGGTGAACGTGATGTCGCTGTAGCGCCGCACCTCGCTGTCCACCTTCACCAGCCGCACGCCGGCCAGCGCCTGACGCGCGGGGGCGGTGGCCGCGTCCACCGCCGGATCGTACTCGACGCCGTCCGGCGCGCGCCGCGCGCTCCAGCGCGCCGCGAAGACATAGGGATAGAGCGCGTCCGCGGCGGTGACGCGCGTGTTGTCGTGGGCCGCCGAGGCCCAGAGGCGATACGTGACCCTGGCTTTCGCGGTCTTCCCCTTCCCGACCGGGTGCAGCAGGCCGGTGCCCGGCTCCGGGAGCACCGCGTCCTCGGGGATCTCGACGCCGGACGCTCCGCCGACGAGGACGGCCGCGGGCACCGCGCGATGCGGGATGAAGCCCGAGGCGTAGGGAGCCGGGAGGAGCCCGGAGTCGCCCAGCGCGGCCCAGAGCAGCCGGCCCGGCGCGTCCGTGAACCCGGCGATGGGATTCCACGCGGCGGCGGGTCGCGTCGGGGTGCCCACCTTCATCCAGCCGTTCCACGGGAAGTCCTTCAGCTTGGCGGTGCGCACGAAGATCTCGGAGTCGAGGCCGGTCTGGGAATCCCAGGCGATGTTCTCGATGCCCTGGGAGAACTCCGAGTTGAAGGGCTCCCGCCGCACGGTGTAGCCCAGCACCACCCGCTCGCAGCCGGCGGTGAGGCGGGAGACCAGGCGTCGCTCGAGGTCGGCCCGCTCCGCCGGCCCCTCGTAGGCGCCCGTGGTCAGCCGGCGCTGCAGGCCCTCCACCGCCTGCCGGGCCGCCGCGTCCGTCATCGAGGGGGCGTGGAGGAGATAGGCGTGGAACCACCCCTCCTTGAGCCACGGCGGGGCGAACGACCCGCCCGCGCCGACGGCGTACGCGGCCCGCAGGCCCTCCAGGTCCACCTCCTCGAGGCTCGCGTCCCAGTCCTTGGGCTCCGCCTTGTCCCTCGGCGGCTTCAGCAGGCGCTCGGCGCCCGGTCCGCGGGTCACGAGCCGGAGGGGCGCACCCGCGGGCGCGGCCTCGACCGCGCGGCGGGCCGACTGGGCGAGGTCGAAGTGCTGCAGGTAGTCCGCGTGATACGGCGTGATCGGGTAGGGATGCGCGACGAAACCGTCCCGCGACGCGCCCAGGCTCTTGCCGATGCGCTGCGCGATGGCGCAGCGGGCCGGCGCGGCGGACGCGCCGGGCGACGCCGCGTTGACGGTGGCCACGAGGTAGCCGCTCAGCGACTCCACCGGGCTGATGTGGGCGGGCAGCCGGCCGCCCGCGAAGGGATCGGCGCCCACGTAGGCGTGAAGCGTGCCCTTCTTCAATTGCGCGGCCGCCGCCGCGGGCGTCAGCGTCTCGAGACGGATCTCCTGCGGATAGTAGCCGGGATAGAAGGGCATTTCGTGCCCCGCGTGCGCGGGCGCGACGAGGACAAGGAGCAGCGCGAGGGTAAGGACCGCGGAGCGGAGCCCGTCACCCCGGCCCTCTCCCCAGGGGGGAGAGGGGGAAGCAACGATCCCTCTCCCCCCTGGGGAGGAGAGGGCAGGGTGAGGGGGAGTCTCCGTGCGCTTCAGGCCTTGACCGTCGGCCAGGTCTTATCGATCCAGGTGTAGGTCGAGGTCGGCTCCCCCTTGGGCCAGCCGGGAGGCGCCGTGATGTTGCGGATCGGGATCGTGATGATACGGGTCGGGTCCAGGATCTGGAACGGATAGTCGGGCGAGTTGATGCTGAAGCCCGTCATCGCGTCCTTGTAGCCCTGGTGGGTGTCGGGCCGGATGTACAGGTAGCCCGCGGGGCCCGCGTGCATGAGGCCCTCGAGCTGGCTGATGATGGCGTCGTCGTCGGGCCAGCTGCCGGTGAGCTTGTTGGCCTTCTCGACGGCGTCCTTCAGCATGTAGAGCGTCGAGTAGGCGCCCTCCGACTGGAAGTTCGGGTACTCCTTCCAGCGGTCGAAGTACTTCTTCACGAACTCGGTGTTGAGCGGCCAGCGATTGTTCGGCGGGTAGTTGAAGTAGTAGTTGGAGTGGACACCCGCGATGACACCCTCCGGGTGGTCCTTGCCGATCGCGTGCGGGGCCACCCCGAAGGCGATGGTGGACGCGAACTTCATCTTCTTGAACATGTCGTAGCGCAGCGCCTGCTTGTACATGGCCACGTAGTCGCCGCCCCACACCGAGGACACCAGGAGATCCGGCTTGGACGAGATGGCCTTGGTGATGTGGGAGGTGAAGTCGGTGGTGCCGAGCTTCGGCCAGCCCTCCGACACGACCTGGGCGCCCGGCACCATCTTCTTCATCACGATGTTGAAGTGGTCGAACGCGTTGCGCCCGTAGGAGTAGTCGGGATGGATGTGGGCGACCTTGCGGATCTGCTTGCCCCACGTCTGCACGGTGGCCAGCGCGCAGGTGACCCCGTCCGCCGACTGAATGTTCGTGATGCGGAAGATGTAGTGGGGATTCGGCACCGCCTTGTCGAAGAGAAAGTCGGTGCAGCCGTCGACGAAGATCGTCAGGAGCTTCAGCTCCTCGGCCACGGGGCCGAGGGCGGGCGTGTTGCCGCTGGAGGTGATCC
>JBGOVO010000006.1:0-30105 GCA_041478145.1 Methylomirabilia bacterium
ACCTCGGCTGGTACGACGCCAACCCCGCCAACCTCGACCCGCTGCCGCCGGTCGAGCGCGGGCGGAAATACCTCGCGTACATGGGCGGCGCCCGCGCGGCCATCGCGCGGGCGCGCGAGGACTTCGCGGCCGGCGAGTACCGCTTCGTCGCCGAGGTCATGAGCCACGTGGTGTTCGCCGATCCGTCGAACGCGGAGGCGCGCCAGCTCGGCGCCGCCGCGCTCGAGCAGCTCGGCTACGCGGCGGAGTCGGCGACCTGGCGCAACGCCTATCTGCTCGGGGCTCTCGAGCTCCGCCGCGGTCTTGGCGACGCGGGGGCGCGGGCCCCGGTCAGCCCCGACGTGATACGAGCCATGAGCCTCGATCTCTTCTTCGACTACCTGGGCGTTCGACTCAACGGTGAGAAGGCGGACGGCAAGCGCATCGTGGTGAACTGGGTCTTCTCCGACCTCGGCGAGCGGTACGCGCTGACCCTCGAGAACTGCGCCTTGACCTATCTCGCCGGGCGCGGGACCGAGCGCGCGGACGCCACCGTGACCCTCGAGCGGTCCGTGCTCGACCGCCTGGTCCTGCGCGAGACGACCCTCGCGGAGGCGGTGGAGCGCGGGCTCGCGCGCATCGATGGCGATGGAGCGAAGGTCGTCGAGCTCTTCGGCCTGCTCGACGACTTCACGCTGATGTTCGAGGTCGTGGAGCCGAAGCGCTGACCGCCCTCTCCCCACCCGGGAGAGGGAGAGCTACTCGCGCAGGGCGCCCGCGAGGAGACCGCGCACCAGATAGCGCTGGAAGGCGACCACGATGAAGATGGGCGGGAGGCTCGCCAGGAGCGAGGCGGCCGCGATGTCGCCCCAGGGCACCTCGAAGACGCCGGGGAACAGGGCGAGGGCCACCGGCACCGTGCGGCTCGCCTCGGTGGCGGTGAAGCTGTAGGCGAAGAGGAACTCGTTCCAGGAGAAGAGGAAGGCCAGGAGCGCCGCCGAGGCCATGCCCGGGGCCACCAGGGGCAGCACCACCCAGCGCAGCGCGGCGAGCCGGTCCGCGCCGTCGACCGCCGCCGCTTCCTCGAGCGCGCGCGGAATCTCCCGGATGAACCCGGCCAGCAGCCAGATCACCAGCGGCAGCGCGAACGAGGCATTGGCCAGGATCAGGGCGAGCCAGGTATCGCGCAGGCCGAGCGCCCGCATCAGGAGATAGAGCGGGCTCACGGTGGCGATCTGGGGAAACGCGGTGGCCGCGATCATGCCGAGGAGGATGACGCGGCGGCCTCGCACCGGGAGCCGCGCGAGCGCGTAGCCGGCCAGGGTGCCGAGCCCCACCGCGAGGAGCGTGCTGGAGAGCGCGATGCCCAGGCTGTTCGCGAGCGCGCGCGGCATCAGGCTCTGGCGGAAGACGACGTCGTAGTGGGCCAGCGTGAGGCGGCTCGGCAGGAGCCGGGTCAGCGGCAGCAGCTCCGCGTCGGGACGCAGCGAGGTCAGCGCCTGCCAGAAGAAGGGGGCGGCGTAGAGGGCGAGGCCGAGCAGGACCAGCGCGTCGCGGAGCCGGCCCGGCCTCATGCCGCGGGCTCTTCCCGGCCGATCAGGCGCAGGTAGGCGACCGCCACCGCCATCACCACCGCGAAGACCACGACCGCAATGGCCGAGCCGAAGCCCACCTGCAATGTCTGGAACAGCGTGCGGTAGGCATAGACGGTGAGCGTCTCGGTGGTGCCCGCCGGCCCTCCGCCCGTCAGCACGAACATGATATCGAAGGCGCGCAGCGCGTCGAGGGTGCGGAAGAGCAGCACCACCAGGAGGATCGGCCGCACCAGCGGCCAGGTGATGCGCGCAAAAGCCTGCGCGCCCGCCGCGCCGTCCACCTGCGCGGCTTCGTAGAGATCCGGCGGAATGGTCAGGAGCCGCGCGTAGCACAGCAACGCCACGAAGGGCGTGGCCCGCCACACGTCGGCCGCGATCAGGGCGGGCAGCGCCAGGCCCGGATCACCGAGCCAGTTGACGGTCCGGCCGCCGAGCAGGAAGTTCACGAGCCCGCCCGCGGGATGGTAGAGCCACTCGAACATCTTGGCGGTCACCACCGACGGCAGCGCCCAGGCCAGCAGCAAGAGGGCGAGGGCCACGCGCCGCCCTCCATGCTGGCCGCGCAGGCCGAGCGCGATGGCGAGGCCGAGCGCGCCCTCGAGGGCCACCGAGGCGACCGTGAAGATGCCGGTGACCCACGCCGCGTTCCAGAAGCGCGTGTCTCCCGCGAGGAACACGAAGTGGTCGAGACCGGCCCAGCGCGCGATCGAGAACACCGGGATGCGGTACTGGAGCGAGAGCCAGAGCACCCACACCGCGGGATACACGGTGAGGCCCCCGAGCACGGCGAGGGCGGGCGCGAGCAGGAGCCAGGCGAGGCGGCGGTCGGCCGTCACGGCGCGATGGCCCGCAGCAGGTGCTCGACCTGCGCGGTGGCGTCGCGCATCGCCCGCTCGGGCGACTTGCGGCCGACCAGCACCGCGGAGAACTCGGGCTGGAGCGTGGTGGAGAGCATCAGGTAGTAGGGCGTGACCGGGCGCGGGTGCCCTTTCTGCATCAACGCGAGCAGGGCGGGCAGGGTCGGGTCCCGAGCGACGAGGGCCGCGTCGCGATAGAGGCTCGGGCGCGAAGGCCGGAGCGCGGCGCCCTCGGTCATGGCCCGCTGCGCGGCATCGCTCGTCAGGAAGCGCACCAGCTCCACCGCGAGGGCCCGATGCCGAGTGCGCGCGCTCACCGCCAGATGCGCGCCTCCGGTGGAGCCGGCGCCCACCTCGCCATGAGGCAGCCGGGGCAGCGGCCCGACCCCTACCTTGCCACGGACCGCCGAGCCGGGCAGCTCGAAGAGATCGAGCGCGTACGGCCAGCTTCGCAGGAAGATCGCCCGCCCGTCGCCGAAGGGCCGCCGCGTGAGCTCCTCGTCGGCGGCGGTGACCCAGCCCGGGCTCACTCCGCTCTCGATCAGCCCACGCAGGAACGCGAGCGACTCCCGCGCGCGCTCGCGCTCGGGGAACGGCCGCCCCGCCTCGTCGAGGAGCCGCGCGCCGTTGGCCCACAGCGCCTCGAGCACGTTGACCATCCCGCCTTCGTACTGCTTGCCCTGCCAGAGGAAGCCGTCGAGCCGCGGATCGCGCTCCCCCGCGCGGATCCGGTGCACCTGCCGGGCCAGCTCGTCATAGCTCTCGGGCGCGGTGAATCCGTACTTGGCGAGGAGATCCCGCCGGTAGTAGAGGAGGCCCACGTTCATGAACCACGGCAGCGCCCAGAGGCGACCGTCCTGCACCGCGGGCTCGATGGCGGCGGGGAAGTGGGCGTCGCGCTCCTCCGCGGGCACGAACGAGGTCAGATCCAGGATCCAGCCCGCGCGCGCGAACTCGGGCACCCAGATCACGTCGAGCATCATCACGTCGAAGGGCGGGCTGCCCCCCTCGAGGTTGATCACGTAGAACTGGTGCTGCTCGTCCGAGCTCCACGTGAGCGCTTCGCTCTGCACCCGCACGCCCGGGTGGAGGGCCTCGAAGCGGCGGAGCAGGCCGGGCACCGGATCGGCCGGCCCCAGGATCTTGGCGTGCTTGAAGACCAGCCGGATCGGCGCGCCCGGCGTCGCGCCCTCGCCGCAGCCACTCGCGATCAGCGCGAGCAGGACCGGCAGGAGGAGCCGGGCCGCCGCCGCGCGCGCCGGGCGGTGAGCCATGGGCGTGGGGTCGCGCGTCAGCCCGCGCCCAGCGCGTCGCGCAGCGCCCGGCCCTCGCTCTTGAACCAGTCGAAGAGGATGCTCACGTCCCAGCCCATGCAGAAGTGCCGAACGCCCAGGTCGAGGTACGCCTTGGCTTCGCTCGGGTGGGAGATCTCGGCCCGCGGGGCGATGCCCATGCGCAGCGCGGTCCGGATCACGTGGCGCTCGGCCTCGACGACCCGGGGATGGCTCCACTGCCCGGCCAGCCCGATGCTCATCGAGTAGTCGGCGGGCCCGAACTGGACCATGTCCACGCCCTTCACCGAGAGCAGCGCCTCCAGATTGTCCACCGCCGACGCCTTCTCGATCATGACCGCCACCACCGCGTCGTCCAGAGCCTGCACGAAGGCGGGCGAGCCCACGTCCACCACGTAGCCGACGTCGCGGCGCATGCCCACCCCGTGGATCCCCCCCGCCTCGGGGGTCTCCGCGCGCACCGCCCGCACGCACTCGCGGACGTCCTCCGGCGTGCGCGGATCGGCGAAGAGCAGGTTCTGGATGCCCGCACCGATGGCGCGCACCGCCAGGTAGGTGCGCGGCTGCTGCTCGACCTTGAACATGGCCGACATGTGGTCGAAGGTGTTCACCGCGCGCGCGAGGTTCTCGAGCGCGAAGAGATCGTAGGGCGCGTACTCGCCCACGAACTCCACGTAGTCGAAGAGGCCGGCGTGCCCGGCCAGCTCCACCACCGCCGGCCACACCGAATGGATGTGGGTACCCACCGTCGGCCGTCCCGCCCGCAGCAATTCCCGGAGACGATTGCGTCGCATGCGCCGAGTCTAGGGGGGCAGGTGCGCGCCGTCAATCACCGCGCTATACTCTGTCGGTGCCCGACGCCTCCGGCCCGCTCTCCGACCTCCCACTGTCCGATCTCGTGATCCTCGATCTCACGCGCGTGCTCGCCGGCCCCTACTGCACGCGCCTCCTCGCCGATCTGGGGGCGCGGGTCATCAAGATCGAGCGCCCCGGCGAGGGCGACGACATGCGGAAGAACCACCTGCAGATCGAGCCGGGCCGGGCCGACCAGTCCACGTATTTCATCCGCATCAACGTGGGCAAGCAGAGCGTGGCGGTGGACCTGAGCCACCCGCGGGGCCGCGGAGTGGTGGAAGGTCTCTGCCGCGTCGCCGACGTCTTCGTCGAGAATTTCGCTCCCGGTGTCGTCGGGAAGCTCGGCCTGGGCTACCCGGCGATGGCCACGATCAAGCCCGACCTCGTGTACTGCTCCATCTCCGGCTTCGGCCAGACCGGCCCCTGGCGCGAGCGGCAGGCTTTCGCCCACATCATCAACGCGGCGTCGGGGCTGATGCATCTCGACCAGGGCGACCAGTCGGCGCCGCGCGCCTCGAACCTCCAGGCCGCCGACGTGCTGGCGGGCACCCACGCCTTCGGCGCGATCCTGGCCGCCCTGCGGCGGCGCGACCGCACCGGACAGGGCGCGTACCTCGACGTCTCGATGCTGGAAGCCCTGATCGCGGCGGACGACGTCTCCTACGCGGCGGTGCTCAACGGCGGCGAGGCGCAGGGCTCCCCGCGCCCGGCCATGGGCGTCTTCGCGGTGGGCGGCCGACACCTCGCGCTCCAGACCGGCGGCGCGGCCGCGCTGTGGCCGCGGCTGCAGGCGCTCCTCGGGCGGCCCGACCTGGCCACCGACCCGCGCTTCGCCACGCCGGACCTGCGCCGGCGCAACTGGCCCGCGCTGCGCGACGTCATCGCCGAGTGGGTCGCGCGCTTCGCCACGGTGGACGAGGCGCTCGACGCGCTCCGCGGCGCGCGCATCCCGGCCGCCGCCGTGCTGATGCCCGAGGAAGTCGCCGCGCATCCGCATCTCGAGGCGCGCGGGGCCTTCCCCACGGTTCCGCATCCGGCCCGGGGCCGGGTGCGCGTCACCGCGACGCCGTTCCACCTCGACGGGCAGGCGGTGACGCCGGCCGGACCGGCGCCCTATCGGGTCGGCGAGCACACCCGCGCGGTGCTCGGCGGACTGCTCGGCTACAAGGACCGCGACATCGACGAGCTCGCTCAGGCCGGGGCCATCGAGGCGCCCTGAGGCTGGGCCCAGGAGAGACGAGACCATGGCGGCGGAACCCATGACGGGTGGCGAAGCGCTCGTGCGATCCCTCTACCGCGAAGACGTCCGGGTGATCTTCGGACTGCCCGGCGTCCAGCTCTACGGCGTGATGGCGGCGCTGCGTGACGAGCCGCGCATCCGGTTCATCACCACCCGCCACGAGCAGGCCACCAGCTTCATGGCCGACGGCTACGCGCGCGCGGGCGGAAGCTTCGGCGTAGCGCTGGTGGTGCCCGGCCCGGGCCTCCTCAACGCCATGTCCGGGCTCTCCACCGCCTACTCCGCGTCGTCGCCGGTGCTGATGATCTCGGGCCAGATCCCGCGCGACAGCATCGGCAAGGACATCGGGCTCCTGCACGAGGTCAACGACCAGCAAGACTGCATCGCCCCCGTCACCAAGTGGCGGCGGCGCGTCCTCCAGGTGGCCGACGTGCCCGCCGCGGTGCGCGAGGCGGTCATCCAGCTCAAGACGGGCCGGCCCCGGCCGGTCGAGATCGAGATGCCGCCCGAAACCATGGAGGACGAGGGCCTCGCCGAGCTGCTGCCCCCCGCGCAGATCACGCCGGCGGTCGCCTCCGCGCGCGACATCGACCGCGCTGCGGAGCTGCTGCTCGCCGCGCGCGCCCCGCTGATCTACGCGGGCGGCGGCGTCCATCTCTCGGGCGCTCACGACGCGCTCGCGGCGGTGGCCGAGCACCTGCAGGCGGGCGTGGCGCAGTCCGCCGAGGGCAAGGGGGCGGTGAGCGACCACAACGCGCTCTCGCTGGGCGCCGCCTTCTGGCGCGACTCGGCGCTGCGGGCGCACATCCACGAGGCCGACGTGGTGCTCGCGGTGGGCACCCGGCTGGCCCTCGTGTCCTTCAAGCCCGGCACGCGGATCATCCAGCTCGACGCGGACGACAAGGAGATCGGCCGCAATCACAAGGACACCCTCGGCCTGGTCGGCGACGCCCGCGCCACCCTCGAGGTGCTGCTCGAGCGGCTGCGCGCCTCCGCCCCGCCCCGGTCCTCGCGCAAGGCCGAGCACGAAGCCCTCCGCGCGAAGCTCGCGGCCGAGAACATGCAGGAGCCCAACGCCTCCATCTTGAAGTCGCTGCGCGCGGGCGCGCCCGAGAACACCATCCTGGTGGCGGGCATGACCCAGATCGGCTACTCCTCGCGTCCCTTCTGGCCGGTCTACGAGCCGCGCACGTATCTGTCGTCGTCGTACTCTGGCAACCTCGGCTACGCCTATCCGGTCGCGCTCGGGGCCAAGGTCGCCCGGCCCGACCGGCCGGTGGTGTCGGTCTCCGGCGACGGTGGCTTCCTCTTCAGCGTGCAGGAGCTGTCCACCGCCGCGCGCCACGGCATCAACGTGGTGGCCGTCGTCTTCAACGACAGCTCGTACGGCAACGTGGCGCGCGATCTCGACGAGTCGTGGGGCGGGCAGTACGGCGCGGAGCTCAAGAATCCCGATTTCATGAAGCTGGCCGACGCCTTCGGCGTGCTCGGCATGCGGGCCGAGGAGCCGAGCGAGGTCGGCAAGCTCGTGAGCGCGGCGATCGACAAGGACCGCCCGGCGCTCGTGGAGGTGCCGGTGGGCCGGATGGGGCGGCCGGCGTTCTTCACGCCGCGGCGGACCCCGACCAAATACCAGGGCTAGAGTCGCCAGAGCTAGAGTCGCCAGGGCTAGAGTGGAAGGACCAGGCGGAATGGCGGCGCCGGGAGCGAGCGCGGTCCGACGGAGCGGCTGCAGTTCCTGGACGCCGTGCGCGGCTTCGCGCTGCTGCTGATGATCGTGAACCACACCGGCCGCTGGTGGCAGGACGGCACCATGGGCTGGCCCCGCCACAACCTGTTAAACCGAGCATGGCGGTCGGGGCACCGCTCTTCCTGTTCCTGGTCGGCTTCTGCCTGCCGCTGTCGTTCGCCCGGCGCCGCCCGACCGGCAGCTTGCTCAGCGTGGCCGCCAAGTTCCTCCAGCGCGGAACCCGGCTCATCCTGGCCTCGTGGCTGCTCAACTTCGTCGTGTTCCGCGACGAGCCGTTCTGGGAAGGCGGCGTGCTGCAGACGATCGGGCTCGACATCATCCTGGCGCTGCCGCCGATGCTGCTCCTGCACCGGCGTCCCGCCCGCTACCTGCTCGTGGCCCTGGCCGTCGGCCTCTATGCGCTCTTTTCCGTCTCCTACGCGCGGGTCGTCGCCTGGCTGCCCGACCATCCGGTGTTCGGCCGGGTCTTCTTCTTCGAGTTCGCGCCGTGGCCGTGGATCTCGCTCGTGTGGATCGGGCTCGCCTTCGGCTGGGTGTGGGCGCTGCAGGACACCCCGGAGCGCCGCGCCCGCTACCTCACGCGGATGACCCTGGCGGGCCTCGTCTGCCTCGCCGCCTTCGCGGCCTGGGACTGGCGGCACCGCACGTCGTGGCATCTCTCGCTCGCCTTCAAGCGCGACTTCGTCGTCAACAACCACTGGATCACCCGCGGGGTCACGAATCTCCTGTGCCTCGGCGCGGTGTTCTGCCACCTCGGCCTCGTCTACTATCTCGTCGAGGTCAAGCGCGTGCCCGTCGGATGGCTCGTCGTCCTCGGACGCACCTCGCTCATGCTCTACTTCGTCCACCACCTGATCGTGCTGACGCTCGCGCACGAGTGGCTCGGCTTCAAGCTCAATAACTGGTGGTGGTACGCTCTCGCCAACGCGGTGCTTCTGATCGTGCTCGTGTATCTCGGCCGGCTCTGGCTCGAGATCAAGAGCTTCCGGGGGCGACGTCTGCAGCCCGCATAGCGCTGAACGGGTGCTCATTTCCGGCCGCCAACCCTGACGATTTCTGCGGCCAGGCTCGGGTTGGGCCGGGGAACAGCCTGATTCAGCGTCTGTTTCTGGCTGGCCCGCCTCTTGCTCCACTCGAGGCCATGCCCCCCTCCCGCGAGCGCCCGCAAATTCTGGTCGTCGACGACGAGAGCATCATCGCCGAGCTCATCGCGGACGTGCTCGGTGGGGAGGGCTACGACGTCGACACCGCACCGCACGGCCTGGCCGCGCTCGAGCGCCTCGAGCGGCGGACGTACGATCTCATCCTCAGCGACCTGCGGATGCCGGAGCTCGACGGGCTCGGCCTCTATCGCGAGATCGAGCAGCGCCGGCCCGATCTCCTCCGGCGCTTCGTCTTCATCACCGGGACCTCCGAGCACACCGACTACCAGGGATTCATCGACGACGTAAAGGTCCCGGTCCTGACCAAACCGTTCGACATGGCGGAGCTGCAACGGGTCGCCCGGGAGGTCCTCTCCGGCGCCGTCCGCTGAATCCGTCGGGCTCCTGACGTTGTCCCGCGGGTGACGATTCGGATGTGGTCTTTCGCTTCGGGAGGCGCGCGAATCCAGCCGGTTAGCGTGCCTCCCTCGTGGCACGAGCCATGCTCCGCCTGGGGGGCGGGGGCAGTAGCGGCCGCGCAGCCGGCAGATCGGCGCGGCCCCGTTAGGGGGAATCATGCAGAAGGCCTTGGCCATGTGGCTCCTGATCGCCGCCGGCGGCGGCGCGCAGCCTGAAGTCAGCCCCACCCAGGTGGTCCAGTCCGCCACCGAGCAAGTCCTGCAGGTCGTTCAGGATGCGGAGCTGGGCGCACTCGCCGGGCAGGACCGGCGGCGCGTGGAAGTGCAGCGCATCGCCGATCGGCTCTTCGACTTCCCGGAGATGGCACGCCGGGCCCTCGCGCTCCACTGGCGCGAGCGCACGCCGCAGGAACAGACCGAGTTCGTGGTGGTGTTCAAGCAGCTCCTCGGTCGCGCGTACCTGGGCAAGCTCGAGAACTACGCGGGCGAGCAGATCGTGTACGTGGGCGAGACCGTGGACGGCGAGTTCGCCACCGTCCGCTCCAAGATCGTCACCGGCCGCGGCGCCGAGATCCCGGTGGACTACCGGCTCCACCTGGTCGGCTCCCGATGGGTGGTCTACGACATCGCGGTCTCCGGAGTGAGCTTCGTCGCGAACTACCGCGGCCAGTTCGACAAGATCATCCGGACCTCGTCGTACCAGACGCTCTTGCGCGACCTGAAGTCGAAGTACGCGGAAGCGACGGCTCGCGCGGCGCGCCCCACGCCGATCCCGGCTGCCGCGGCCCCGGCCGCCGCCACTCCCGCTGCCACCCCCGCGCCCACGCCCGCGGAGAAAACCCAGTAGCGCCCCGCCGCACGCCCCCCGCCGGCGAAGCGGGCGCTACGCCCGCTTGAGGCTCTCCGTCCGGATCGGCAGCGTGCGAATGCGCTTGCCGGTCAGCGCGAAGAGCGCATTGCACAGGGCCGGTGCCACCGGGGGCACCCCCGGCTCCCCCAATCCCCCGGGAGCCTCGCCCGAATCCAGGATGTGGGTCTCCACCACCGGCATCTCGTTGATCCGCATCATCGGGTAGTTGTGGAAGTTCGACTGCTGCACGCCGCCCTTGTCCAGCGTGATCTGCCCGTAGAGCGCGGCGGTGAGCGCGTAGACCGCGCCCCCTTCCATCTGGGCCTTGACCTGATCCGGGTTGACCGCGATCCCGCAGTCGATCGCGCAGACCACGCGGTGCACGCGCACCGCCCCGTCCGGCGCGACGGAGGCCTCGATCACGTGAGCGGCGTAGCTGCCGTACGAGGACGCCACCGCGATGCCGCGCCCGCGGCCCGCCGGCAGCGGCGCCCCCCAGTTCGCGCGGGCGGCCGCCATCTCCAGCACCGCCTTGTGCCGGGGTGACTTGCCGAGGAGCGCGCGGCGGTATTCGAAGGGGTCCTTGCCGGCCAGGTGCGCGAGCTCGTCGATGAAGCTCTCCGTGATGAACGCGTTCTGCGAGGAGCCGACCGATCTCCAGAAGCCGAGCGGCACGCCCCAGTCCTTGTTCACCCACTCGACCTGGAGATTCGGGATGTCGTAGGGCAAGTCCCGCGCGCCCGACACCGCGGCGGGGTCCACGGAGGTGTTCGCGGGCATGCGACCCTTCTGGGCGAGGATGCCCGGGCCCACGATGCGGTGCCACCAGGCGATCGGGGTGCCGCCGCCGTCGAGAGCCGCGCGGCAGACGTTGTAGGTCGCCGGGCGGTAGAAGCCGTGCTGGATGTCGTCCTCGCGCGTCCACATGAGCTTCACGGGCGCGCCCACCGCCTTCGCGGTCTCCACCGCGTCCACGATGAAGTCGACCTCGCCCCGCCGGCCGAAGCCGCCGCCGAGCAGCGTGGTGTTCACGGTGACCTTCTCGGGCGGCAGGCCGGTGAGCCGCGCGGCCGTCGCCTGCGTTCCTCCGGGATTCTGCGTCGGCGCCCACACCACGCACGCATCCGGCATGACCTGCGCGGTCGCGTTCATCGGCTCCATGCACGCGTGCTCCAGGAAGGGCACCTCGTAGGTGGCCTCGAGCGTGCGGCCTCCCGCCCTCAGCGCCTTTTCGGCGTCGCCCTCCTTGCGCGCCACCTGACCCGGCTGCTTGGACAGCGCCGCGTAGTCGGCCGAGATCCGCGCGCTGCTGACCTGGGCCATCGGCCCCAGATCCCACGTCACCTTCAACGCGCGGCGCCCGGCCACCGCGGCCGGGAACCGGTCGGCCACCACCGCGACACCGTTGGTGACCTGGACGACGTGCTTGACCCCGGGGACGGCCTTGGCCGCCGTCGCGTCGAAGCTCTGCACCTTGCCGCCCGAGACGACCGGGGCCCGCTCGATGGACGCCACGAGCATGCCCGGCACCTGCACGTCCATGCCGTAGATGCCGCGCCCGGTCGCCTTGTCGGGCGAGTCGAGCCGGTGGAGGTTCTTGCCGATGTAGCGGAACTTGTCCGGCGTCTTGAGCTTCGGGCTCTGGGGTACCGGCAGCGCCTGCGCGCGGTCGACGAGCTGACCATAGGCGAGCTTCCGGCCGGTGGGCTTGTGCACCACCACGCCCGGCTCGGTGTCCACCGAATCGACCGGCACGCCCCACTCGTTGGCGGCGGCCTGCTTGAGCATCTCGCGCGCGGCCGCCGCGGACTTCCGCCACATCTCCATGTGATCGCGCACGCCGCGGCTGCCGCCGTACGATTGCGACCCCGTGATCGGATTGGCGTAGCGCTTGGGATCGGCGGGCGCTTGGTTGACGCGGATCTTGTTCCAGTCGGCGTCGAGCTCGTCGGCGATGATGATCGTCGTGGTGGTGAGCGACCCCTGCCCCATCTCGGGCACCGAGTTCGTGATCGTCACGAGCCCGTCCCGGTCGACGCTGAGCCACTGGTTGGGCGCGAACACCCCGGCGGTCTGCGCGGCGGCTCGACCGGCGCCGCGCGACGGGAGGCGGAAGCCGATGGTGAGCCCGGCCCCGACGGCGAGGCCACCCTTGAGCAGCGCGCGGCGGCTGAGCGTCACCGTCTTCATCGCGCGCCTCCCTTCTTGAGCGCCGCCGCCCGGTGGATGGCGGCGCGAATACGCTGATACGTTCCGCAGCGACAGATGTTCCCGGCCATGGCGGAGTCGATGTCGGCGTCGGTGGGCGAGGCCTTCTGCGCGAGCAGCGCGGCCGCCGACATGATCTGCCCGGACTGGCAGAAGCCGCACTGGGGTACGTCCAGCTCGATCCACGCGCGTTGCACCGGGTGCGTCCCCTGCGGCGACAGCCCTTCGATGGTGGTGACCTTCTTGCCCGAGGCGGCCGAGACCGGCGTCACGCAGGAGCGCACCGGCGTGCCGTCGAGATGCACGGTGCAGGCGCCGCAGAGGGCCATGCCGCAGCCGTACTTCGTCCCGGTCAGGCGCAGATCCTCGCGGATCACCCACAGGAGGGGCACGTCCGGGCTGACGTCCACCCGCTGTTGCTTCCCGTTCACGGCGAGCGTGATCATCGAAACCTCCTCGGAGTAGCGGTGGAACCGCCGGCGGTCGGTCGGGAGTGTAGCACCAGGTCCCGGGCCGTCGCCATCGGCCCGGCGCGCCGAAAGTGGGCACTCTGATAGACTCGGCCAAGCCGATCCAGGTCGATCTCACCCGAGGAGGCGCGCGCGATGACCAGAGCCGTGGCGGGGATGCTGCTGTGGGTGTGCCTGGTGGGCCTGCTCGTCGGTTGCGGCCGCAGCAAGGAGGATCTCATCGAGAAGTCGCGCGGCGTGTCCACCCGCCCGGAGCTGGAGCGGGCGCTGGGCAGGCCGGGCGACATCAGCAAGCTCGGTCCGGTGGAGCAGTGGACCTACACGGCCTCGAACGGCACCGTGGTCTTCCTGATCGTGGCCGACCGGGTCACCCTGCAGGCGACAGGCGGCGCGTCGGACGAGAAGAAAGACACGAAGTAGGAGGATCGATCGTGAGCGATACCAGTCAAGATCACATCAGCCGGCGGCTCGATCGGTTGGAGCGCGAGAACCGGCGTCTGAAGCTCCTGGGGACGCTGGCGCTCGTCGGCCTCGCCGCCCTCACCGTGATGGGCCAGACCGCTCCCGCGCCGGTGGCCAACGCCGTGGAGGCGGAGCGCTTCGTGCTGCGCGACGCCGCCGGCAACGTGCGCGCCTCGCTCGGGCTCCGCCCCGACGGCACCGCGGCCCTCGCCCTCGCGGACGATACCCAGCAGGAGCGCGTGCTCCTGAGCGTCACCGCGCAGGGCCTGGCGGGCGTCGAGCTGTCCGAGCGCAGCGGCCGGCTCCGCGCCGGCCTCACCGTGCGCGCCGACGGCGCCGCGTCGCTCTCCCTCCTCGACCAGGCCGATCGGCCCCGCGTCGAGCTGCGGACGTACGGTGACGGCCGTCCGAGCCTGGCCCTGCTCGACCAGGGGGGCCGGCCGCGCTCCGTGCTGGCGCTCACCGGCGAGGGCGCGACCGGGCTCACGCTCTACGACCGCAACGGCCGGCGGCGCGGCGTGGTCGGGCTCGAGCCGGCGGGCGCGCCGGCGGTGTGGCTCTACGATCCCGAGGGCAATGGACGCGCCCAGCTCGCGGTGACCGGCGAGGGACAGCCCACGCTGAGTCTCTCCGACGTGAGCGGCAAGGGGCGCATCTGGCTGCGCGTGAGCTCCGACTTCCAGCTCCCGTTCCTGAGCCTGCACGACCGCGACGGCAAGCAGCGCGTGGCGGTACTGCTCCGCCAGGGCGGCGTTCCCATGCTGGCCCTGGGGGACTCCACCGAGCGGGTGATCTGGAAGGCCCCCTAGAGGCGCATGCCCGGCACCAACCTGCTGGTGCTGTTCGGCTTGCTCTTCTACCTGGGCGCCAGCTTCCTGCTCTGGCACCTGCTGCTCAAGGAAGCGCCGCCCGCCGGGGCGCGCGGCCGCCGGCCCCGCCGATGGCCGATCCGCCTCGCGAAGGCCCTCGCCACCCTGATCGGCGGGACCGCCTCCGGCGCCGCGTCCCTGCTCGTGGTCGCGACCATCGTGAACGCGGGCAAGCCCGGGACGATGACCCCGCGGGCCATGCTCGCGGTGTGGGCGGTCTCCTCGGTGGTCGCGATGCTCTTCATCGGCCGCGCGCCGCTGATCCGCCGCGTGGTGACCCGCACCTGCCTCGCGCTCGGCGTGCAGGGGGTGGTGCTGCCGCTGGCCACGCTGGTCTCCTTCGTCGTCGCGGGCACGCGCCTCGCCGGCTCGGCGGGGACGGGCGGCGAGCGCACCGTGATGGTCATGGGCCTGCGGCTGGCCGGCCATCTTCCCGCGGTCTGGATCGGCCTCGGAGGCTTCTGCGTCGGCCTCGCGCTCGTCATCGTGGGCGACCGCGCGCGGCGGCGCATCGTGCGACGGCGCGGGGCCCGGCCCTCCCGCACGTCACGCTCGGGAGTCCTCTCCGCCCGCGGGCGCCACCGCTAGCCGACCGGCTCGCGCTCCATCCGGCGGAGGCGGTCGCGCGCCTCCGTGAGCACGAGGGAGACGTGCAGCCGGCAGTGATAGACGTCGCGCTGATGCTGCAGCGGCAGCCGACGCGCGAGGCCCTCGATCCGCGCGCGCAGGGCCTCGAGCTCCGCGATACGCTCGCGGAGCGCCTCGGGCCGCCCGGCGGAGGCGACGGCCGCCTCCACGTCCCGCAGCAGGGCGTAGTGGCGCTCGAGGATGCGGTTGCCGCGCCAGCGGATGAGCCACGGCAGGATCTTGAAGAGGGGCAGCCACACCGCCAGGAGCGGCAGCAGGAGCAAGCGGCCCTGCACCACCCACCGGAGCGCCCAGTACGGCAGCACGCGCGACATGAAGGATTCCCCCCGGGCGAGGTAGGACTCGGCCGCGTCGTGCAGCGGCACGTCCACCCCGTCGCGCGTGGGGAAAGCGCGCGGCGGATCGAGGAGGCTTCCCGCCCCGTGCACGTCGCGGGCGACGGTGAGCAGTTGCTCCACCACCCGGGGATGCAGCGTCTCGCGGCAGACCAGGAGCGCGGCGGGCGCCATCAGCGTGATCCCCTCGCGCGGGAGATCCGCCTTGAGGTCGAGCAGCCCCTCCGCGATGCGGACCGGGGAGAGGTAGCGGAAGTTGCGGGTGAAGGCCACCTCGCGCGTGAACCCGAGCAGCCGCACGTCCGGCCGGCGGAGCAGGGCGGTGACGTTGGTGTCGCGGTACGACGACACGAAGAAGGCGGCGTCGATCCGGCCCTCCTCGAGTAACTGCCGCGCTTCCGCCGCGGGCAGGGTCAGGAGATTCGGCCCGGTCGGGGGCAGCCCGAGCGCGCCGAGCAGGGCGCGGGAGATCGCTTCGGTGCCGCTGCCCGCCGCGCCGACGGCGAGGCGGCGGCCCGCCAGCGAGGCGAGGCCGTCCGTCACCGGCTTGCCGCGATAGAAGATCCAGAGCGGCTCGCGGTACACGGCCGCCATGCCGCGCAGCCGGCCCTTCGGATCCTGGACGAGCTGATAGGTGCCGCCCTGGACGAAGGCCACGTCCACCTGCCCGCGGAGCAGGCGCTCGAGATTCTCGAGGGAGCCGGCGGTCCGCTGGAGCTCGACGCGGAGACCCTCCCGGGCGAGACGGCGCTGGTACTCGTGGCCGAAGACGTCGTACATCCCGTCGGGCTGGCCGGTGGCGAGCCAGATGCGGCGGGGCGGGAACGGATCCATGTAGCGCAGGCTCCAGCCGACGACGGCGGCGGTGAGCACCACCGCCACCACCCAGAGCGTGAGCCGGCTCCTCACCGGCGGGCGAACTCCTCCTTCACGGTGGCGAGCCGCGCCGGATCGGCGAGCAGGTCCACCGCGCTCAGGGCCATGAGCTTCGCCCCGGCCAGCAGTCCCGCGCGCGCGGGCGCGGCCGCCGCGGCCGCCGCGAACTCGCGCGTGTGGATGGCGGTGCCCAGCGGGGCGATCGCCACCCAGGCGTGGATGGCAGGCGTCACCTGGCTCACGTTGCCGATGTCCGAGGAGGCGAGGCGGTCCGGCGCGGCGGGGCCCTCGGCGAGACCCGCGGGGCCCAGATTGCCCGCGAAGACGTCGAGGAGCGCCTGGTTGCGCTTGAGCGGCTCGTAGACGTCCTCGTGCCGGGTCACGGTGAGCCGGGTGGAGGTGGCGGCGGTCGCGCCCTCGGCGGCCGCGACCACGCGCCGGTAGAGCGCCCACATCGCCTCGAGGCTCGGCCCGCGCACGTTGAAGTCGGCCACCGCGCGCTCGGGGATGACGTTGGGGGCGGCGCCGCCGTCGGCGACGACGCCGTGGATGCGACAGTCCGGGCGCATCTGCTGGCGCAGCATGGCCACCGCGTTGAAGGTCTCCACGCAGGCGTCGAGGGCGTTGGCCCCCTCCCACGGATCCACCGAGGCGTGCACCGCCTTGCCCGCCCATTCGAACGTCACCCGCACCACGCCGAGCAGATCCTGGTGGAGCAGCGTGCGATCGAAGCCGTGGATCATCATGGCCGCGTCCACACCGGTGAAGAGGCCGGCGTCCACCAGGCGGCCCTTTCCCCCGCCCCTCTCCTCGGCGGGGGTGCCGATCACCACGATGCGTCCGGGCGGAAGCTGCTCGCGCGCGGCCATGAGGGCGGCGCCCGCGCCCGCGCCGGCCGCCGCGATGACGTTGTGCCCGCAGGCGTGCCCGACGCCCGGCAGGGCATCGTACTCGCACAGGATCGCGAGCGTCGGCCCCGGGCCGGTCTCGAGGCTCGCGCGAAACGCGGTGGGCACCCCGCCCACCCCGGTCTCGACCCGGAAGCCCCGCGCGGTGAGGAACTCGGCGAGCCAGCCGCACGCGCGCGTCTCCTCGAAGGCCAGCTCGGGATGGGCGTGGATGCGGAGCGACAGCGCGCTCAGATCGTCGCCCAGCCGGTCCACCGCCCGCGCGACGCGCTGCTTGAGGGCGTTCATCGGGTCACCACGATACCATGGCCCCGTGCGCACCCGGGGTGGATGGGCGGGCCGGCTGGTCGTGGTCGCGATGCTCGCGGCGGGCGTCTGGCTCGGCACCGAGATCTGGACCTGGCCGTCGGTGCAGCGCCTGGCGGTGGAGCGTCCCGCGACGACCGCCTTCATCGAGCAGTATCGCGCCCGGCAGCGCGCGGCCGGCCGGCCGGACCGGGTGGCCTCGGGGTGGACGCCCTACGGAGCCATCTCGCCCGCGCTCAAGCGGGCGGTGCTCGTCGCCGAGGACGTCAACTTCTTTTCGCACCGGGGCTTCGCGCTCGACGAGATGCAGAACGCGCTCGAGGACGCCCTCCGCGATCACGAGCTGCCGCGCGGCGCCTCCACCATCACCCAGCAGCTCGCCAAGAATCTCTGGCTCTCGAAATCGCGGAATCCGCTGCGCAAGGCCCGCGAGACGGTCCTGACGTGGCAGCTCGAGCACGCGCTCTCCAAGCGGCGCATCCTCGAGCTCTACTTGAGCGTGGTCGAGTTCGGGCCGGGCCTCTACGGCGTGGGCGCGGCGAGCCAGCGCTACTTCGGCAAGGCCCCCGCGGACCTGGACGAGCGCGAGGCCGCGCAGCTCGCCGCGGTGCTGCCCAACCCGGCGTCGTGGCACCCCGGCTCGAGCAGCGCGGCCTATCGCCGGCGTGTCGCCGCCATCGAGCGGCGCATGGGCCGCGCCGCCTTCCTCTGGAAGCAGATCTGAGCGCGGCCGGCCCCGCGCTCAGAGCAGCGCGAGCAGCTCCGGCAGCGCGGCCAGCCGATGGTCGGCCTCGCGGAAATCCTGGTGGCGGGTGTGGGCGCAGGGCGCGACCGCGCAGCGCATCCCGGCGGCCTTGGCGGCGAGCAGGCCGTTGCGCGAGTCCTCGATCACGAGGCACTCGGCGGGCGGCACGCCGAGGCGCTCGGCCGCGGCCAGGAACACGTCGGGCGCGGGCTTGCCGCGCCCCACCTGGGTGCCGGAGACGACCGCCTCGAAGAGCGGCCCGAGCGAGAGCGCGGTGAGATTGGCGTGGATCACGCGCAGCTCCGCGGAGGAGGCCAGCGCCATCCGGTAGCCGGACGCGCGAACGCGCTCCAGTACCTCCGGCACGCCCGCCATCGGGATCGGCCCGCGGGCGATCAGCTCCAGCATGCCCTCGATGTACCAGTCCGCCAGCGTCTCCTCGGACTCCGGCAGCCCGTGGCGCGCCTTGAGGATGCGGCACGACTCGCGCGTGGTGCGGCCGAGGAACTCCGCGTTCTCCGCTTCTGTGTAGGGCAACCCGTACCGGGCCATCACCCGGCGCAGGGCCTCGAAGCCGAAGGGCTCCGAGTCCACGAGCACGCCGTCCATGTCGAAGATGACCGCGCGGATCGTCACCGCCTGCGCCCGGCGTGCGCCGGCGCCGCGAGGCCGGCCGCCTCGAGGAGGGCGCGCACCGCGTCGCGGTCCGCGGGCGCGGCGGCCACCAGCGGCGGCGCCGGGCGCCCGTTGCCCAGGCCCAGCATCGCGCACGCCGCCTTGAGCGCGGACAGCCACGGCCCCTGCCGGTAGACCTCGGCGAGCGCGCCGATCCGCTGCTGGAGCCGCGCGCAGTCGGCGGCCGCGCCCCGGTCGGCGGCGGCCTGCAGCTCCACGAAGAGCGCGGGGGCGACGTTGGCCAGGCCGGGCACCATGCCGTCGCCACCCTGCAGCAGGCTCGCCGCCCCGAGCGACTCGTGTCCCTGGAGCACGCGGAACCCGGCGCGCTCCTGCTTGATCGCCAGGAGCTTCTGGAAGGCTTCGAAATCGCCCGCCGAGTCCTTGATGCCGAGCACGCGCGCATCGCGCGCCAGCCTCCGCACCGTCCCGGGCGGCAGCACGTGATGGGTGCACTGGGGAATGTTGTAGAGCAGCGCGGGCAGCGACGTGGCCGCCAGCACCGCCTCGATATGGCGCTCCTGGGCGGAGGCGTCCACCCCGAAGTAGTAGGGCGAGCCGACGACGAGCGCGTCGGCGCCCTCCCCCGCCGCCTGGCGCGCCGCCTCGACGGCGGGACCGGTCGCGGGCAGCATGACGCCGGCCAGGACGGGCACGCGGCCGGTCGCCGCGCGCACCGCCGCCTGCACCACCACGCCGCGCTGGGCGGGCGTGAGCCAGGCCCCCTCGCCACAGCCGCCCAGCATGAAGAGCCCGGTGCAGCCGGCGCCGACCACGTGGTCGACGAGCGCGGCCATCGCGCCCGCGTCCGGCGCGCCCGCGTCGTCGAGGGGAGAGATCAGGGGCGGCACGATCCCGTGCAGGGCCCGCTCCCATCGCCACCCGCCCGCCGGCTTCCCGTTCTCGCTCATGTCGGCCGCTCCCCGCGCTCGAATTCGATGCCCCGACGAGCATAGCAGACGCGCCGGAGCGGCCCGGTCACCCTGATCGGTGGCCTGCGCGGCTCCCCTGAGGTAGGCTCTAGCCCAAGGAGGATCCGCCCATGTTCGGTCTGCGCAAGCGCAGCATCCCGTCAGCCGCCGACGCGCTTCCCGGACGCCGGGAGCGCATGCGGGTGCCCGACGCCCACTTCGTGAGCGGCGCTCGTCTCGAGCCCCCCTTCCCGGCCGGAGCGGAGCGCGCCGTGTTCGGCATGGGATGCTTCTGGGGCGCGGAGCGGAAATTCTGGGAGGCGCCCGGCGTGTATTCGACCGCCGTCGGCTACGCGGGTGGCTACACACCGAACCCGACCTACGAGGAGGTCTGCAGCGGGGCGACCGGCCACACCGAAGCGGTGCTGGTGGTGTTCGATCCGGCGCAGATCTCCTACGAGAACCTGCTGCGCGTCTTCTGGGAGAATCACGACCCGACCCAGGGCATGCGCCAGGGCAACGACGTGGGGACGCAGTACCGCTCGGCCGTCTACTGCTACGGGGACGCGCAGCCGCGCGCGGCGGAGGCCTCCCGCAAGGCCTACCAGGCCGTGCTCGACCAGGCGGGCCACGGCCCGATCACCACCGAGATCCGCGAGGCGCCCGAGTTCTACTACGCCGAGGACTATCATCAGCAATACCTGGCCAAGAACCCGTGGGGCTATTGCGGTATCGGCGGCACCGGCGTCGCCTGCCCGGCCGGGCTGGTGCAGCCCGCGTAGCGTGCCCGCTCTCGCCCGCGTCGCGCCCGCCGCGCTGGTCGGCGCCAAGTACGACGATTTCACGATGCTGCTCTTCCTCGGCTTCTCCCTGTCCGACGTGGACAAGCGGGGCAACTGATGGATTCCCTCCCCCTCGAAGGCCTGGTCGTCGTGGACCTCACCCGGGTCCTGGCCGGGCCCTATTGCACGCGCCTGCTCTCCGACCTGGGCGCGCGCGTGATCAAGATCGAGCGCCCGGGCGAGGGCGACGAGATGCGCCGCAACCCGCACCAGATCGAGCCGGGCCGCGAGGACCAGTCCACCTACTTCGCGCGCGTGAATGCGGGCAAGGAGAGCGTGGCGGTGGACCTGAGCCGGCCCGAAGGCCGCGACGTGGTGCTCGGGCTGGCCGGCCACGCCGACGTCTTCATCGAGAACTTCGCGCCGGGCGTGGTGGGCCGGCTCGGCCTCGACTATTCAGCGGTCAGCGCGGTCAAGAGCGACGTTGTCTACTGCTCGATCTCCGGCTTCGGCCAGACGGGGCCCTGGCGGGAGCGTCCGGCCTTCGCCCACATCATCAACGCGGTCTCCGGCCTCATGGCCCTCGAGCAGGGCGACGAGGCCGCTCCGCGCGCCTCGAACCTCCAGGCGGCGGACGTCCTCGCCGCCGCCCACGCCATGGGCGCCATCATGGCCGCGCTCTGGCGGCGCGCGCGCACCGGCCAGGGCGCGCACGTGGACGTGTCCATGCTGGAGGCCCTGGTCGGCGCCGACAGCGTGACCTTCGCCTCCGTGCTCAACGGCGGCGAGGAGCACGGCAACCCGCGGCCGGGTATGATCGTGCACCGGATCGGCGACCGCTACCTCGCGATGCAGATCGTGGGGGCGCCGCGGCTCTGGGAGCGGCTGATCGGCCTGATGAAGCGGCCGGAGCTGGGTCGCGACCCGCGCTTCACGACCTCGCTGACGCGCCGCCGGCACTGGCGCGCGCTGCGCGCGGTCATCACAGGATGGCTCGACGGCTTCGCGAGCACGGACGAGGCGCTGACGGTGCTGACCGAGGCGCGCATCCCGTGCGCGCCGGTGCTGAGGCCCGCCGAGGTGATCGCCCACGAGCACCTGGCCGCGCGCGCCTTCTTCCCCGTGCTGCCGCATCCGGCGCGAAGCGGCCTGCGGGTGACCGCCAGCCCCTATCACCTGGACGGCAAGCCCACGCATCCGCGGGCCCCGGCCGCGTACCGGGTGGGCGAGCACACCCGCCGGGTGCTGCGCGACCTGCTCGGCTACAAGGACGACCGCATCGCCGGGCTGATCGCGGCGGGCGTGGTCGAGGGCCCGGCGTGAGCCATCGCGAAGAGGCCCTCCAGCGCACCGAGAAGGCGATCCTGGCGGAGAAGGCGGCCACGCTCGGCCGCGCTGGCGAGCTACCGCCAGGCGCGGGCGCGAGCGCTCGAGGCGCGCCCCACGCTGATCATCCAGCGCGAGGCCATCGGGCTCCGCACCCACCGCGTCGTGGACCAGCAGTTCCCGGAGCCGCCCGCTCTCGGCTGACCGAGCAGAAATTTCCGGTACTGGTGACGGGCTGACGCGACAGGCCCCGCCGGCCCCGGCTCAAGTACCTGATTCTCCGGCCGTCCACTCTGGCCCACGTCTTGCTCCTTTCCGGCGCGGAGGGAGCCAGCCATGATCCGGGCCATCGTCCTGGGTTGCACCGCGTTGATGACGTGCGGGTTCACGTGGCCGCCCGACTACGCCGAGCAATCCCGCGCCGACGTGGCCACATGCGTGGGCTATGCGCGCCGGACCTCGCCCGGCTTCGCGGCCCAGGTGCGGAGCGTGGACCTCGAGACCGGCCTCGTGGACATCCAGCGCTCCTCGGACGATGCGCGCGGCGACGTCGCGTTCTCGAAGTGTCTGCTGGCCGTGCGGCAGTGGCGGATCATCGAGCGCAACCTGCCCAAGCCTGCCGACCCCGGGCCATCTGATTCCGCCACCATGGGCGATCCCGCCACCAAGGCTGATCCCGCCTCCATGGCGGGCCGGCCGGCTGATTCGCTCACCCGCTGAGATCGGTGGTAGGCTCCAGGCACGATGAAGCTCGGCATCTGCCTGCCGCACTACGGACGACCGATCGAGCCCTCGCGGCTGATCCAGCTCGCCGCGCGCGCCGAGGAGGTCGGCCTCGACTCGGTCTGGGTCACCGATCACGTCATCGTGCCGCGCGATGCCTCCCTCATCTACCGCGAGGACATGCTGGATCCGCTGGCGGTGCTGCCCTGGCTGGCCGGGGTCACCGAGCGCATCGCGCTCGGCACGAGCGTGATCGTGCTGCCGTACCGCTCCCCCCTGCCGGTGGCCAAGCTGCTGGCCAGCGTGGACGTGCTCTCGGGTGGCCGCCTCATCGTGGGCGTGGCGGTCGGCTGGCTCGAGGGCGAGTTCGCGGCGCTCGGCGTCCCGTTCCGCGAGCGCGGCCGCCGCACCGACGAGGCCATCGAGCTCTTCCGCGCGGTGTGGACCCAGGAGTACCCGGAGATCAAGACGGCCAATCACCACCTCACCGGCGTCAAGGCCTCCCCCCTGCCGCTGCAGAAGCCCCGCCCGCCGATCCTGGTCGGCGGCAGCTCGGATGCCGCGTTACGCCGCGCCGCCCGCCTCGGCGACGGCTGGCACGCCTCGAGCCTTGCCCCCTCCGCCTTCCGCGCGAGCGCCCTCGCCGTCTCCAACCACTGGAAGGACGCGAAGCGCGAGGGCGAGCCCGAGCTGACCCTGCGCGTGCCGTTGCTGATCGACGGCATCCACCGGCCCGCGGTCGACCCCGCGCTGCTGGGGGCCCGCCACATCGTGCGGGGGACGCTCGCGAACGTGGCGCGTGAGCTGCGCCAGTACCAATCGGCGGGTTGCAACCACGTTGCCCTCGAGGTCAGCTACAGCACCTACCCGGCGATCCTCGACACGATCGACGTACTCGCCGAAGAGATCCGCCCCGCCCTCGAACAACGCGAACGCTGACCGCGGGCCGACCGGGCGGGTGGCAGGGGAGCCTCTGACCACGCGCTTTTCTCCGGCGTCCCGATCAGGAGTTCCCAATCCGGGCGGTTGCTGTCCTCATTTCGCTTGGCAGGAACGGGTCACCCGGCCCCCTGCCACCCGCCCGGTCGGCCCGCGGTCAGGCGCGGAGTTTTTCTAGACCGCTCCAGTCGAACTCGATGCCGTGGCCGGGACGGTCCGGCGCGATCGCGCGGCCGTCCACGATGCGGAGCGGCTCCGCGATGAAGCGGTCGAGACCGAAGCCGTGGGCCTCGAGGTAGGAGCGGTTCGGCACCGCGGCGAGGAGGTGGACGGTGATGTCGTGGGCGCCGTGCGACGTCACCGGCAGATTGAACGCCTCGGCGAGATGGCAGATCTTCATGAACGAGGTGACACCCCCGCAGTTGGTGACGTCGGGCTCGGGGAAGGTCACGCCGCCCGCCGCGATCAGCGCGCGGAACTCGTGCAGCGTGTGGAGGTTCTCGCCCGCCGCGATGGGCAGCCCGCCCTCGCGGACGATGCGCGCGTGGCCGGGCACGTCGTCGGGGATCGTGGGCTCCTCGAGCCAGACCGGGTCGAGGTCACGGAGCGCCCGGGCCGCGCGGATCGCCTCGTCCACGCTCCAGCGCATGTTCGCGTCCACCATCAACGGAAAGTCGGCGCCGAGGTGGGCGCGCATGGCCCGCACCCGCTCGACGTCCTCGCGTAGCGAGGGGCGGCCAACCTTCATCTTGATCGCGCGAAAGCCGCGGGCCAGGTTGTCGTCGGTCTGGCGCAGCAGCGCGTCGAGCGGAAACTCGAGGTCGATGCCACCGGCGTAGCACGGCACCCGCGGATCGAAGCCACCCAGAACGCGCCACAGCGGCGCGCCTTGACGGCGGGCGCGCAAGTCCCAGAGGGCGATGTCCACCGCCGACATGGCGAGCGCGGCCAGGCCGCCGCGACCGCCGTAGTGGAGCGCCCACCACATGATCTGCCACAGCTCCTCGATGCGCTCGGCCTCGCGCCCGGCCAGCCGCGGGGCCAGATCGCGCGTCAGCAGCGCGTGCACCGCGGCCCCGCCCGTCCCCACCGTATACGTGTAGCCGACACCCTCCGCGCCCTCGGCGTCGCGGAGGCGGACCGCGATCAGCTCGAAGTTCTCGATGAGACCGTGGGTGCTGTCGGACAGCGCCACCGGCAGCGGGATGCGATAGTGGTCGGCCCGGATCTCGCGGATCAGCATGCGGCCGGCCCGCGGGGACGGCGGCGCAGTTCCAGCAGGCTGCCCAGGATGCCCTTCGGGAGGAAGACGATGAACACCACCAGGAGGACGCCGTAGACGAGGTTGTCCCAGCCCACCGCCCGGGTGCCGAAGGAGATGCGCAGCACCTCGGCGAGGAGGATCGTGATCACCGCCCCCACCGTGGGGCCGAGCGAGACGTAGATGCCCCCCACCACCACCGCGAACACCATCTGCAGCGAGATGGCGATGCCGCTCACGGTGTCGGGCGAGATGAACATCTGGTACTGGCAGTAGAGCGCGCCCGCGAGCGCGGTCATCATCGCGCTCAGCACCGTGATCTTGAGCTTCTCCGCGGTCACGTGCACCCCCGCGGCCGCCGCCCCGTCCTCGTCCTCCGAGATCGCCTCCAGCGCGTAGCGGGTCATGCTGCGGTCCACGCGATGCCAGGCGTAGAGCCCGGCCGCCCACACCGCGAGGGCGATGAGATACCAGGTGGCCTTGCCGCTGAACTGCAGCGCGTAGAGCGAGCTGCCGCCCCGGTACCGCTCCGGCGTGTAGCCGAGCGACCCGCCGGTCTGATCGCGGGTCGCGGTGATCACCTGGAGCACGATGCCGCTCAAGGCCAGCGTGACCAGCGCGAAGTAGTGGCCGGTGATGCGGAAGCGGAAACAGGGGTACGCCACCAGCACCGCGAGCACGCCCCCCGCGAGCAGGGCCAGCGGGATCCCCACCCAGGGGGTGAGGCCGACGTGGTTCCACGAGAGCGCGGTCACGTAGGCGCCGATTCCCATGAAGCCGCCGTGACCGAGCGACACCAGGCCGAAGCGCCCCATCATCGACCAGGAGGTGTAGGCGAACGACCAGATCAGGATGATGATCAGGATGTGGAGCGGATAGGGGGCGTGGTAGACGAAGGGCAGGCCGATCAGCGCCGCGCCCGCGATCCAGGGGAGAGACCGCCTCATGACCGGCGGGCGAGCAGGCCCTCGGGCCGCACGAACATCATCACGATGAAGAACACGAAGGCGAACACGTAGCCCCACTCCAGGTCGAGGTAGAGCCCGCCCAGCGAGATAAGCTCGGCGAAGACGAAGGCGGCCACGAAGCCGCCGGCAAAGTTCCCGAGGCCGCCCAGCACGCAGATCAGGAAGGTGATCGGCCCGAACGACAGCCCGACGAAGGGATGTACGTCGTACTGGAGCACGAGCAGGCACGCGGCGAGCCCGGCCAGGCCCCCGCCGAGCGCCGAGGTGATCACGTAGATCCGGCGGCTGTCGACGCCCATCAGGATCATGATCTGGCGATCCTGCGCGATCGCGCGGATGGCGGTGCCGGTATAGGTCCGGGTCAGGAACAGGTAGACGAGCACCATCCCGATCAGCGCCGCCCCGAAGGCGAGGAGCCGCGAGTAGCTGATGAACAGCTCGGACAGCTTCAGGACGGGTAGGCGAAGCCCCAGGTTGCGGAACTCGATGCCGAAGAGCACGGTGGCCGCGGACTGCAGGAAGAACAGGACCCCGCCGGTGGCCAGGAGCTGGTTGATGGGGGCAGCCCCCAGCAGCGGCGCGATCACCACCACGTGCAGGATCACGCCCAGGATGCCGACGCCGACGATGCAGACCACCGCGGCCAGCCCGATCGGCACGTGGTACACGACGTAGAGGAAGTACATCCCGTACATCCCGAGCATGATCAGCTCGGCGTAGCAGATCCACACCACGTCGATGACGCCGAAGACCAGGTTGAGCCCGAGGGAGAGCAGCGCGAGCACGCCCCCCAGCAGCACCCCGTTGATCAGCGCCTCCAGCAGGAAGATGTCCAGGACGCCCATCGGGTCAGACGCCTAGATACGCTTCGCGGATGGTCTCGCTCGCGAGCATCTCGGCGGCGGTGCCGGCGGCCCGGATACTCCCCGCCTTCAGGAGGTAGGCCCGGTCCACCACCCGCAGCACCTGCTGGACGTTCTGCTCGACGATCAGCACGTTGAGGCCGCCGGCCCGGATGCGCTTCACGAGGTCGAAGACCTGCTCCACGATGACGGGGGCGAGCCCCGCGGAGGGCTCGTCGAGGAGGAGGAGCTTCGGATCCGACATCAGCGCGCGGCCGATCGCGCACATCTGCTGCTCGCCGCCCGACATGGTCCCCGCGAGCTGGCGGCTCCGCTCGCGCAGGCGCGGGAAGAGCCCGTAGACGACGTCGAGCCGCTCCCGGTACTTGGCGCGGGCCGACGGGAGAAAGCCGCCCATCTTGAGATTGTCCTCGACGGTCATGCGCGGGAACAGGCGGCGGCTCTCCGGCACGTGGGCGATCCCCAGCCCGACGATGCGGTGCGCCGGCGTCGCGAGCAGGTCGGCGCCCTCCATGGCGATGGAGCCCGTGGTGGGCCGGATCAGCCCGGAGATCACCCGCATCAGCGTGGTCTTGCCCGCCCCGTTGGGGCCGATGACGCCCACCGCCTCGCCCTGACGTACCTCCAGCGAGACGTCGAAGAGGGCCTGGAAGCCGCCGTATCCGGCGCAGATCGAGCGAAGCTCGAGCACGGGTCAGGGCCGCGCGGCCGCGACGGCGCGAGCGGCGCCCGACTGGGTGCCGAGATAGACCTCGATCACCCGGGGATCCGCCGCGACCGCGGCGGGCAGCCCCTCCGCGATCTTCTCACCGTGATCGAGCACCATCACGCGGTCGACCACCCGCATGAGCACGCCCATGATGTGCTCGACCCAGACGATGGTGATGCCGAGGTCACGGCAGATGCGCCGCAGCATCTCGGCGGCCTGGTCCATCTCGTGCTCGTCGAGGCCGCTCAGGCTCTCGTCGGCGAGCAGGAGCTTGGGATCGGTGGCGAGGGCCTTGGCCAGCTCGAGCTTCTTCAGCGCGGCCGCCCCCAGCCCGTCCACGGTGGCGCCCCGATCGGTGGGCAGGCCGACCAGCTCGAGCGCGCGCGCGGCCCCCTCGAACGCCTGTCGCCTCGACGCCCGCCCCCGACCGAAGAAGGCGGCGAGCGCCACGTTCTCGAGGATCGACAGGCGCCGGAAGGGCCGCGGGATCTGAAAGGTGCGGCCGATGCCGAGGTTGATGATCCGGTGCGGGGCCTCTCCGGCGATCTCACGGCCCTCGAAACGGATCGAGCCCGCGTTCGGCCGAAGCGCCCCGGAGAGCAGGTTGAAGATCGTGCTCTTGCCGGAGCCGTTGGGCCCGATGAGCCCGACGATCTCGCCCTTCTCGACCGTGAACGAGACCTCGCTCACGGCGGTGAAGCCGCCGAAGCGCTTGGACAGCCCCTCGACGGTCAGCACGGCCGCGGGCCGGGACGGATCACGCGAGAGGCCCGCTCCGCCTCCCTAGTTGGCCGCGTAGGGTGACGAGCTCGGCAGGGGCAGCACCGGCTCGCGGAGCTGCAAGCTCTTGGGCCACACCACGTACGGCTTGTCGTCCACGTACTGGATGATCACCGGGAAGGCGCGATCGTTCTGGCCGGCCATCGCGGCGGTCTCGGGCTCGAACTTCACGCCGAAGCCCAGCATGGTGCCACCCTCGGGCAGGTTCACCTCGAGCGCGGCCTTGCGGAGCGCATCCGCGTCGATCCCGCCGTACTTCTTGATCGCGCGCGGCAGCACCTCGGTCATGAACACGTAGGTGTTGGACGCCGCCATGCCCACGTGGGCCGACCGAATGGTGGTCCCCGGCCGCGCCTTCTCGTACTCGTCGCCCACCATCTTGATCAAGGGCAGCAGCTCGGGCTTGAGCGCCGCCGGATTGGCCAGCCAGATCGAGATCGGATCGACGTTGAAGAAATAGTTCACGTCCTTCCCGAGCGCTTCCTTCAGCTTGTCGTAGACGCCATAGCCGGCGCCGTGCCCCACCAGCGCGCTGAAGCGCAGGCCCAGCTCGCGCGACTGCCGCAGGAACAACGAGATGTCCGGGTTGTAGCCGGTGTGGAAGATCACGTCGGGACGGGCCCGCTTCAGCTTGGTCACGAGCGAGGCCAGGTCGGGAGCGGTCGCCGAGTAGCCCTCCTTCAGCACGATGTTGAAGCCCGCCTTCTTCGCCCCCTCCTCGTTGCCCTTCGACACGTCGACCCCGTAGGCGCCGTCCTCATGGATGATCGCCACCCTGAGGTCCTTGGGCTCCTTTCCGAACTTGGCCTTGGCGTTCTGGGCGATGAAATCGGTGGACATCAGGCCGAACTGCCGGCCGCTCGGCTGTACCCGGAACACATACTTGAGGTGACGGTTCTCGAGCACCGCCGAGGAGATGCACGTCGTGATCCACATGAACTTGTGGAGCTGCTCGACGCGCGCGGCCGCCGGCACGCACTGGGCCGAGGAGTAGAAGCCGAGCAGCATATCCACCTTTTCCTGCTCGATGAGGCGTGTCGCCTCGTTGATGGCGACGTCGGGCTTGGATTGCGCGTCGGCGTAGACCGCCTCGAGCTGGTAGCCCTCCACCCCACCCTTCTTGGCGAAGTAGTCGATCATGATCTTGGCGCCGAGCGCGTGCAGATCGGAGCCGCCCCCCGCGAGCGGGCCGGTGTAGTCGAAGATCACGCCGATCTTGAGCTTCTTGGCCTGGGCGTGAGCGTCCGGCGTCGGCTGAGCGCTCGAGAGCAGCAGCGCGGCGATCAGCCCGGAAGCGAGGAACATCCACACGGTCGATCTGCGCAGGGACATGAGCGGCCTCCCAAACTGCGTCGGTCGGGAACGAAGCGTGGGCGGCATTACAAACTGGCGGGCCCCGCTTGTCAAGGGGCGGCGAGCGCGTCGGGGCCCCGCTCCCGCGCTCCGGGTGGAGGCGGGCGGGGCCCCGGGGAGACCGGTCGTCTCCCGATCCGCTCAGGTGGGCAGCCGCTCGTACATCCCCTGCACGTCGGACGCGTGGAAGCGCGCCACGTGATTGGTCGGGGGCAGCGCCTCGGTGTAGAAGAACTCGGGCAGCTCGTCGTCCTTGGCGGTGAAGCCGGCCTGCCGGTTGAACTCGTGCTCGAGCTTGAGAGCCTGCCGGCCGAGGGCGTCGAAGAAGGCCGGTGTAAGGCTGGTGCCGTGGGCCGCGTTGATGGCGTTGGTGATGAACTCGACGTTCGGGGTGGTCACGCTCATCCCGAAGATGCAGAGGCCGAGTGAGTCGTTGGCCGCGATACGCGCCTGGTGGGCCACGCTCTGCTCCACGATCGCGGGCGCCTGCATCTCGCGGGTCTTGAGCCGCGGCAGGTTGCCCGCGGTGTGATCGGCGCCCTGGGCGGTGGCCATCATGGTGATGCCGGTGGCCTCGACCACCCGCGGATCGTAGGCGCTGATCGCCTGCTTCTTGATGACCGGCACGCGCTTGACGTGATAGTGCTCGCCCACGCGCCAGGTGCCCTGGGCCCAGATCCGCCCGTTCGGGGTGCCCCGCTGGATCTCGGCGAGGCAGTCCGCCATGAACCGCACGTCGCCGAAGGGGGCGAGCCCGGCCTCCATCAGCACCGCGATCATGGCTCCGGTCTCGATGGTGTCCACCCCCAGGTCGTTGGCGATGTAGTTCATCTGGGCGAGGTCGTCGGGATCGGAGAGGCCGCAGTTGGTCCCGAGGAGCCCTAGCGTCTCGTACTCGACCGGCGAGACCACTTCCTTGCCGCTGGCGTCGTGGTAGACATTGCTGCACTGGATGACGCAGCCGGGCATGCAGGCATGCGTCTGTTCGCCGCCGCGCGAGGTATTGAGC
>JBGOVO010000265.1:0-5742 GCA_041478145.1 Methylomirabilia bacterium
CCGATCATGTTCTCGGTCTCGTCGGTCAGCGGCACGTGGACGGTGAGGATGTCGGCGCGGCCCAGCACGGTCTGCAGATCCGTCAGCCGCACCCCCAGGTCGCGCGCGCGGCTCTCCGGGATGAAGGGATCGTAGACCAGCACCTCCATGTCGAAGGCCCGCAGCCGCGCGGCCACCCGGGAGCCCACCTTGCCCAGGCCGAGCACCCCCGCGGTCTTGCGGAAGAGCTCGGAGCCGTAGATGCCGCGGTCCCACTCGAGCTGCTTGAGCGAGTCGTGAGCGGCCGGGATCTTGCGGACCAGCGCCAGCAGCATGCCGACGGTGTGCTCGGCGGCCGAGACCACGTTGCCGTAGGGCGCGTTGACCACCACGATGCCCTGGCGCGAGCACGCGTCCACGTCGATGTTGTCCACCCCGACGCCGGCCCGGCCCAGGATGCGCAGCCGGCGCGCCCGGGCCAGGAACTCCGGGGTCACGGTGGTGGAGGAGCGCGTGACGATGGCCTCGTAGTCACCCAGGCGCGCGTGCAGCTCGTCCTTGGGCAGCTTGCTCGAGACCTGGTCCACCTGGAAGCCGCGCTCGGTGAGGTAGGCGATCCCCTCGGCGGCGATGGTGTCGATGACGAGAACCTTCATGCGGGGTCCATGCTAGCACGCGCGACCCAGCCGCAGACAACTCGGCGTCGAGGCTGGGGTTTCGGCGCTGTGAGTGAGCGTTGCGCCTGGATGCGGGGAACTTCCTTTCATCTGCGGGGGCCTCGACATGGCCCCCGCACTCCCCCAGGGCGGCGGACAATCGTCCGGATCAGCGGTGGGTGCGCAGGAACTTCAGGAACTCGCGGCCTTCCGACAGGCGGCGCTTCATGACCCGGCGGTCGCGGACCATCTCGGCGGCGAGGGAGAGCACCTTGCGCGGGCGGAAGTAGAACCGGCGGTAGAACTGGTCCACCGAGCGGAAGATCTCCGGGCGCGAGAGATGCGCGTAACCGAGCGCGCTCACCTGCACGCCCAGGCCGTCCACCAGCTCGTCGGACTCGAGCCAGCCGTTGCGCTGGGCCTCCTCGTAGAGCGCGGTGCCCGGATAGGGCGCGGCGAGCGAGACCTGGATGGTATGGGGATCGAGCTCGGCCGCGAAGCGGATGGTCTCCGCGATCGTCTCGCGCGTCTCCCCGGGCAGGCCGAGGATGAACGTCCCGTGGATGGCGATGCCCACCGCCTTGGCCTCGCGGGTGAACCGGCGCGCCACGTCGAGCCGCACTCCCTTCTTGACGTTGTTGAGGATGGCCTGGTTGCCCGATTCGTAGCCGACGAGGAGCAGCCGGAGCCCGTTGTCCTTGAGCACCTTCAGGGTCGCGTACGGGACATTGGCCTTGGCGTTGATCGACCAGGTGATGCCGAGCCGGCCGAGCCGGCGCGCGATCGCCTCGGCCCGCGGCAGGTCGTCGGTGAACGTGTCGTCGTCGAAGAAGAACTCGCGCACCTGGGGGAAGAGGCGCGCGGCGAGGGCCATCTCCTCGGCCACGTGCTCGGGGCTGCGCGTGCGGTAGCGCTGCCCTCCCACCGTCTGGGGCCAGAGGCAGAACGTGCACCGGGAGCGGCAGCCGCGGCCGGTGTACAGCGACACGTACGGATGGCGCAGGTAGCCGATCGCGTAGTGCTCCACGGTGAGATCGCGCTTGTAGACCGGCGTCACGAAGGGCAGCGCGTCCATGTTCTCGAGCGGCGGGCGCTCGGCGGTGTGCTCGACGTGGCCGTTCACCCGGTAGGAGAGCCCGCGGACGCTCCGGAGAGGCCGGCCCTGCGCCACCTCCTGGATCGTGAAGTCGAACTCGTTCCGTCCCACGAAGGAGAGCGCGGAGCTGGCGCGGAGGGAGGCCTCCGGGGCCACCGCCACCGCCGCTCCCACGAGCCCGATGGTGAGCGCGGGATTCTCGGCCTTGAGCGCCTCGGCCACGCGCACGTCGGAGGCGAAGGACGGGGTGCTCGTGTGCATCACGCAGAGGTCGTAGTCGCGCGCCAGCGGGCGCACGTCGTCGAGCGTGAGCCCGTCGGGCGGCGCATCCACGAGGCGGGAGCCCGGCACGAGCGCGGCGGGCTGCGCCAGCCAGGTCGGGTACCAGAAGGAGCGGATCTCGCGCTTCGCCTGGTAGCGGGATCCGGCGCCGCCGTCGAAGCCGGCCACCGCGGGTGGGTGGAGGAACAGCGTGCGCAGGTAGCTCTCGCTCACGATTGGCTCACGATATCACAGCGGGCGGCTAGCCACGCCGCCGACGGCGCAGCCGGACGATCAGCCAGCCGGCGGCGACCAGGAGCGCGAGCCCGGCGACCCAGAGCTGCAGCTCCCGCACCCGGGCCAGGGCCACCGCCACCGAGTCGGCGACCGCGTAGGCGACCCCGAAGGACAGCGGCACGCTCACGAGCACGGCCGCCAGATCCACGAGCAGGAAGCGGGGAAACGGCACGCGTACGAGCCCGGCGGTCAGGAAGGCGGCCGCGCGCAGCCCCATGACGAGGCGGGCCAGCACCACGAACTTGAGCCCGTGGCGATGGTACGCGTCCATGACCCGCGCCTCGCGGGCCGGGGTGAGGATGCGACGCACCGTCGACCACTGGAGGATGCGCCGGCCGAAGTGCCGGCCGACCCAGTACAGCAGGATGTCGCCGGCCAGGACGCCGGCCAGGCAGGAGAGCAGCGCGCCGAACCAGTGCATCACCTCCCAGCGCGCCATCATGGCCGCGATCGCGATGGGCAGCTCCTCCGGGATCGGCACGCCCAGGCCGGTGGCGAGCAGGATCAGGAACACGCCCGGGTAGGTGAAGTCGCTGATCAGCTCGGTCAGCATCGGTCAGCGCCCGGCCGAGGGCCCGTCGACGGCGGGCGCGCGGCCATAGAGCCAGCGGCCGTTGTGGGCGAAGAGCAGTCGCGCGCTGCGCGGGGGCAGCGAGGCGACCACGCTGTGATCGGGCGCGCGCGTGGTCAGCAGGTACGGCGGCCGGGCCGACGCCCAGGCCTCGGCGAAGCGGGGCTCGCTCCAGAACGTCGCGGCGGCGTCGCCGAACGTGGAGCCGATGCCGAGCACGCTGCGGGCCGCGTCCAGCAGCACCGGACGATGCCCCGAGTAGAACTCCACCGCCCCCGCGTTCTCGATGGGGCCCTCGAGCACGAGCACGTCGCCGGGGGCCAGCCGCGCGCGGATCTCCGCCGCCATCACCGACACCGCGCGCGCGGAGGAGGTCACCGCGAGACCGGTCGCTACCACCGGCACCAGCAGCAGCATCACCCCCGCGACCGCTCCGGCCCCGAGGCGCGCCGAGCCCCGCGCGGCCGCCACCGCGAGCGCGGCGGCGCCCGCGAGCAGGACCACCGCCGCCCACGCCACCAGCGGCTGCAGCGACGACCACGTCGGATACGGCGCGGCCTGGCCCCAGGCCGCTTCTTTTCGCGAGTAGACGTCGGAGACTCCGAACACCGCGGTGGTGAACGCCCGTCCATCGCCCGCCGCCGCCCAGGCGCAGCCCGCGCCCGCGAGCGCGAACAGGGCCAGGTGGATCGCGATCAGCGCCCGCGGCCGCGCCGCCGCGTCGCGCCAGGCGCGCGCTGCGAGCAGCGCCACCGCCGGATAGGCGGGCAGCCCATAGTGCGGGAGCTTGAACGGCGAGACGGTGAAGAGCAGCAGCACGCCCACCGCCCAGAGGGCGAGGGCCACCCACGGCAGCTCGGCCGGGTCGCGCCAGGCGCGCCGGCGGACGAGCGAGCCCGCCGCCGCGGCGGCGGCCAGGATCCACGGGAACGCGCCGAAGCCGGCGGCGGTCAGGAACTCGAGGGCGGAGAGGGGGACGTCCTCGTCCGGGAACGCGCGCATGCGCACGACATTCAGCACGTGGTTGTCGACCACGGTGTACCAGAGGAACGAGGGCTCGGTCGCCGCCGCGACCGCGTACCAGCCGAGGCCGATCACGAGCGCGAGCCCGAGACCGAGCGGCGGCAGCCACGCGCGCACCGGGCGCAGCCGGCCCGCCAGCGCGAGCGCCGCCCCGATCGCGACGAGGGGGCCGAGCAGCCCGAGCGGATCCTTGGCGAGCGCGGCGAGGCCCAGCGCCGCGCCGCCGAGCACCGCCCAATGACCGGGGGCGGGGGCGCCATCGGTTCGATCCGGATCCACCGCCAGCAACAGCCCGGTGAAGCCCCACTGGATCGCCGCGACGAACAAGGTCTCCGGTCGCACGTAGCGCGCGAAGGCGGCGAAGAGCGCGCAGGAGAGCAGCGCGGCGCCGGCCAGCAGTCCCGCCCCGGGGCCCAGGAGCCGGACCCCGAGCCACGTCGTGCCCGCCACCGCGAGCAGCGCGCCCAGCAGCGGGACCAGGCGCGCCGCCCCCTCGGAGAGGCCGAAGAGCGTGAACGACGTCGCGGTCAGCCAGTAGAGGAGCGGCGGCTTGTCGAAGTAGCGCACCCCGTTCAATCGCAGGGTGAGCCAGCTCCCCCCGAGCAGCTCGCGGGCGATCTCGGCGTGCTGCCCCTCACCCGGATCGTCGAAGGGCGCTCGACCCAGCCCCGGCCCGAGCAACCCCGCCGCGAGCACCACCACCAGGACGACGACGCCGGCGCCCCGGAGAGCCGCCACTAGAGCGAGCGGCCGATCTCGTCCAGGATCCGCTTCTCGACCGAGCGATCGTCGGTCTTGATGTCCTCTTCCTTGTCCACGAAGAGGATGCGCTCCTCCTTGTACACGCGCCGCTCGACGGTCACGGTGGTCCGGTTCGCGTCCTGGCGGGTGATGACCAGGCGCAGCCGGTGCTTGACCCCCTTGGCGTACACCCCGAAGTTGTCGCCGTCCATCCGTCGCGAGTCGGTGCGGATCCAGCCCACCGCGCGATCCTCCTTGTCGATGTCCCAGCCGAGGCTCTTGAGCACCGAGCGCGTCACCGTGAACACGCGCTCCGCCGGCGCGTTGTAGGTCCGGGCTTCGGGAGTCGCGTGGTCATGTCGTTCGCTCGCCTCCGTCGGATTCGAGCCGGCCGCCGCGCAGGCGCAGGGTGCGGTCCGCGCGGGCGGCCGCATCGGCCCGGTGTGTCACCAGGATAACCGAGGCCCCGCGGTCGCGGCAGAACCCACGCAGCTCGCCGAGGATCACCCCGGCATGGCTCTCGTCCAGGTTGCCGGTCGGCTCGTCGGCCAGGACGAGCGGGGGGGCGTTGAGCACCGCGCGGCAGTAGGCCACCCGCTGCTGCTCGCCGCCCGAGAGCTGGGCCGGATAGTGGCCGCTCCGGTGCGCCACCCCGAGCCGCTCCATCAGGGCGCGCGCCTCGGGCAGCGCCTCGCGCCGCGGCCGGCCGACGTAGCGCGCGGCCAGCAGCACGTTGTCCAGGGCGGTGAGGCCCGCGATCAGCAGGAACGACTGGAAGACGTAGCCGATGGAGCGGCCGCGCACCGGGCACTGGGCCCGGCGGGAGAGACGGCTCACGCAGACGTCGTCGAGCCAGATCTCGCCCGCGTCGAGCGGCTCGAGGAGCCCGAGCAGGTTGAGCAGCGTGGACTTGCCGGAGCCGGACGCGCCGGTCACCGCCACGAACTCCCCCGCCTTCACCTCCAGGTCAACGGACTCGAGCACCGGCACCGGCCGGCCGTCGGGGCCGCGGAACGTCTTGCTGAGCCCGAGCGCGCGGACGACCACCTCAGGCCCCGCGCCGGATGGCCTCGGCGGGCGACAGGCGCACGATCCGCAGGGTGGCGTAGGTCGCGGCC
>JBGOVO010000201.1:0-7165 GCA_041478145.1 Methylomirabilia bacterium
ATCTCGACGAGGTAGCCCGGCTCACGATCCTGATCGCCAAGCGGCTGGCCCGGCGCATCAGCCGGCGCAAGCGGCCGACGCGGCGGGGCGGCGTCATCGACATGCGGCGCAGCATGCGGGCCAACCTCATGAAGGGCGAGATCATCGAGCTGCGGAGAAGAGAGCGCCGGAGGCGCAAGATCCGGCTCGTGCTGCTCTGCGACGTGTCGGGCTCGATGGACCTCTACAGCCGCTTCCTGCTCCAGTTCCTCTACGCGCTGCAGAACGTCTTCGGGCGGGTGGAGACCTTCACGTTCTCCACGCGACTGACGCGGGTGACCGAGCATCTCAAGGGCGCCTCCTACCGGCAGGCCCTGGCCCGGCTCACGGAGGTGCGCGACTTCTCCGGGGGCACCCGGATCGGCGAGTCGCTGCAGGAGTTCAACGCCGGCTGGGGGAACCTGGTGAACCGCCGCACCATCGTGCTCGTGCTCTCGGACGGCTGGGACACCGGCGAGCCCGACGTGCTGGCCAACGAGATGCTCACGATCAAGCGCAAGGCGGGACGGCTGATCTGGCTCAATCCGCTGCTAGGCAATCCCTCGTACGAGCCCCTCACGCGGGGCATGGCCGCGGCGCTGCCTCTGGTGGACCACTTCGCGGCGGCGCACAACCTGGCGAGCCTGCGGGACCTGGCCGGCCATCTCAATCTGAGGTAGTGCCATGAGCGAGCTCTCCGATCATCTCGATCAACTGAAGCAGAAGGAGTCCAAGGTGGCGGTGGCCACGCTCGTCAATACCCGCGGCACCACGCCCCGCAAGGAAGGGGCGAAGATGCTGGTGGGCGAGGGCGGCCGCGTCCTCGGCTCGGTGACCATCGGGGGCTGCGTGGACGCGCAGGTCATCGAGGAGTCGGCCGACGTGCTCGACAAGAACGCGCCCCGCCTCCTCGAGCTGAACCTGGGCGACGAGGAAGCGTGGGAGATCGGGCTCACCTGCGGCGGGACCATCGAGGTCTTCGTGGAGCCGGTGACGCTCGGCAAGACCGACGACGCCACGCTGGTCTTCGACGAGAAGGCGCGCGCGCGCGCGGAGGCGGGGGGGCGCGCCGCCATCGTGACGCGGCTCGATCCGCCCCACAACGGGGCCAAGCTCTTGCTGCTGGATCGCGGCGACCGGGAGGGCACGCTCGGCGACGGCTTTCTCGATGAGCGCTTCGAGGCCGAGGCGCGCCTGGCGCTCGCGGCCGGCAAGTCGCGGACACTGTTCCTCGAGAACGTGCGGGCCTTCGCGGAGGTCTTCGCGCCGCCCTCCATCCTCCTCGTGGTGGGGGCCAGCCACGTCGCGATGCCGCTCACCGCGATGGCCAAGCAGCTCGGGTTCCGCACCATCGTGGTGGACGGCCGGCCGCGCTTCGCGACCAAGGAGCGCTTCCCGGACGTGGACGATCTCCGGATCGGCGTGCCCTCCGAGCTGGTGACGCAGGTGCCGCTCATCCCGACCACTGCCCTGGTGCTGGTGGCCCATGACTACAAGTACGACCTTCCCGTGCTGCGCCACGCCCTGACCACACCGGTGGGGTACATCGGGCTGCTGGGGAGCACGCGCCGCGGGGCCGCGATCCTGAACCTGCTGCGGGAAGACGGGGTGAGCGAGGAGGCGCTCGCGCGTGTGCGCGTGCCGATCGGCCTCGACCTGGGCGCGCAGTCCGCGGCCGAGATCGCGCTCAGCATCCTCGCCGAGGCCCTGGCCACCCACCGCCACACCACCGGCATGCCGATCAGCGAGAAAGTCCGCCGCGGCCTCAAGTGAGCGCGATCAAAGAATGGATCCCGAGTTTGCGCGAATGATCGATGCGGTGGGGGGGCTTGGGGGAGGAGCGACGCCGCTCCCCCCCAATCAGAAAAGAGTATGAAGGCTGTTGCAGTAAAGCGTAGTCCAGGTGTCACGGTGGCGGCCCTCGAAGGCCGCATCGCCTGCCACGACGTGCGCGACGAGGCCGGCAAGGTGGCCATCGCCAAGGGCCAGACCCTCGACGCGGCCGCCGCCGCCCGGCTGCTCGCACTCCCGTGGCCGGAAGTGCACCTGCTCGAGCTGGAGCCGGGCGACGTGCACGAGGAGCCGGCCGGCTCCCGCCTCGCCGCCGCGGCCTGCGGCGCCCACGTGGAGGTGAAGGGCTACACCGGCGGACAGTGGACTCTCGCGGGCCAGCGCCGGGGTCTCGTCCGGGTGAACGCGGCCGCGCTCGAGGCGGTGAACGGCCTCGAGGGCATGTCGGTGTTCTCCCTGTACGACCTCCAGCCGGTCGAAGCGAGCGAGGTGGTGGCCCGGGCCAAGATCACGCCGCTGGCCATCCCCGAGCGGCTCGTGAAGGAAGCCGAGACGCGCGCGTGGAGCGCGGGCGGCCTCGTCTCGGTGAAGCCCTTCCTGCCCCGGGTGCTGGGGGCGCTGAGCCGCGAGAGCCTGGCCCCGCCCCAGCGCCAGCGCTTCGAATCGTCGCTGACCGAGAAGATCGACTGGTTCGGCTCGCGGCTGCTCCCGGTGCGCTACGCGGCCGGGGACGCCGCCGCCACCGCCGCGGAGATGGAGAGCCTGCTGGCGGCCGGCGCTGACATCCTGATCGCGGCGGGCGCGGGCTCGCTCGATCCGCTGGATCCCGTCTTCGCCGGGCTCGAGCGACTGGGCGGCCGCATGATCCGGCACGGCGCGCCCGCCCATCCGGGCAGCCTGCTCTGGATCGCGGACGTCCGAGGCCATCCCGTGCTGGGCATGCCGGCCTGCGGCATGTTCTCCCAGGCCACGACCTTCGATCTGGTCCTGCCGCGCATCCTGGCCGGTGAGCCGTCGGGGGCCGCCGAGCTCGCGGCGCTAGGCCACGGCGGCCTCCTGTCGCGCGACAGCGCGTACCGCTTCCCGCCCTATCGCAAGAGCGCCGTGCGCGGCGAGCTGTCGGAGTGACATGGCCCTCTACAGCAACGTGATCCGGGATCGCTTCCGCCGGCCGCGCTTCCGGGGCATGCTCGAGCGCCCGGACGTGGCGGGCGAGGACGTGAACCCGCTCTGCGGCGATCGCGTGCGCATCCAGGGCCGGCTCGCGGACGGGCGGCTGGCCGAGGCAAGGTGGAGCGGCGATTGCTGCGCCATCTCCGCGGCCTCCGCCGACCTGCTGCTGGAGATGGTGCAGGGCCAGCCCGCGGGCCTCGCCGGGGAGCTGACGCCGGCGAGCCTGCTGGAGCGGCTCGACTCCGACATCCGCCCGTCGAGGATGAAGTGCGTGGCGCTGCCGCTCACGGTGCTGCAGGGCGCGCTCAAGAAGGAGGCGACGCGATGAGCATGGGCGAGAAGTGCCGGCGGGACTTCCCCATCCTCTCCCGGATCGTGAACGGGCACCCGCTCGTCTACCTCGACTCCGCGGCGTCCAGCCAGAAGCCGGTGGCCGTGATCGAGGCGGTGCAGCGCTACTACGAGACGAATCACGCCAACGTGCACCGCTCCATCCACACCCTGGGCGAGGAGGCCACCGAGCGGTACGAGGGCGCGCGCGACGCGGTGCGCGCCTTCATCGGCGCCCGGAGCCGCGAGGAGATCATCTTCACCCGCGGAACCACGGACGGCATCAATCTCGTCGCGCAGGCGGTGGGGCGCACGCTCGCCCCCGGCGACGAGATCATCGTCACCGAGATGGAGCACCACTCCAACCTGATTCCGTGGCAGATGGCCTGCCGCGACCACGGGACCGTGCTCCGCGCGATCCCGGTGGTGGACGAGGGCTATCTCGATCTGGACGTCTTCGCCCGGCTCCTGTCGCCGCGCACGAAGGTGGTGGCGGTGGCCCACGTCTCGAACGTGCTCGGCACCATCAACCCGGTGGCCCAGATCGCGGAGCAGGCCCACCGGGTGGGTGCGCTCGTCCTGGTGGACGGCGCGCAGTCGGTACCTCACCTGCCCGTCGACGTCGCGGCCCTCGGTGTGGATTTCTTCGCGTTCTCCGGCCACAAGATGCTCGGGCCCACCGGCATCGGCGTGCTCTACGGCCGCCGCGAGGTGCTGGAGCGGCTCGAGCCCGCCTGGGGCGGGGGCGAGATGATCAAGGAGGTCTGGATCGACCACGCCCAGTGGAACGACCTGCCGTGGCGGTTCGAGCCCGGCACGCCGCCGATCGCGGGCGCCGTCGGCCTTCACGCCGCCGTCGAGTACCTCGGGAAGCTGGGCATGAGCGAGGTGAGTGCCCACGAGCAGGCGTTGACCGCCGCCGCGATGGAGGCGCTGGCGCCCATCCCCGGCGTGACGCTCTACGGCCCGCGCAACCCGCAGATGAAGGGTGCGGTGCTCGCCTTCAACGTCGAGGGCTTTCATCCGCACGACGGCGCGGCCCTGCTCGATCAGCACGGCATCGCCGTGCGCGCCGGTCACCACTGCGCGCAGCCCCTCATGAAGCGCCTCGGCATCGTCGGTACCCTGCGAGCGAGCTTCTCGGTCCACACCACCGCCGCCGAGATCGCGCGCCTGGCCGAGGCGGTGGCGGCGCTCCGCAGCGAGCTCTAGCCGCCTGGCGGGCCCCGGGCAACGCATGGACGCGTCGAGGGAGCACCCCAAGCCCCGAGACGGCTTCGCGTCGCCCCGCTTCGCCCAGCCGGCCACCTTCATGCGGTTGCCGTACGTCGAGTCGCCCGCCGGCCTCGACGTCGCCCTCTGCGGCATCCCGTTCGACGGCGGCTGCTCCTACCGCTCGGGCGCCCGCATGGGCCCGCGGCACGTGCGGGAGCAATCCTCCCTGATCCGCCCGTGGAACTCGGCCCTGCGGGTGCATCCCTTCGACCGCCTCCGGGTCGCCGACTGCGGTGACGTGGACGCGCCGCCTATCTCGATCGAGGCGACGTTCGCGGCCATCGAGCGCACGCTGGCGCCGGTCGTCGAGGCGCGCGCGGTCCCCCTCTGCGTGGGCGGCGACCACACCGTGACCCTGGCCGTGCTGCGGGCGCTCGCGAAGCGGCACGGCCGGCTGGGCCTCGTGCACTTCGACGCCCATCCCGACACCTGGGACCGCTACTTCGGGCTGCCCTACTACCACGGCAGTACCTTCCGGCGGGCGATCGAGGAAGGGCTGATCGATGGCCGGCGCTCCATCCAGGTCGGCATCCGCGGACCGCTCTACGGCCCCGAGGACTTCGACTTCCACGCCGAGCACGGCTTCGAGGTCGTCCGCATCGAGGACGTCAAGGAGCGGGGCGTCGCCTCGGTGGTCGAGCGGCTGCGCCGGCTCGCGGGCGGGCCCGTCTATTGCTCCTTCGACGTCGACGCGGCCGACCCGGCCTATGCGCCGGGGACCGGCACCCCGGAGGCGGGCGGGCTCACGTCCTACGAGGCCCTCGGCCTCGTGCGCGGCCTCCGAGGCCTCGAGCTGGCCGGGGCGGACATCGTCGAGGTCTCGCCGCCCTACGACGGGCCCGGCGCCATCACCGGCGTGCTGGCCGCGAACCTGCTCTTCGAGCTGCTCTCGGTGGTGGCGCTCGCCCGCTAGACGCGGCCGGGGCGGTGCGCAGCCGCATGCTAAGATGACGCCGTGAGATCGGCCACGCGTCGGCCTCTCCTCGGCATCGCCGCCATCCTGCTGGGCCTGGCCGCGCTGCTTCCGACCGCCAGCGCGGCCGTCGCCGCCACGCAGCCCGTCGCCTCCATCGAGATGGACAGCGCGATCACCCCGGTCACCGTGCGCTTGCTGACGATGGCGATCGACCGGGCGCAGAGCGAGGGCGCCCAGGCCCTCATCGTCCAGCTCAATACGCCGGGCGGGCTCGAGCGCTCCATGCGGTCCATGGTGCAGACCATCCTCGGCTCCCCGATCCCGGTCATCGTGTACGTGGCGCCCGCGGGCGCGCGCGCCGCCTCGGCCGGCGTCTTCATCACCATGGCCGCCCACGTGGCCGTCATGGCGCCCGCCACCAATATCGGGGCCGCGCATCCGGTGGCGGTCGGCGGCTCCATGGACAAGGAGATGAGCAAGAAGGTCGAGAACGACGCCGCCGCGTTCGCGCGCACCATCGCCACCGAGCGCGGGCGCAACGCGGAGTGGGCCGAGAAGGCGGTGCGGTCGTCGGTCTCCGCCACCGAGCGGGAAGCGGTCAAGCTCAAGGTCGTGGATCTGGTCGCCGACAGCCTGCCCGATCTGCTCGCCAAGGTGGACGGGCGCACCGTCAAGACGTCGAGGGGCTCGGTCACCCTCGCCACCAAGGATGCGCCGGTCAAGGTCATCGAGGTGCGCTTCCGCGACCGGTTCCTCGCCCTCATCTCGGACCCGAACATCGCCTACCTCCTGATGATGGCGGGCATGCTCGGCATCTTCTTCGAGCTGTCCAACCCGGGCTCGATCTTGCCCGGGGTCATCGGGGGCATCTGCTTGATCCTGGCCTTCTTTGCCTTCCAGAGCCTGCCGGTCAACTGGGCCGGTCTGCTCCTGCTCCTCTTCGGCGTGGTGCTGCTGATCGTCGAGATCAAGGTGGTGAGCCACGGCATCCTCACGATCGGCGGCGTGGTCGCCATGCTGCTCGGCTCGCTCATGCTCTACGACACGCCCGAGACGACCGGCATCCGGCTCTCGTGGTTCGTGATCATCCCCACCGTGGGCACGACGGCGGCGCTGGTGTTCTTCGCGGTGTCCATGGGCATCCGCGCGCTGTACCGGCCCTCCGTGACCGGATCCTCGGCGATGGTGGGGCGGCTCGGCGTGGCCCGGACCGCGCTCCAGCCCGAAGGGCAGGTGCTCATCGACGGCGAATTGTGGCGCGCGGTGAGCCCGGACGCGGTCGGAGCCGGCGAGCCGGTCCAGGTCACCGCCATCGACGGCCTCACTCTCAAGGTCACCCGCTCGGCCCAGCGACCCTAGGACTCCTCAGGAGGCGGCCCATGGAAGGCATGCAGCTCATCTTCGGCATCATCCCGGTGCTGATCATCCTGCTCTACATCTTCTTCTCGTCGTTCCGCATCCTGCGGGAGTACGAGCGGGCGGTGATCTTCCGCTTCGGGCGGCGGACCAACGCGATCTTCAATCCCGGGGGCGAGGGGTCGGGGCCGGGGCTGGTCTTGCTGATCCCGTTCATCGACAAGATGGTCAAGGTGAGCCTGCGCACGATCACCATGGACGTGCCGCCCCAGGACGTGATCACGCGCGACAACGTGTCGATGAAGG
>JBGOVO010000192.1:0-7342 GCA_041478145.1 Methylomirabilia bacterium
CCGCTCGACACGGGGTAGGCCGTCAGGTTGATCAGGAACGCCAGCCACATGAGGGCGAGCAGCGCCGGCGTCGTCACGATGTGGACCAGGCCGTCGCGTAGATCGCGCCAGCGGGACCGCGGTTGCCCTCTTTCGCCCCTCACCTTCGGGCCCCTCACCTTCGGGCCCCTCACCCTGCCCTCTCCCCAGAGGGGAGAGGGGGAAGGAACGGTCGGGTCGGCGACCGGGCGACGGCGTGAGACGCCGAAGGTAAGGGCGAGGCTCGCCAGGTAGAAGCCCGTGACGAAGACGTAGGTGGAGCCGATGCCGAGGACCGAGGAGAGCCCGGCGCCCGCAAGCGCCCCCGCCACCCGCGCCGAGTCCATGATGGCGCGGGACATGCCGAGGGCGCCCATCAGGTGGCTCGGCGGGATCGTCTCGCCGACGAGCGAGTTCCGCATCACGAGGTCGTTGGGGCGGAAGAAGCCGGCGAGCGCGGCGAGGGCGAACACCCACGCCGGGGTCAGGATCCCGGTGAAGGCCAGGAGCATCATCAGGGCGGCGAGGACGGCGTAGGTCGCGCGCATCACGCAGAGCAGGACCCGGGCGCCGAGGCGGTCGCCCAGCACCCCGAACATCGGCGCGGCGAGCGTGCCGAGGAACTGCAGCGAGGCGAAGGCGGTGAGCAGGAGCACCGAGCCGGTGTGCACCAGCACGTACCAGCCCAGGATGATCGTCTCCATCTCGAACGCCCACGACGTGAGGAGATCGGCGGGCAACTGGAAGCGGAAGCTGCGGACGCGGAAGACGGCGAGGATCAACGGACGTCGGGTCTCCTCGTTGAGATGCCGACCAGAACTCCGGGAACGCGGGTAGACTACCACGGCACGAGGGAACGACCCAGCTATCCATGCCGAGCGGTGCGCGGTTCGTCATCGTCTTCGTGGTCGACGGGCTCCGGCCCGACGCCATCGCCCCCGAGGACACGCCCACCCTCTTCCGGCTGCGCACCGAGGGGGTGGACTTCACGAACGGCCACGCGGTGTTCCCCACCGTGACCCGCGTCAACGCGGCGGCGCTCTCGACCGGGACGCAGCCCGGCACGAACGGCCTCCTGGGCAACCAGATGTACGTCCCGGCCGTCGATCCGGAGCGCGCCTTCGATACCGGCAACTACCGCAATCTCCTCGGGCTCGACCGCGCCACCGGCGGGCGCCTCCTGCTCGCCCCCTCGCTGGCCGAGCGGCTCCACGCGCGCGGGCTCCGGCTGGCCGGCGTCAGCTCGGGCTCGACGGGCAGCGCGTTCCTCCTCAATCCGCGGGCGCCGGCGGGCGTGGGCGTACTCGTCAACGGCTATCTCGACGCGGGCAAGACCGTCGCCTACCCGCCCGACGTGAGCGAGGCGATCCTCGCCAAGTTCGGGCCGGCGCCGGCGAAGGAGCCCGGGGCGGCCCGGTACGACGCCTCGGTGACGTGGACGCAGCGGGTCCTGCGCGAGTACGTCATCCCGGAGCTGCGGCCCGCCGTCGTGATCAACTGGCTGACCGAGCCGGACCACAGCCAGCACCACGTGGGGGTGGGCTCACCGGCCGCGCGGGACGCCCTCCGGAACGACGATCGGGAGATCGCGCGGGTGCTGGCCACCCTCGATGGTCTCGGCCTGACCGCCTCCGCCGACGTGCTCGTCGTGTCCGACCACGGGTTCAGCACCAACACGGCCGGCGTGGACGTGGCCGGCGCGCTGATCGAGGCCGGGCTGAAGGCCTCCCGCGACTCCCGCGACGTGGTGCTCGCGAGCAGCGGGCAGGCCGTCGCGCTCCACGTCGAGGGGCACGATCGCGAGCGGGTCGCGCGCCTCGCGCGCTTCGCGCAGTCGCAGGCGTGGGGCGGAGTGGTGTTCGACGCCGGCCGGGAGCCCGGGGATCCGCGCGGCGCCGTCGACGGCACGTTCTCGCTGGAGCTGATCCACCTGGCCAATCGCGAGCGCGGCGCCGATCTGCTGGTCACGTTTCCGTGGACGTCGCAGCCCAACGCGTTCGGCGTGCCCGGAACCGACCTGGCGAACGTCAGCGGCAGCGCCGCGCCCTACGCCGGCGACCACGGCAGCATGAGCCCGTGGAACGTCCGGAGCACGTTCCTGGCCTGGGGCGCGGGCTGGAAGAAGCGGGCGTCCGTCCGCGCGCCCGTGGGCAACGTGGACATCACGCCGACCATCCTCGCCCGGCTCGGCCTCGACGGAGCCGACGGCCTCGACGGCCGCGTGCTCGGGGAGGCGCTCGAGGGCGGGCCCGACCCGGAGCAGGTCGCGGTCGACACGCGGGTACACACCGTGGCGGCCGGCGCCTACCGCGCCGCGCTCCAGGTGTCGGAGGTGGCCGGGCGCCGCTACGTGGACAAGAGCTGGCGGATCACCTGAGCGCCCGCCCGCTCAGCGCCTCTCGGCCGGCGTGGCGGTGGCCGGCCCCATGCCCCAGACCTGGATGACCGTCTCCTCGTCCTTGGCGCCGTCGTAGTGGACCTTGCCCGCGTAGTGGATGACGTAGCTGCCCGCGGGCGCCGGTACGGTGCGGTCCGGGTCGAACGTCTCGCCGGTCCCCATCCACCAGGTGCCGGAGAGGACCACGAAGAAGCGGTCGTTCGGATGGAAGTGAGGCCGGCTCATGTTCCCGGGGAGCCACCTGAGGCGGACGACGTACGGGCCCGGCTTGCTCGGGTCTCCGAAGAGCACGGCCTGCTCGTTGGTTCCGGCCGCGTTCCGGACCCACTTGATCTCGGCCGGCGTCTTGAAGTCCACCGCACCGCGGTCGATGTCGCCGGCCCCGTAGCCCGACGGCACGGCCAGCAGCAGGGTGACCACCGCGAGGAAGAGCACCCGGGTCATTCCGCGCATACCGCCTCCTTCTGGTTTGAGTGAGCCTCCGGCACGGCGGTATGATGCGCCAGTCATGCCGGACACGCCAGTCTCCGTGTTGCCGATCCAGCCGATCACGCGTCCGTTCGACGCGGTGGTGGCGCTGCCCGGGTCGAAGAGCTACAGCAACCGTGCGCTCCTGGTCGCGGCCCTCGCCCGCGGGCGCTCCGAGATCACGCAGGCCCTCTGCTCGGACGACACTCGCTACATGCACCGGGCGCTCGAGGCTCTCGGCGTGCGCGTGCGGGCGGACGAGGCGGCGCGCACCTTCGTGGTCGACGGCGTGGACGGCCGCTTCCCCTCCACCGAGGCCACGCTCGAGATCGGCAACGCGGGGACGGCCGCGCGCTTCCTGACCGCCGCCGTCGCGCTCGGGCAGGGGACCTACGTGGTCGACGGCTCGCCCGCGATGCGCAAGCGGCCGATCCAGCCGCTGCTCGACGGGCTCCGCGCGCTCGGGGTGGACGCGGTGAGCCGCGAGGGCAACGGCTGCCCGCCGGTGGTCGTGCGCGCCAACGGGATCGCCGGGGGCCGCGCGCGGATGCGCGGGGACATCTCGAGCCAGTACTTCAGCGCGCTCCTGATGGCCGCGCCCTACGCCCGGCGCGACGTGGAGATCGAGGTCGAGGGCGCGCTGGTCTCCTCCCCGTACGTCACCATGACCCTGTCCACGATGGCCGCGTTCGGGGTGAGCGCGGAGCGGGACGGCGACCGCCGCTTCCGCGTCCCCGCCGGCCAGCGCTACGCGGGGCGCCCGTACGCGGTGGAGCCGGACGCCTCCGGCGCCTCGTACTTCTTCGCGGCGGCCGCGGTCACCGGGGGGCGCGTGGTCGTGCCGCGGCTCGGTACCGGCTCGGCCCAGGGCGACCTCGGGCTGCTGGACGTGCTCGCGCGGATGGGCTGCGAGGTGGCCGTCACGGCCGACGCGGTCACGGTGCGGGGTCCGGCCCGGCTCCGCGCGGTGGACGCCGACTTCATGCGCATGGGCGACGTCGCGACGACCCTGATGGCGATCGCGCCCTTCGCGGACGGGCCGGTGACCGTGCGGGGGATCGCCCAGACCCATTTCGAGGAGAGCGACCGGCCGGTGGCCGCCGCGACCGAGCTGCGGCGCATGGGCCTGCGCGTGGAGAGCGCCTGGGACTCGGTGACGATCCATCCCGGCATGCCCCAGCCGTGCGACGTGCAGACCTACGACGACCACCGCATCGCGATGAGCTTCGCGGTGACCGGGCTCCGCGCGCCGGGCATCCGCATTGTGAACCCGTCCTGCGTGTCGAAGACCTTCCCGGAGTTCTTCGACGTGCTCGGCACGCTGACCGCGACCCCCTGACGCCCTGACCCCCTGACCTCTGAAAGGAGCCGCTCATGCCACGCATCGCTCCCATCACCGGCAAGTCCGACGTGCCCGCCGAGCACCACGCCGTCGTCGATTCGGTCGTCAGCGTGTTCGGCGGCGTGCGCGGGCCGTTCAGCATGCTGCTCCACAGCCCGAAGCTGGCGGAGCGGGTGCTCCCCCTGGTCACCTTCTTCCGCGACCAGAGCGTGGTCGACGGCAAGCTGCGCTCGGTCGCCATCCTGACCGCGGTGCGCGAGCGCGAGGCGGCGTACGTGTGGTCGGCCCAGGTCGCGGCGGCCCGCCGGAACGGCCTGCGGGACGAGGTCATCGACCTCCTGCGGGCGAAGGGGGACCCGGGCAAGCTGCCCGCGGAGGAGCGGGAGATCGTGACCTACGTCCGGCAGCTCATGCGCACGAACCGCGTGGATCAGGCGGCGTTCGCCGCGCTCGAGAAGCGCCACGGCGCCCAGTGGCTGGTGGAGATGACCGTGGCCGCGAACTACTTCGCGATGCTGTCGGGGCTCGTCAACGCCTTCGAGGTCGCGGCGCCGCCCAACGGCGACAAGCTGCCGGCGTGAGCCGGCCCGTGGACCGCGCGGACTCGATCACGTAGGTCTTCGAGAGAAGCCGGTGGACTACGCCGTCGGCAGCGCCTCGTAGACCCCCCGCTCGAACTGCCCGTAGAGCTTCAGCGCGCGCGGGTCGGCGAAGGGGAGGATCTGCGTCATGATCACCCCGGTGACCTTCTTCGCGGGGTCGAGCCCGTCGTAGGTGTTGAAGATGCCGCCCCAGCTCACCGTGCCCGCGCTCCGGCCGTTCGGCCCCGGCTGCACGTTGAGCATGTAGCCCAGGCCCCACCGGATCTGCGCCCCGGGGAAGAGGTCGACGTCGTTCGACAGGTTCGGCATCTCCGTCTTCAAGATGCCGGCGGGAATGCTGCCGGTGTGGTTCTGGTGCATCAGCGCCACCGTCTCCGGCCGCAGCAGCCGCGCGCCGTTCCAGGCCCCACCGTGGAGCAGCATCTGCAGGAACTTGAGGTAGTCGGGCGCGGTCGAGTAGAGCGGGCCGCCGGCCGACCAGAACTCGGAGGCGACCGGCACCGGCTCCAGCGGCTGCGGCAGGAGCGAGCCGTCGGCCTGGCGCAGGTGCAGGCGCGCCTGGCGCGCGCGCTGCTCTTCCGAGGTCACGTAGCCGCTGTCCTTCATGCCGAGCGGGGTGAAGATCTTGGCGCGGAGATAGGCGTCGAGCGGCTGCCCGCTGGTCGCCTCGACGAGGCGTCCCACCCAGTCGGTGTTGACGCCGTACTCCCACTTCTCGCCCGGATCGAAGACCAGCGGCGTGCGGATGGAGGCCACCTTGCCGGTGGCCCTCGCGGGTATCGCCGCCGCCTTGATGTAGCGCCCGACGTTCGGATCCCACATCTCGTAGCCGAAGCCGGCGGTGTGGGTCAGCAGATGGCGCAGGGTGATCGGCCGCTTCGCGGGACGGAGCTTGGGCGCGCCGGCGGCGTCGAAGCCCTCCAGCACCTGGGGCGAGCCGAGCGCCGGGTCGATGTTGGGCACGGGGTCGTCGAGCTTGAGCTTGCCCTGCTCGACGAGCTGCATCGCGGCGACGGAGGCGATCGCCTTGGTCATCGAGGCGATGCGGAAGACGGTGTCGGACGTCATCTCCGCGCTCTGGTCGAGGCCGCGCGGGCCGAAGGCGCCTTCGTAGAGCACGCCCCTCTCGGTCGCGGCCACCGCCACGACACCGGGCACCTCCTTGGCGGCGACCGCCTGCCGGAGCACGCCGTCGATGCGCGCGCGGGCCTGCGCGGCGCTGCCCTGGGCATGGGCTCGTCGGGACATCGTGGTCTCCCGGATGCCGACCGATGCGGCGGCGGCGAGAGCGGCGACTCCTTTCAACACGTCGCGGCGGGTGTGCGGGACCGGCGTCATGGCCTCTACCTCCCAGCGTCGGGGCGGTTCACAGCACGGAGCGCACGAGACCTCCGTCCACGAGAATGGTGGTCCCGGTGATGTAGCTGGACTTGCCGGAGGCGAGGAACGCGACCAGGTGCGCCAGCTCCTTCGGCTCGCCGAGGCGGCCCACCGCGGTCTCGGCCGCACGCTGGGCCAGCGCCGCCTCGAGGGTGACGCCGAGCTGCTTGGCTCGCGCGGTCACGTTCGAGAGCATCCGCTCGCTCATGATGGAGCCCGGGCACACGTTGTTGACCAGGACCCCGTCGCGCCCGACCTCGTCGGCCAGGCTCTTGGCGAACGCCACCACGCCCATGCGGGTGGCGCCGGAGAGCACCAGGTTGGGGATGGGCTGGTACACGGTGCTGGCCAGGATATTGATGATGCGGCCGGCGGCCTGCTGCTTCAGATGGGGCAGCGCCTCGCGGCACATCCGCGCGAAGAAGAACAGCGAGCGCTCCACCGCGGTCGCCCACTGCTCCTCGCTCGCGGTCTGGGCCTGGGCCAGCGGGGGACCGCCCGAGTTGTTGACGAGGATGTCGAGGCGCCCGAACCGATCGACGGTGGCCGCGATCAGCGCGCGGATGGTCTCGGGTCTATCCAGATCGCCCGCGAACACGAGCACCTCGCGACCGGTCGCGCCGCGAATCTCCTTCGCGGCTCGCTCCAGGTCGTCCCGCGATCGGCTGCACAGCGCCACCCGGGCGCCCTCCTGCGCGAGCACCTCCGCGCAGGCGCGCCCCAGGCCCTTGCTCGCGCCTCCGACGATCGCCACCTTGTCCGTGAGCTCGAGGTCCATGGGGCAGTGTTATACCACCGATGGCCTGTGATACGCTTCCGCCGCTGCCGCCGGGCGAGTCCGGCTATCCCCCCTGACGACGAGGTGCGACAGTGCGACCGAACAAGATCAAGCAGATGTGGCGCGACGGCAAGTGCGTGACCATGGGCTGGCTGTCGGTGTCCAACGGGTTCACCGCGGAGGTCATGGCGCGCCAGGGCTTCGACGCCCTGGTCGTCGACATGCAGCACGGGCTGACCGACATGACCAATCTCTGGCCGATGCTGCAGGCGATCTCCCAGACCGACACGGTGCCGGTGGTGCGGGTGGCGTGGAACGACCCGGCCGCGATCATGAAGGCGCTGGATCTCGGCGCG
>JBGOVO010000460.1:0-2621 GCA_041478145.1 Methylomirabilia bacterium
CGACCACGCTCCGGATGATCGCGGGCTTCCTCGCCCCCAGCGAGGGCACGATCGAGATGGACGGCGAGGTGATCTCGTCCCCCGCCTCCTCGCTGCCCCCCGAGAAGCGCAACATGTCCATGATCTTCCAGAGCTACGCCATCTGGCCGAACATGACGGTGGCGGAGAACGTGGCCTTCGGCCTGGAGGTGCGGCGCCTGCCGAGGCCGGAGATCCGCGCCAAGGTGGACAAGATCCTCGACGTGGTACAAATGGGCCATCTGGGCGGACGGTATCCTCAAGAATTGTCGGGCGGCCAGCAGCAGCGCGTGGCCCTCGCCCGCGCCATCGTGGTGCAACCGGCGGTGCTGCTGCTCGACGAGCCGCTCAGCAACCTCGACGCCAACCTGCGCGAGGAGATGCGCTACGAGATCCGCCGCTTGCACGACGAGTTCCACATCACCACCGTGTACGTGACCCACGATCAGGCCGAAGCCATGGTGACCTCCGACCGCATCGCGGTGATGAACCAGGGCCGGGTCGAGCAGGTGGACGCGCCGCGGGCCCTCTACGCACGCCCGCGCACCCGCTTCGTTGCCGGCTTCATCGGGCGCACGAATCTGCTGGACGGGGAGGTCCGGGGCGACGACGTCGCCTTCGATCACTTCACGATCGCCCGGCGCGCCTTCGGCGAGCCCGCGTCGCTGCGCGGCCGGGTGAGCTTCTCCCTCCGGCCGCAGTCCATCCTGCTGCACCGGCAGCCGCCGCCCGCCTCCGAGCGCACCGCGGTCATGCGGGGCGCGGTGGTGCAGCGCGCCTATCTGGGCGAGCACTGGGACTACACGGTGCGACCCGCCGGCGGCGCCCTCGCGCTGCGGGTCACCGCCCGCCCGCACGAGATCTTCGAGGTGGACGAGAAGGTCTGGCTCGAGCTGGACCCGCAGCAGATGGCGCCGCTCGAGCCCGAGTGACGCTGATCCTGCTCAACAAGCCCTTCGGGGTGCTCTGCCAGTTCACCGACACGGCGGGGCGGCCGACCCTCGCCGACTACGTGCCGGTGCGCGACGTCTACCCGGCGGGCCGCCTCGACCACGACAGCGAGGGGCTCGTGCTGGTCACCGACGACGGTGCGCTCCAGGCGCGTCTCGCCGATCCCCGGCACGGGATGGAGAAGGTCTACTGGGCGCAGGTGGAGGGCCCGCCCTCGCGCGAGGCGATCGAGCGGCTACGTCGAGGCGTGATGCTGAAGGAGGGGCGCGCGCGCCCTGCGCGGGTGCGGCTCATCGCGGAGCCGCCGGGGCTCTGGCCGCGTGACCTACCGATCCGCCGGCGCGCGGCCATCCCGACGGCGTGGCTCGAGATCGGGCTCCGCGAGGGGCGGAACCGGCAGGTGCGGCGGATGACCGCGGCGGTGGGACATCCGACGCTGCGGTTGATTCGCGCCGCGATCGGGCCGTATGCGCTGGGGGGGTTGCGGCCCGGGGAGTGGCGGGAGGGGTGACCCTAGGGCCACCCCTCACCCTCCCCTCTCCCCTGAGGGGAGAGGGGATCTCGACCCCTTCTCCCTTCCAGGGAGAGGGCCGGGGTGAGGGTGGACTAGAAGATGGCGTAGCCGCCGTCGATGATGAAGGTGTCGCCGGTGTGGTAGCTGCTCGCGTCGCTCGCGAGGTAGACCGCGAGGCCGCCGAAGTCGTCGCCGGTCCCCCAGCGCCGGGCCGGCACCCGCGGGAGCACGCGCGTCTTGAAGGCCTCGCCGTGCACCGCCTTCTCCGTCATCGGGGTCTCGATCCAGCCGGGCACGATGGCGTTGGCGCGGATCTTGTGGCGCGCGAGCCCCACCGCCAGCGCGCGCATCACCGAGAGCATGGCGCCCTTGCTGGCCGCGTAGTGGGCGCTGAGCGGCGAGCCCTCGAGCGCGGCGAGGCTCGCGGTGACGGCGAGCGAGCCGCCGCTTCCGCGCGCGGTCATGTGCCGCGCGGCCGCGCGCAGCGTGAAGAAGGCCCCGTCGAGGTTCACCGCCAGCACCCGGTGCCACTCCTGGGTGGTCATCTCCGCGAAGCTCGACGCGCCGCCGCGGCCGGACACCCCCGCGTTGACGAAGCAGGCGTCCACGCCCCCGAGGGCCGACACGGTATCGGCGAAGGCGCGATCCACCGCCGCCTCATCGCTCACGTCGCAGCGCAGCGCGACCGCCTTGCCCCCGTGCGCCTTCAAGCGCGCGAGCGCCGTCTTGTTCTTCTCCTCGTTGGTGCCCCAGATGCAGACGGCGGCGCCGGCCTGGGCCAGCGCCTCCGCCATGCCCAGGCCGATGCCGCTGTTGCCGCCGGTGACGATAGCGCTCTTGCCGGTGAGATCGAAGGCCTGATACGCCATGGGAGCGGGTCCCCCTACGGCCGCATGCGGTGGGTGGATGGCCCCGCCTCGCGCAGCGGGGCGGAGAGCTCGGCGAACTCGCAGAGCAGCGGGCGGGTGGCGCGGGGGTCGATGATCTCCTCGATCCAGAACGTCTCGGCGGAGCGGAAGGGCGAGCGGAGCTTCTGCAGCCGCTCCTCGATCTCGACCATCTTGGCGGAGCGATCGGAGGCCGCGTCGAGGTCGGCGCGGTAGGCGGCCTCGATGCCGCCCTCGAGCGGCAGCGAGCC
>JBGOVO010000007.1:0-29400 GCA_041478145.1 Methylomirabilia bacterium
GAGGAGTCGGTCGACATCATCCTGAAGGCGCTCGCGGGCGGCCCGTTCAGCTACGAGGGCAAGCTGTTCAAGATCCCGGAGACCACGATCTTCCCGCAGCTCGAGGGGCCGCGCCCGCCCATCTGGATCACCGCGCAGAGCCCCGATTCCGTGGAGGGGGCGGTGCGCCGCGGGTTCAACGTGCTCACCGGAGGCTTCGGCGTGCCGGTCGAGCGCATGGCCGAGTTCCGCCGGCTCTTCGACCGCGTGGTCGCCGAGGTCAAGCCCGAGCCGCCGCTCAAGGTGGGCGTGCAGCGCGCGGTCTACGTGACCACGAGCGACGCGGACGCGCGCGCCGCCGCCGAGGAGGCGCGCTGGAACATGCGGGTTACTCTCAGCCTGCGTAATCACTATGAACGCGTGGAGGGCGGACGAGCCGTGCCGGTCCCCGCGCCCAAGGAGCCCGACGTCGACGATCTCCTCGACCGCTACCTGGTCATCGGCACGCCCGAGACCTGCATCCGCCAGATCCAGCGCCTGCGCCGGGACGTCGGCATCACCCACTTCAACTGCAGCTTCTGGTTCGGCGATCTCGAGCACGCCCGCGTGGTGCGGTCGATGGAATTGTTCGCGCGCGAGGTGATGCCCGCGTTCGCCTAGCTTTCCCCTCGCCCTGCTAGCCCCTCACCCCCACCCTCTCCCCAAAGGGGAGAGGGAGTCGTCATCAGAACCCTCTCCCCAAAGGGGAGAGGGCAGGGTGAGGGGCGGCGGCTGTGCTATTCTCGCGGGCGCATGGCAGGCTCCGACCCGCGCCGCGAATGGCCTGGCGCGTCACTGGCGCGCGTGCCGTACTGGGTCTACCAGGACGAGCCGAACTACCACGCCGAGCTGCGCCGCATCTTCGAGGGCCCGACCTGGAGCTACGTCTGCCTCGAGTCGGACGTGGAGAAGCCGGGTGACTACCGCACGACCTTCGTGGGCGAGATGCCGGTCATCGTGGTGCGGGGGGCGGCGGGCGAGATCCACGCCTTCGAGAACCGCTGCGCCCACCGCGGGGCCCTGATCGCGCTGGACGACAGCGGGACCACCGGCAGCCACTTCCAGTGCGTCTACCACGCCTGGACGTACGACCTCCAGGGCAGCCTCGTCGGCATCGCCTTCGAGAAGGGCTCCAACGGCCGGGGCGGCATGCCCGACTCCTTCTGCAAGGCCGACCACGGCCCGCGCAAGCTCCGCATCGCGACGCTCCACGGCCTCGTCTTCGCCGGCCTCTCGGCCGAGGCGCCGCCCCTCGAGGAGTACCTGGGCGCGGACGTGCTCGGACGCATCCGGCGCGTCCTGCACAAGCCGGTGCGGGTGATGGGCCGCTTCGTGCAGGCCCTGCCCAATAACTGGAAGCTCTACGTCGAGAACGTGAAGGACACCTATCACGCGAGCCTGCTCCACACCTTCTTCGGCACCTTCCGGATCACGCGGCTCACTCAGGGGGGCGGCGTGCTGGTCAGCCCCGACGGCGGGCATCACGCGAGCACCACCATCGCCCGGGCCGACGACGCCCAGTCCACCGCCTACCGCGAGCAGGGCATCCGCTCGGAGAAGGAGCGCTACCGGCTCGCCGATCCGAGCCTGCTCGACGCGGTGGACGAGTTCGGCGACTCCATCCAGCTCCAGATCCTCACCGTGTTCCCGGGCTTCGTGCTCCAGCAGATCCACAACTGCCTGGCCGTCCGGCAGGTGCTGCCCAAGGGCCCGAATGCGATGGAGCTGCACTGGACCTATCTCGGGTTCGCCGACGACACCCCCGAGATGCGGCGGCGCCGGCTCAAGCAGTCGAACCTGGTCGGGCCCGCGGGCTACGTCTCCATGGAGGACGGCTGCGTGGGCGGCTTCGTCCAGCGGGGGGTCGCCGCCGCGAGCGAGCAGCTATCGGTCGTCAACATGGGCGGCGAGGGCGCCGAGTCGCAGGACACGCGCGCCACCGAGGCCTCCGTGCGCGGCTTCTGGAAGGCGTATCGGCGCTACATGGGGGAGTGACGTGCTGGCGGAGCGCGTCTCGCAGCTCAACGCCGAGTACGCGCGCGCCATCGACGACGACCGGCTCGAGCGGTGGCCGGAGTTCTTCACCGACCCGTGCCTCTACAAGATCACCTCGGCCGACAACTACCGCCGGGGGCTCGAGGCGGGCCTGATCTACGCCGATTCGCGGGGGATGCTGCAGGACCGCGTCGCCGCCCTGCGGGAGGCGAACATCTACGAGCGGCAGGCCTACCGGCACCTGGTGGGGTTGCCCGCCATCCGCAGCGGGACGAACGGGGTGGTCCACGCCGAGACGCCGTTCCTGGTGGTGCGCGTGATGCGCGGCGGCGCCATGGATCTCTTCGCCACCGGGCGCTACGTCGACACCATGGTGGAGGACGGCGGGGTCTTGCGCTTCCGCGAGCGGCTCGTGGTGTGCGACAGCAGCCGCGTCGACACCCTCCTCGCGATCCCCCTCTAGGTGCCGTCGCCGCACGGCCTCTCCAAGTCCCGCGCGATGGCGGGGCTGCAGTGCCACAAGCAGCTCTGGTGGCGGGTGCACGAGCCGGCCGCGCCCGAGCTCGCGATCGATCCGCAGCTCCAGGCCCTCTTCGACCGCGGCCACCGGGTCGGGGCGCTGGCCCGGACGCACGTGCCGGGCGGCGTCCTCATCGACCTCCCGTACGACGCCTACGAAGCGCGCCTGGCCGCCACCCGGCGGGCGCTCCAGCAGGGCGCGCCCGCGGTCTACGAGGCGGCCTTCCGCGCCGACGGCGTCTACGTGTCGGTGGACATCGTCGAGCGGCGGCCGGACGGCTTCGACCTCACCGAGGTCAAGTCGACCACGTCGGTGAAGGAGCAGCACCTCCCGGACGTCGCGGTCCAGGCGCACGTGGCGCGGCGGTCGGGCCTCGCGGTGACGCGGATGGAAGTCATGCACCTCAACCGGGCCTGCGCCTACCCGGACCTGAGCAACCTCTTCGTTCGCACCGACGTGACGGCCCCGGTGGAGGCGCGGCTGGCCGCGATCCCCGGAGAGATCGCCGGGATGCTCGCCGTGCTGGCCGGACCGCTCCCCCGCGTGGCCACCGGCCCGCACTGCTCGACGCCCTACGAGTGCCCCTTCATGGAGCGCTGCTGGCCGCCGCTCCCCGCGCACCACGTGAGCACGCTCTACGCGATGAAGCAGCGCGCCCGCGCGGCGCTCGACGAGCAGGGCTACCACACCATCTTCGACCTGCCCGCCGACACGGCCCTGGCCGTCACCGCCGACCGGCAGCGCCGCGCGGTGCAGGCGGGGCGGATGATCGTGGAGCCCGGGCTCGCGCGCGCGCTCCAGGCCTGCGCGCCGCCGATGGCCTTCCTCGACTTCGAGACGGTGGGCCTCGCCATCCCGGTGTGGAACGGCTGCCATCCCTACGACGCCCTGCCCGTGCAGTGGAGCTGCCACGCCGAGGACGCGGCGGGGCGCCCGACCCATCACGCCTGGCTGGCCGAGGGGCCGGGTGATCCGCGGCCCGAGCTGGCCGAGCGGCTCCTCGCCGCGTGCGAGCCCGCGCGCACGATCGCGGCGTACAACGCGTCGTTCGAGCGCGGCTGCATCCAGCGTCTCGCGGAGGGCGTGCCGCATCTGGCCCCCCGCCTCGCGCGCATCGCGGAGCGGCTGGTGGACTTGCTGCCCATCGTGCGCCAGCACGTCTATCACCCGGACTTCGCGGGCAGCTTCTCGCTCAAGCGCGTGCTGCCCGCGCTGGTGCCGGAGCTCGGCTACGACGGGCTCGCCATCAGCGAGGGCGCGATGGCCAGCGTGGAGCTCGAGCGCCTGCTCTTCCGCGGCGAGACGATGACCCCGGCCGAGCGGGCGCAGCTCCGGGACGATCTCATGCGGTACTGCGCGGTGGACACGCTGGGGCTGGTGAAGCTCCTGGCGCGGCTCCGGGCCCTGGGGCAGGCCTGATCGACCGAGACTGGAAAGTGATTATTTAACAGTCACTTGAGAGGATATTCCTTTCGCTATTCACAGGTATATCCACATTCTGTGGATAGAAAAATCCGGGTCTTCGGGGGTCTCCGGTCCGGGAGCGGCGCGCGGCCGGCGCTAGCCCTTGGCCAGCTTCTCCACCCCTCGCCTCGAGAGCCCCGCCACCCGCGCCAGCAATACCTTGATCTTCCGCTCCGAGACCTGGTCGGCGAGAATCAGCTTCTTCGATTTCGTCCGGTTCACGATGTAGGCGACCCAGTCGTCGAGGTCCGGCGTGCCGCGCCACGCGATGGTCAGCCCGCTCATCCGCAGCGACCGGCGGCCTTCGATTTTCGCGAGCGGCTTTCGACTCGCCTGCATGACCCGAGCAGCCTAGTGAAAGCCACCGGGATGTGTCAAGCCGATGACGAAGAAAGTTTTGTGAATAAGTGTGGATAACCATGCTATGAGGAGCGAACATGCGGATCGAAAAGAAGATCGAGGCGCTCGGATTGGTGCTGGCGGATCTGGATCAGCTCTATCGCGCCAACGCGGCGGGCGCGCGCTTCATCTCCCACCTGGTGGTCAACAACGTGCTCTATCTCTCGGGCACGACGCCGGTCAAGGACGGCAAGCCGTATCTCACCGGCGTCGTCGGGGCCGAGCTCACGATCGAGCAGGGCTACGAAGCCGCGCGCTACGCCGCGCTGTCGAGCCTGGCCGCGGTCAAGTACGCCCTGGGTGATCTCGACCGCGTGCAGCAGGCGGTTCAGCTCATCGGCTTTGTGAACTCCGCGCCCGGCTTCGGCCAGCAGCCCCGCGTGATCAACGGCGCCACCGATCTCCTCGTCGAGCTGTACGGCGAGCGGGGCAAGCCCACCCGCGCCGCCATCGGCTGCCAGGGCCTCGCCATCAACCACTCGGTCGAGATCGTCCTCACCGTGCTCTTCACCGGAGACGGCGCCAACCCGCCGCTGGCGCGCGACCACTACGCCCGGTAGTGAATCGGCCCGTCGCGCGGACCCTCCCGGATCTGCTGGACGAGCTGGCCGCGCGCCAGCCGGGCCACGAATTCATCGTCGGCGGCAGCGGGGCCGAGCGGCTCAGCTATGCCGAGACGCGCGCGCGGGTGCGGCGGCTCGCCAAGGGGCTGCTCCGGCTGGGGGTGCAGCGCGGCGACATGGTCGCGCTGCTGATGACCAACCGCCCGGAGTGGCTGCTGATCGAGTTCGCGGTGGCGATGCTCGGGGCCACCCTGGTGCCGATCAGCACGTGGTCGCGGCCGCGGGAGCTCGAGTACGTGCTGAACCACTGCGCGGCGGGGACGCTGCTGACCGTCCCGCGGTTCGGGGGGCAGGACTATCTCGGGGCGCTGGCGGAGGGAGCGAGCCGGCTGCCACACCTGCGCCGGATCGTCGTCGCCGGGGGCGAGCGCCCGGGCTCGCAGATCGACTTCGATGCGCTGCCGGACCTCGGCCGGGACGTGAGCGACGCGGAGATCGACGCCGCGCAGCGGGCCATCCGGCCGGAGGACGTGGCCTACATCCTCTACACGTCGGGCACGACCTCGACGCCCAAGGGGGTGCAGCTCTGCCACGGCGGGCTCCTCGAGAACAGCTGGAACATCGGCGAGCGGCAGCACCTGACCCCGGCCGACCGCATCTGGATGGGCATCTCGCTCTTCTGGAGCTTCGGCTGCGCCAACGGGCTGCTGGCCGTGATGACCCACGGCGGCACCGTCGTGCTGCAGGAGCACCTCGATCCGGGGGCGGCGCTGGCGCTGATCGAGCGGGAGCGCTGCACCGTCTACTACGGCACGCCCAATATCGCCCAGGCGCTGACCGAGCATCCCGACCGGCCGCGGCGCGATCTCTCCTCGCTGCGCACCGGCGCGGCCATCGGCTCGCCCGCCGCGATGCAGATGGTGATGGACCTGGGCGCGCGGGAGATCTGCAACGTCTACGGGCTCACCGAGTGCTACGGCAACTGCTCGGTGACGGACGCGCGCGATCCCGCCGAGATCCGGCGCGCCACCGTGGGCTACCCCCTGCCCGGCATGGAGATCCGCGTGGTCGATCGGGAGACGCGGCGCCCGCTGCCAGACGGCGAGGTCGGCGAGATCCTGGTGCGCGGGCGCCTCACGCCGGGCTACTACCGCGATCCGGAGCGGAACGCGGCGTCGTTCGACGCCGAGGGCTTCCTGCTCACCGGCGACCTCGGCTTCGTCGGCGAGGACGGCCGGCTGCGCTTCCGCGGCCGCATCAAGGAGATGGTCAAGACGGGCGGCATCAACGTGGCGCCGCTCGAGGTGGAAGAGGTGCTGCTGGGCCACCCGGCGGTGGAGCAGGCCTACGTGGTCGGCATCCCGGACCCGCGCAAGGAGGAGATCCTGGTCGCGGTGGTGGTGCTGAAGCCGGGCCACGCCGCCGAGCCGGAGGCCCTGCGCGCGCTCTGCCAGGACGCGCTCGCCGCGTACAAGGTGCCGCGCGAGATCCACGTGATGAAGCGCGAGGACCTCCCGGTCACCGGCACCGGCAAGGTCCAGAAGTTCCGCCTCGCCGAGAAGCTCGCCGCCGCACGCGGGTGACCCGGGGTCAGGTCTTGCCGACCCCTACCGGAGGCCGGCGGCGGCCAGGCGGGGGAAGACGACGTCGCGGAACGCGGCGATCTCGCGCGCGGGCGGCGTGAAGGTCTCGAGCGGCATCAGGTAGAGGCTGCGCACGCCGAGCTTGGTCATCTCCCCGATGCGGGCCGCGCAGTCGGCCGGCGTGCCGATGAGCCCGAGCGCCTCGCAGAGCTGGGCGACCACCTCGTCGGGCACGAAGGACGTGGCCGCGATGGCCGCCTCCCAGTCCTGGGCGTGGGAGAGGTCGGGGTAGATCTTCCACACCGCGTCCGGGACTTCGAGCGGGGGAAGTCGGACGCCGGCCGGCTCGAGCCAGTAGCCCCCCCAGCGCAGGATGCCCCAGTGCACCGCGGTCGGCCGCGCCTGGCGGAGCGCCTCCGCGGTCGTGGGCAGGGTGGCGGTGCGCACGGCCCAGATGACCTCGAGGTCCTCGACCTTCCGGCCCGCGCGACGGGCGCCCCGCTCGAGCAGCTCGAGCGCGCGCGTGACGATGCCCCGGTTCGCGCCCACCAGCAGCAGCGCGCCGTCGGCGATCTCGCCGGCCAGCTCGATCGCCGTGGGCCCGGAGGCGGCCATCAACACCGGGATGCGCCGTCCCGCCGCGTAGCCGAGCCGCCCCGCGGTCTCGCCGAAGCGGGCGCTCTCGCCCGCCAGCAGCGTCTTCACGGTTCGGATGCACTCGCGCATCTCGTCCAGCGTGCCCGCCTTCCGCCCGATGGTGCTGGCCGAGGTGTAGCCGGTGCCGATCACGAACTTCACCCGCCCCGGGGCCAGCTCCTCCACCGTCTGGATCGCGCTCGCCAGCACGGAGGCGTGGCGGGTGAACGGGTTGGTGACGGCGGGGAACAGGGACAGGCGCCTGGTATGGGTGGCCGCCTGGCCGAGGGTGACGAAGGTGTCGCGCGAGATGAGCTGGCTGTCCAGGATGCCGGCCCCGTCGAAGCCGGCCGCCTCGATCCCCTGGATGAGGCGCATCAGCTCGGGCATCGGGGCGGTGCCGGGCACCCGGATGTGGACGCGGACGGGCTCGGTCATCTGATTGACCTCATGGGCGCGGTCTCATTCGTACGTCGGGCGGCGCTTCTCGCGGAACGCGGCGACCCCTTCCTTGAAGTGCGCGCTGGCCCGCACGCGGTCCCCCAGCTCCTGCTCCATCGCCTCGCGCGCCCGCGCGTGGTCCGCGATGGTGGAGCTGATCTGCCGCTTCACCGCCTGCACCGCGGAGGGGCTGTTGGCCGCGATCTGCGTGGCGGTCTCGAGCGCCCACGCCATCAGCCCCTCCGCGGGCACCACGCGGTTCACCAGCCCGAGCCGCGCGGCCTCGGCGGCGTCGACGAGCCGGCCGGTCAGCAGGAGATCCATCGCGTGAACGTAGCCGATCTGCTGGGTGAGCTTCACGGTGGCGCCGCCGAACGGGTAGATCGACCACTTCACCTCGGGCAGCCCGAAGCGGGCGTGGGGCGCGGCGGCGCGGATATCGGTGGCGAGCAGCAGCTCGACGCCGCCCCCGACGCAGTCGCCGTTGACCGCGGCGACGATGGGCTTGGAGTAGGCGTCGTACTTCAGCAGGGCGTGGCTCACTACCCGCGCCGTCTCCGGCGCGGCGCTCAGGTCGCCGCTGATGTCGGCGCCCGCGCTGAAGGCGCGGGTGCCGGCGCCGGTGAGGACGATGCAGCGATACTCGGCCCGCTCGAAGTCGTCCCACAGCCGGGCGAGGTCGGCCATCATGGCCCGCGTCATCGCGTTGAGCCGCGGCTGGTTGTCGATGGTGACGACGACGATGTGCCGGCCGTGCGCCTCGACGCGGATCTCCATCGCTCAGCCCTCCGACGGAACCACGACGACCTTGCCGTGGGCCTTGCGCTCGGTCAGCAGCCGGATCGCGTCCACGCTCCGCTCGAGCGGCAGCCGGTGGCTGATGCACGGCTTGAGCTTGCCCTCGCGGTACCAGGCGAGGAGCGCCTCCACGGAGCGGCGCAGCTTGTCGGGCGCCTGGTTGCGGTAGTAGCGCAGCGAGCAGCCGAGTGCGGCGCGGTTCTTCACGAGCAGCCGGTTCGCGGGGATCTGCTGGACGCCCCCCACGAAGCCCACCAGGAGCATGCGCCCCCCCCAGCCGAGGGCGGAGAGCGCGGCGTCGGCCAGCTCGCCGCCGACCGGATCGAAGCAGACGTCGGCCCCCTTCTCCCCGGTCAGCGCCATCACGCGCTCGGTGAGGTTCTCGGTGGCGTAGTTCACGAGCGCGTCGGCGCCGTGCTCCCGCGCCACCGCGAGCTTCTCGGCGGTGCTCGCGCCCGCGATGACGCGCGCGCCCATCGCCTTGCCGATCTCGACCGCGGTGAGCCCCACCCCGCCGGCCGCGCCCAGCACCAGCAGGGTCTCGCCCGCCTCGAGGCGTCCTTGCCAGCGGATGGCCACGTCGCTCGAGATGTAGGCGATGGGGAACGCGCCCGCTTCCTCGAAGGACATGCCGTCGGGGATCGCGAAGGTCTCGCTCTCCTTGGCCACCGCCTGCTCGGCGAGGCCGCCCCAGCCGAGCGTGGCCATCACGCGGTCGCCCGGCTTGAAGCGCGTCACGCGCGCGCCGCCGCGCGTCACCACGCCCGCGGTCTCCAGGCCCGGGCTGAACGGAAAGGGCGGGCGCGTCTGGTACTTCCCGGCCACCATGATGGAGTCCGCGTAGTTCACCGAGGTGGCCCGCACCGCGATCAGCACCTCGTCCGCCGCGGGCACCGGCGCTTCGACGTCCTCGATCCTCAGGTCTTCGACCGCTCCCCACGCGCGACAGATCACCGCCCGCATCGTCTCTCCTCTTCGAACTGGGCTCCCGGCGCAGGAGTATAACTCAGCGTGCTATAGTAGGCGCCGCTCGATCCGGAACGCTCACCACTCCAACGCCGGAGGATCCGCCGATGCGCCCTGTCTCCCGTCCCGTCGCTCTCCTGCTCGCCTTCCTGCTGATCGCGCCGATGGCGGTGGTTCCGACCGTCGCGGTCGCCGCCGACGACGTGAAGATCGCGCTCGTGGTGCCGCTCTCCGGCCGGTGGGCCCGGCAGGGTCAGCTCAAGAAGATGGGGGCGGAGATGGCCATCGAGGAGATCAACAGCCAGGGCGGCATCAAGGCCCTCGGCGGCGCCAAGATCGTGCTGCGCGAGGCCGACGCGGGCGACAGCGTGGAGAAGGCGGTGAGCGCGGCGCAGCGCGTGCTCACCCGCGAGAAGATCAGCGCGGGCATCGGCTCCTGGCTCAGCTCGCTCACCCTGGGCGTCACCGAGGTGGCGGAGCGGCTGCAGGTGCCGTGGCTGACGCTCTCCTACGCGGACAACATCACGGAGCGGGGCTTCAAGTACACGTTCCAGACCTCGCCGGTGTCGTCGCTCCAGGCCGAGCAGGCCCTCGACCTGGTGACCGAGATCGGCAAGAAGAACAACCGGCCGCTCAAGAAGGCGGCGCTGGTGGGCGACAACACCGCGGCCACCGTGTTCTTCTTCAAGCCGCTGCGCGAGAAGCTCCTCGCCGCCAAGGGCATCGAGCTGGTGGCCGACGAGGTCTGGACGCCGCCCCTCGCCGACGCGACCTCCATCGTGCAGAAGCTCCGCGCCACCCAGCCCGACATCGTCTTCTACGGGGCCACCAACTTCCCCGACTCGGTGCAGGTGCTCCAGAAGGTGAAGGAGTTCAACGTCAAGACCATCATCCAGGGCGTGGGCGCGTGGCTCGTCACCCCCGAGTACGTGAAGACGATCGGCAAGGAGACGATGGACGGCATCCAGACGGTGGTGGCCGCGCATCCGCTGAAGGGCCAGGAGGAGCTGGTGAAGAAGTTCAAGCAGCGCACCGGCGAGCCCTTCATGACCCAGGACCCGCTCTGCACCTACGCCCACGTCTGGCTGATCAAGGAAGCCGCCGAGCAGGCGAAGTCGGCGGACCCCAAGGCCATCCGCGACGCGCTCGCCAAGATCGACCTCACGTCGGGGCCGGCCGCCACCACGCTCTACCCCGGGCGCATCCGCTTCGACGAGCGCGGCCGCCGGGTGGGGGCGATCCCCCTCATCGTGCAGTGGCAGGACGGCGAGCCCTTCACGGTGGTGCCGGCCAACGTGGCCACCCGCCCCGTGGCCTCGTACAAGTAGCTCGGCGTCCCGGCTCGCCGTGGCCGCGAGCGAGCTCGCCCAGTACGTCGCCACCGGCCTGCTCGTGGGGGGCGTCTACGCCCTCATGAGCATCGGCCTCGCCCTCATCTTCGGCGTCATGCGCGTCGTCAACTTCGCGCAGGGCGACTTCATGATGCTCGGCATGTATCTCACCTACTACTACGCGGTCGCGCTCCACGTGGACCCGCTGCTGGGCGCCCTGCTCACCCTGCCCCCGTTCTTCGTGCTCGGCCTGCTCGTGCACCGCGCCTTCCTGGTGCGGGTCACCGGGGGCGGCGACCCCAATCGCGAGATGGACGCCCAGCTCATCCTGACCCTCGGTCTGTCGCTCGTGATCACCAACGCCACCACCATGATCCTCTCCCCCATGCCCCGCGGCATCAACGTGCCGTACGCGAGCCGCGCCTTCGCGGTCGGCCCGCTCCTCCTCAACCAGGCGCGCGCCTACGCGTTCCTGATGGCCCTGCTGCTCGCGGCGGCGGTCTACGTGCTCCTCACCCGCACCGATCTCGGCCGGGCCCTGCGCGCGGCGGCGGACGACCCCGAGGCGGCCGGCTACCAGGGCATCGACGTGCGCCGCATGCACGGCATGGCCTTCGGCATCGGCATCGCCCTGGTGGCGGCGGCGGGCGGGCTGCTCGCGACCTATCACCCCATCGAGCCCACCGTGGCGGTGAACTTCATCGTGCTGATGTTCGTCGCGGTCGTGCTCGGCGGGCTCGGCTCCATCCCGGGCGCCTTCGTGGGGGGCATCGTGATCGGCCTCGTCCAGTCGCTGACCCTGCTGCTCCTGCCGCTCCAGCTCCAGAACGTGGGCGTGTTCGTCACGTTCCTGCTCGTGCTGTACGTCCGGCCGCAAGGCTTGTTCGGCCGCCGCGCGCGGACCGTCTAGCGTGGCCCGCGCCCGCGGCTGGCTCGGCATCGCCGCCGTCGTCGCGGTCGGGCTCCTCCTCTCGTTCGGGCTGACCGAGCGCTACCACCACCGCATCCTGACGCTCGTGTTCCTGTGGGCCGTGATGGGCCTGGCCTGGAACATCATCAGCGGGTACGCGGGGCAGATCTCGTTCGGCCACCAGGCCTTCTTCGGCATCGGCGCCTACGTCACGGTGCTGCTCGCGGTCACCCTCAAGCTCACTCCCTGGCTCGGGATGCTCGCGGGCGCGGGGGTGGCGGTGCTCGCCGCGCTGCTGATCGGCGCGCCGACCTTCCGGCTCGCCGGCATCTACTTCGGGCTGGCCACCCTCGCCTATCCGCTCATCTTCCGGATCGTCATGGACTACCTGGGCTACCAGGAAGTGGCGATCCCGATGGTGCGCGATCGGCCGGCGCTGTTCATGCAGTTCACGGAGCCGCGCTCCTTCGACCTGCTCGCCCTCGCGCTCCTCGCGGCCACCCTCGTGCTGGCGCGGCTGATCGAGACCTCGCGCCTCGGCTACTCGCTGCGCGCGATCAAGGAGAACGAGCAGGCGGCCCTCGCCATGGGGGTGGACGCCTTCCGCTGCAAGATGGCCGCGTACGCCCTGAGCGCGGCGCCCGCCGCCCTCGCCGGCGCGATCTACGCGCACGCGATCCTCTTCGTGGTGACGCCGGACGCGGTCTTCGGGGTGATCGTGATCGTGCAGACCCTGGTGGTCTGCCTGGTCGGGGGCGTGGGGACGCTCTGGGGGCCGCTCATCGGCGCCGCCATCATGATCCCGGTGAGCGAGATCCTCGACAGCACCGCCGGCGATCGCCTGCCCGGGATCCAGGGCGTGGTCTACGGCGCCGCGCTCATGGCCATCATGATGTTCGCCCCCGAGGGCCTGTTCTGGCGCGTGCGCCGGGGCCGTGGCGCGGCGGCGCCCGCCGCGGCCGGGCCGCCGATCGCCGCGGCGGTCTCCACCGAGGGCTCAGACGCGGCCGCGCGCCCGGCGCCCGCGGCCGGCTCCGGCGCGGTGGTGCTGGACGTACGCGGCGTGAGCAAGGCGTTCCTCGGCCTGCAGGCGCTCGCCGACGTGAGCTTCGACGCGCGCCGGGACGAGATCCTCGGGATCATCGGCCCGAACGGCGCCGGCAAGACGACCCTCTTCAACGTGCTGAACGGGTTCCTGCTGCCGGAGGGCGGCGAGATCCGCTGGCTCGGGGAGCCCATCACCGGCCTGTCCCCGCATCTCGTCTGCCGGCGCGGCATCGGCCGCACCTTCCAGGTGGTGCGCTTCTTCCCCCGCCTCACCGTGCGGGAGAATGTCATGGTGGGCGCGTTCGCCCACGGCGGCACGCCCGCGGCGGCGGCGGCCCTCGCGCGTGAGGCCCTCGCGCGGGTTGGCCTCACCGAGCGCGCGGACACGCTCCCGCCCGGGCTCACCACGCTCGAGCTGCGCTTGATGGAACTGGCGCGCTGCCTCGCCACCGCGCCGCGCCTGGTGCTGCTCGACGAGCCGCTCGCCGGCCTCTCCATCGACGGCATCGACATCATGTCGGCCATGATCCGCCGCGTCCGGGCCGCCGGCATCACCGTCGTCATCATCGAGCACACCATCCAGGCGCTGGTCAGGATCGCCGACCGGCTCGTGGTGCTCGACCAGGGCCGGCGGCTCGCCGAGGGCGCGCCGGGCGACGTGACCCGCAACCCCGCCGTCATCGAGGCGTACCTGGGCAAGCGTTGGCTCGCCCGGCACGCGCCCGCTCATGCTGCGGATCTCCGGACTTAGCGTCTCCTACGGCGGGCTGCACGCCCTCGAGGACGTCTCCCTCGACGTCAACGAGGGCGAGTTCGTCACCATCGTCGGCCCCAACGGGGCCGGCAAGAGCACGCTGCTCAAGGCCATCTCGGGCTCGGTGCGCGCCGCCGCCGGCCGCCTCGACTTCCGGGGGCGGGACATGACCCCGCTTCGCTCGCATCAGCGCGCCGCCCTCGGGATCTCGCACGTCCCCGAGGGCCGGCGCGTCTTCCCCTCGCTCACCGTGCTGGAGAACCTGGAGCTGGGCTCCTACCGGAAGGCGGCGCGCGCGCAGCGGGCGGAGGGGCTGGCCGCCGTGCTCGCGCTCTTCCCGGTGCTGGGCGAGCGGCGCCGGCAGATGGCCGGGTCGCTCTCGGGCGGCGAGCAGCAGATGCTGGCGCTGGGCCGCGGGCTCATGGCCGCCCCCGATCTCCTGCTGCTCGACGAGCCCTCGCAGGGGCTCGCCCCGCGCATCGTGGAGCAGATCTTCGAGACCATCGACCGCATCCGCCGCGCCCGCCGCCTCACCATCCTGCTGGTGGAGCAGCGGGTGGTGGAGGCCCTCGAGCTGTGCGACCGTGGCTACGTGCTGGAGACCGGGAAGGTCGCGCTGGCCGGCACGCACGACGCGCTGCTCGGGGACCCGCGCGTGCAGCGCGCCTACCTGGGAGTGTGAGCGGCACTCGCGGGAAACCGGCAACCAAGGAGGAGACACCATGAGACTCGAGGGCAAGGTCGCGATCATCACGGGCGGAGCGCACGGCATGGGGGAGAGCGAGGCGATGATCTTCGGCCGCGCGGGGGCCGCGGTGGTCGTGGCCGACGTGGACGAGGCGGCCGGCAAGCAGGTGGCCGAGAAGATCAGCGCGGCCGGGGGCAGGGCGCGCTTCGTCAAGCTCGACGTCACCCGCGAGGCGGACTGGCAGGAGGCGGTCCGCGCGACCACCGCCGCCTACGGGCGGCTCGACATCCTGGTGAACAACGCGGGGGTCAGCGGCTCGCAGGACCCGGACACCCTCAGCACGACGTCGTGGGACACCATCATGAACGTGAACGCCAAGGGGGTCTTCCTCGGCATGAAGCACGCGGTGCCCGCCATGCGGCAGGGCGGCGGCGGGGCCATCGTCAACATCTCGTCGATCTCGGGCTTCGTGGGCCAGGACCGCCTGCACATGGCCTACAACGCCTCCAAGGGCGCGGTGCGGCTCATGACCAAGTCCGGCGCGGTCCAGTACGCGCGCGACGGCATCCGCGTGAACTCGGTGCACCCCGGCTTCATGCCGCCGATGCGGACGTCGAAGACCTCGGCGGATCCGGCCTGGCGCCAGCCCTTCCTCGACACGGTGCCGATGAAGCGCGAGGGGCGCGTCGAGGAGGTCGCCTACGCGGTGCTGTTCCTCGCCTCCGACGAGGCCTCCTACATCACCGGGACCGAGCTGGTCGTCGACGGTGGCTTCCTGGCGGTGTGAGGCCGCGGCCATGAGTCCGTCGATCCGCGCGCGCCTGCGGGACCCCCTGCCGGTCACCGCTCCGCTCGTCCTGAATCCGCTGATGGCCCGGATGGTCGAGGCGGCCGGCTTCCCGGCCGGCTATCTCGGCGGGGGCTCGACCGGCTATCAGAAGGTCTCGCTCGAGGCCAACCTGAACCTCACCGAGATGTGCCAGGCCGCGCTGGACATCGGCGCGGTGTCGTCGCTGCCGCTCATCCTGGACGGCGCGTGCGGCTACGGCGACCCGATGCACATGCACCGCACGATCGGCATGAGCGAGGCGGCCGGCTTCGCGGCCATCGAGATCGAGGACCAGCTCGTGCCCAAGCGGGCCCATCATCACGCCGGGATCGAGCACATGATCCCCGCCGAGCTGATGGCGGCCAAGGTGCAGGCGGCGGTGGCGGCGCGGCGCCACCCGGACTTTCTCATCATCGCCCGCACCAACGGGATGCGGGCCAGCACCATGGACGACGCCCTGCGGCGCGGCGAGCTCTACCGCAAGGCCGGCGCCGACGTGCTGCTGCTCTCCATGGCCCACACGCCGGAGAAGCTCCGCGCCATCGCCCAGCGGCTCGGGGGGCCGCTCATGTACCTCTCCGGCCGCGGCGGCCTGGCCGGCCTCGGGATGACGCTGGCCGACCTGGGCGGCCTCGGCTACCAGATCGTGGCCGATCCGGTGACGCCGCTCCTGGCCGCGTACGAGGCGTGGAAGCGCACCTACACGGATCTGGTGGACGGCTTCGGCGCGGGCAAGCCGACGCGCGACTGGGGCCCGCTCGAGAAGGACATGCTGGGCGTCATCGAGCTCGAGAAGCTCCTCGCGATCGAGCGCGCCACCGTCGAGAAGTAAAACTGTGTATACTGGACCCCTCGGTCGCAACGGCCGAGAGGAAAGGATTCCCGTGCCCCGGACTCCCACGAAGTCGTTTCAGTGCCCCGTCGTCTCCGAGACCGTCACCATCTCCCTGCGCCGCCGCCAGTCGCTGGGCGGCAACGGCAAGCTGTTCGTCCGCTGCAGCGAGCTCGAGTGCCAGCACATCGACACCAACGAGCCCCCCTGCCCGCTCACGCTCCAGCTCTTCGAGGCCGAGATCGCGGAACGGATGAGCCAGCGCGCGGAGTGAGCCGGATCGCCCCCCGCGGAAAATTCTCGTCTCCCGCGGGGATGGCGTGTATGCTGTAGCTGCTTACCTGCATCTGCAGACCGCGTTTCCCGTCCTCTTCCGCATCGTGAGGCGCGTCAAGATCGTCGCGGAAGACTGGCAACGGGCCCGGTAGTGCGCCCGAACGAGGACACTGGCTCCATGTCGTTTTCTGATTTCACGCTGCATCCCGATCTGCTTCGCGGCGTCGCCCAGCTGGGCTTCCAGGCGCCCACCCCCATCCAGCGCGACGCCATTCCCCCGGGTCTGGCCGGCCGCGACGTGCTGGCCTGCGCCATGACCGGCAGCGGCAAGACCGCCGCGTTCCTGCTGCCCATCCTGCAGCGCCTCATCGGCCTGCCCCGCGGCACCACGCGGGCCCTCATCGTGGCGCCCACGCGCGAGCTGGCCGCCCAGATCGACGAGCACCGGCGCGAGCTGGCCCGGTACGCGCGGGTGGACGGCGCGGCCGTCTTCGGCGGCGTCGCGATGGGCCCGCAGGAGCAGGCCTTTCGCCGCCACGCCGACATCCTGGTGGCCACCCCCGGCCGGCTGCTCGATCACATGCGCATGCCCTATGCGAAGCTCGACGGCCTGCAGGTCCTGGTCCTCGACGAGGCCGACCGCATGCTGGACATGGGCTTCCTGCCGGACATCCGCCGCATATTGAAGCAGCTCCCGGCGCGCCGGCAGACGCTGCTCTTCTCCGCGACGATGCCGGCCCCGATCGTGGCCCTCGCGCGGGACATCCTCCGCGATCCGGTGGCCATCCAGATCGAGCGGCCCCCCGCGCCCGCGGTGGGCATCACCCACACCGTGTACCCGGTGCCGCAGGAGCTGAAGTCGGCGCTGCTCGTCGAGCTGCTCAAGCAGCCCGGCACCCGGAGCGTGCTCGCCTTCACGCGCACCAAGCACCGCGCCAACCGGCTGGCGGATCAGCTAGCCCGGCACGGGGTGAAGGTCGACCGCATCCACGGCAATCGCAGCCAGGCGCAGCGGACGCAGGCCCTGGCCGGCTTCAAGGACGGGCGCTTCCAGGTGCTGGTGGCCACCGACATCGCGGCGCGCGGCATCGATATCGATGCGCTGAGCCACGTCGTCAACTTCGACGTGCCGAACATGGCCGACGACTACATCCACCGGGTGGGACGCACCGCGCGCATGGAAGCCGTCGGCGACGCGCTCACGCTGGTCTCCCCGGATGAGGAGACGGACCTGCGCGGGATCGAGCGGGCGGTCGGCACCCAGTTCCCGCGCGTGCGGCTCTCGAGCTTCGACTACACCAAGCGGCCGACCGACAAGCTCGAGATCCCGCTGGCCGAGCGCATCGCCACCATCCGCGCCCGCAAGGCCGAGGATCGCCAGCGCGCCCGCGCCAACGCCGAGCGCCGCTCCGCCCACCACACCCGCGCCGCGCGCTAGCCCCTCGGGGTCAGGTCTTACATTGCGACATTTGTCGGCGACATTTGTCGGAATGTAAGACCTGACCCCACGCTGGCTTCGCGGCCGGAGGCCCAGCGGGCGAGGATGTCGCCGACGGCCGGGCTGAGCGCGAAGCCGTGGCCGGAGAAGCCGGTGGCGATGAGCAGGCCGTCGATGCCGGGCACGGGGCCGATGATCGGCAGGGCGTCGGGGGTGAAGGCTTCGAGGCCGGCCCAGCTCCGGGCCAGCGCGCGCCCGGTCAACGGCGGGTAGACGGCGCGCGCGGTCTCGAGACTCCCCCTCACGCTCTCCTCCAGCATCTCGTAGCGGTTCGCGCCGTGATCCGTGATGCGCGCGGGCCAGCCGCCTCCGATCAGATAGGCGCCGTCGTCGAGCTGCTTGAGACTCAGCGGGCGGTCGAAGGCGCTGACGACCGGCGCGAGCGCGGCGGGCACGGGCTCGGTGAGCAGCATCTGGAGCGGGCGCGTCTCGATCGCCAGACGCACGCCCAGGCCCGCGAGCAGCGCGGCGGTCCACGCGCCCGTGGCCACGATCGCGACGTCGCAGGCCTCGCGCCCCCCGCTCCCGCGCTCGACGCCCACCACGCGCCCCCGCTCCACCACGAGCCCGCGCGCGCCCACGCCTTCCTCCACGTGCGCGCCGAGCCGCTTCGCGGCGGCCGCGAAAGCTCGCACGGTGGCCAGCGCGTCGGCCTGGCCATCGAGCGCGCAGTGCACCGCGCCGCGGCAAGAGAGCGCGATACCGGGCGCCCGCTGCCGCGCCGTCTCGGCGTCCACCAGCTCCACCGGCACGCCGTCGGCGCGCTGCTCCGCCACCCAGGCCGGTGCGGCAGCCCACGCGGCCTCGTCGAGCGCGACCCGGAGGCCGCCGCCGCGTCGATAGCCCGTCGGCGCCTCCAGCTCGCGATCCAGATCGGGCCAGCGCGCGAGGCTCGCCAGCGCGAGTGGACGCTCGGCGGGGTCGCGCCCCATCACCCGCACCCCGGCCGCGCTGGCCCCCGAGGCGGCGGCGCCCACCCGCTCCCGCTCCAGCACGGTGACGCGCGCGCCCGGATCGGCGCGCCGCAGATGAACCGCCGCGCTCAGGCCCATCAGCCCGCCGCCCACCACGACGATCCGTCGCGCCATGACGCCGCAGTCTATCACCGGGCGGGGCGACGGGTCCGGCTCGAGGCCGCCCGTGCCGAGCCGACCGTGCGCGAGCCGGAAGTGATAGAGTTGTCTCCGCCATGGGCTTCGTCATCGCCATCATCATCGGCGGCGTCATCGGGTGGCTGGCCAGCCTGATCATGAAGACCAATGCCCAGATGGGCGTGCTCGCCAACATCATCGTGGGCGTCGTGGGCTCGGTGCTCGGCCACGTCATCGCGGGCATGCTCGGCATTGCCGCCTTCGGCTCGCTCGGCAGCTTCGTGATCTCGCTCGTCGGCGCGGTGATCCTCATCGCCCTCCTGCGCGCCCTGGGCGTCTTCAAGTAGCGCCCGCGATGCGCGGCCCCATCCGCTACGAGGCCCCGCGGCCGCCCGCCGCGCCCGGCGAGACCGTGGTCACCAGCACCTGCGGCCACAACTGCGGCGGGCGCTGCGTGGTCAACGCCCACGTGCGCGAGGGGCGCATCGTCAAGATCAGCACCGACCCGCGCAAATGGACGCCGGAAGAGGCCCCGCTCCACGCCTGCGTGCGCGGCTTCGGCCAGCTCGAGCGGCTGAATCATCCGGATCGCATCACCCACCCGCTCCGGCGCGTGGGCCCGCGCGGGACCGGGCAATTCGAGCGCATCGGCTGGGACGAGGCGCTGGATGAAGTCGCGCGGCAGATGCTGCGCATCCGTGAGACCTACGGCCCCGCCGCCATCCTCGACTGCTCGCGCACCGGCAGCCTCTCGATGCTGCACAGCCGCTCCACCGTGAAGCGCCTCCTCTACATGTTCGGCGGCTGCACCGAGCTGTGGACGAACATCTCGGCGGAGGCGGAGGTCTTCGCGGTGCGCCAGACCTACGGAGCCAAGGCCGACTACAAGAGCGCGGGGCGCGAGCCCACCGACTACGTCAACTCGCGGCTCATCCTCATGTGGGGCTGGAGCCCGGGCGACGGCACCTTCGGCACCGGCACGCTCCAGTACCTGAAGCTGGCCAAGCAGCGCGGCGTGAAGATCATCTGCGTGGACCCGCGGCGCACCCGCACGAGCTGGGAGCTGGCCGACCAGCACGTCTTCATCCGCCCCTCCACCGATACCGCGGCGCTGCTCGCGATGGCCCACGTGATCGTGACCGAAGGCCTGCACGATCAGGCCTATCTCGACCGCCACGTGCTGGGCTTCGACGAGGCGCACCTGCCGCCGGGCGCGCCGGCCGGCGCGTCGTACCGCTCGTACCTCCTGGGCGAGGCCGACGGCGTGCCCAAGACGCCCGAGTGGGCCGCCCCCATCACCGGCATGCCCGCCGAGACGCTCCGCGCGCTCGCGATCGAGTACGCCACCAGCAAGCCGGCCGCGCTCCAGACCGGCTACGCGCCGGGGCGCACGCTCTACGGCGAGCAGTTCCACCGCGCGGCCTACGCGCTCTGCGCGATGACCGGCAACGTGGGCATCCCCGGCGGCAACGCGGGCACCAGCAACGGGGCGACCGGCCGCGGCGGCATCCAGGGGCTGCCCACCGGGGAGAATCCGGTCGGCGCCCGCGTGTCCTCGCCGCTCCTCGCCGATCTGCTCGAGCGCGGCCGCGCCGGCGGCTACCCGGCCGACGTGAAGATGGTCTACTCGTGCGCGGGTGATCTCTTCAACCAGCTCCCCAACGTGCGCCGGATCATCGCGGGCGTGGAGCGGCTCGACTTCGTGGTGGTGCAGGACCACTTCGTGACCCCCACCGCGCGCTACGCCGACATCCTGCTGCCCGCGACCACCTTCTGGGAGCGCAACGACGTCCACACCCCGTGGGCGGGGGCGGGCCACTACGCCATCTTCATGCAGCAGGCCATCCCGCCGGTGGGCGAGTGCCGGAACGACCTCGACATCTGCGCGGGCCTCGCCGAGCGCCTGGGCATCCGCGGCTACAACGACAAGACGGAAGACGAGTGGCTCCGCGAGCTGACGCGGCACACCATCGACGACTACGAGACGTTCCGGGCGAAGGGCCTCGCGCGGCTCCCCGCCCCGGAGGACGCGGTGGCCTTCGCGCGTGAGATCCGCGATCCCGAGCGCCATCCGTTCTCGACGCCGTCCGGAAAGATCGAGATCTACTCGATGACCCTCGCGGCCAATCCGGATCCCTACGGCCTCGGGCCCATCCCACCGATCCCCACGTGGATCCCGGAGCCGATCGACGCGCGCCATCCGCTCCGCCTGGTCACGCCCAAGTCGCGGGCGCGCACCCACTCGATCCACGACAACCAGGCGGTGCTGGCCCGCGCCGACCGCGACGACGTGTGGATCCACCCGGCCGACGCGGCGGCCCGCGGGGTCGTCGACGGCCAGCGGGTCTGCGTGTTCAACGACCGCGGGCGCACCCTGATCCCCGCGCGCGTCACCGACCGGGTGGCGCCCGGCGTGATCTCGATCAAGGAAGGCGCGTGGTTCTCGCTCGACGAGCGCGGGCAGGACACGCGCGGCTGCTCGAATCTCCTGACCCCGGACCGCTCCTCGCCCGCCGGCGCGACGCCGTTCAACTCCTGCTTCGTGGAGATCGAGCCCGCGCGCTGAGGGAGGACGCCCGGGTCGGCCCTACGCGTCGGCCACGCAGCGGAACTTGGCGAACACGTACGGGTAGTGGGCCTGGAACCAGTTGCGGAAGCTCGGGCGCACCAGCTCGTCGGCGGTCGCCCACGACGCGCCCTTCAGGACGTAGTGCTTGCCGTCGAAGAAGTCGGCGGAATAACCGGCGTAGTCCGGGATGTAGGCGGAGAAGCCGGGCAGGCCGGCGAAGATCGTCTCGGTCCACTCCCAGCCGTGGCCGATGAGATCCTGCACCCCCCACGCGCTCGCGCCCTCCGGGTGCGAGCCTACCGGCGTCGGCGCCCAGTGGCGGAAGCCCGTGTTGCCGCGGCCCGCGGCGGGCGGCCCGCCATTCCGGCGACCGAATGCCGCGCGGTGGAACTCCGCCTCCGTGGGGAGGCGCTCGCCGCGCCACCGCGCGAAGGCGCGCGCCTCGGCCAGGCTCGCGTAGACCGGCCAATCGGCCACCGCCGCGAGGGGCACGCGGTCGAAGAGCGTGCGATACGTCCAGCGCCCGTCGATGCGCTCCCACACCACCGGGTGCTCGAGCGCGGCGTGGCCGCGCCACGCCCAGTCCTCCTCGCGCCACAGCTCGGCGCGCCGGTAGCCGCCGTCCTCGACGAAGGCGAGGAGCTGCGCGTTCGTCACCGGTGTTCCGTCGATGCGGAACCCCGGCACCGCGGTCTCGGTCGCGGAGAACTCGTTGTCCCAGCCGAAGGGCAGATCGTCGAAGCCGGCACCGAGCGTGGCGATGCCCGCCGGCACCTCGATCTTGCCGGCGGGGCGGCCCGCGGTCAGCACGAGGGCCGGCAGCCAAGCGGGCCGCACCTTCTGCTCGAGCGGGAGGCGCTGCATCATGTAGAGCAGCGTTTCCTGGTGCATCAGCTCGTGCTCCATCACCATGGCGAAGACGCGGCCCTCGCGCGCCATCAGGTGCGTGGGCGCGCGCTCGGCCACCGCGCCCGCCGCGTCGAGCAGCGCGGCGCGGACCCGGTCACGGTAGGCGAGCACCTCGGGCACCGCGGGCCAGCGGTCCGGCACCTCGGGGTGATCGTGGCAACGGGCGGGATCGTCCACGTCGGGATCGATGCCGCGCGAGAAGAGCTCGTCGAAGGCGGCATTGAACGGCGGCCGCGCGAGCAGAGTGACACCCACGTGGTTCCAGGCGAAGGCGGGGAGATGGCCGAGGTAGAAGACGAACGGGTGGCGCAGCGCGATCGGCTGAGCGAGCCAGCGCCCCGGCGCGAGCATCTCGAAGATCCGATCCGTGCGCGCCCACGCGTCGGTCAGCCGGTCCATCATCGTCTCGACCATGTGGCTCCCCCCCACTCCGGCGTTTTCTTCCGGGCTTGCATATTGCCTCAGCCGCGTCTAGCTTGCAGCAGAACGAGGCCATGCGCTACCAGGTGGACGTGTACACGGACGAGCGGGCCGAGCGGGAACGGCTCGAGGAGGATGTGCGGCGAGGGCTGACCGCGCGGCGGAAGTCCTTGCCCCCGAAGTACTTTTACGATCGCGTCGGGTCCCTGCTCTTCGAGCGCATCACGGAGCTGCCCGAGTACTATCCAACCCGCACCGAGTCGGCCCTGCTGCAGGACATTGTGCCCGGGTTGATCGAGAAGTTTCTTCCCGACGACATCGTCGAGATCGGGGCCGGCTCGTCGGAGAAGACCCGCCGGGTGCTCGACGCGGTGAGCGCGGGCGGGCGGCCGGTGCGGTACGTGCCCCTGGACGTGGACCGGGTCACCCTCGAAGCGAGCGCGGCCCGGCTCCTTCAGCAATATCCCAGCCTGCGCGTGCACGCGGTCGTCGGCGACTTCGAGCGCGACCTGGGCCACGTGCCGCCGCCGGTGGGCCGGCGCCTCGCGATGTTCCTGGGCAGCACCATCGGCAATCTCGACGAGCCCGCGCGGCACCGCCTGCTCACCGGCCTGCGCGCGCTCCTGCCCGACCGCGGCGACCGGCTCCTGCTCGGGGTGGACCTCGTGAAGGAGGTGAAGATCCTGGAGGCGGCCTACGACGACGCGGCCGGGGTCACCCGCGACTTCAACCGCAACATCCTGCACGTGGTCAACCGCGGCGTGGACGGGGACTTCCGCCCCGAGGCCTTCCGCCACCACGCGTTCTACGACGAGGCGGCCGCGCGCATCGAGATGCACCTGGTGGCCGAGTCGGCCCAGGCGGTAAAGCTCGGGCGGCTGGGGCTCACGATCCGCTTCCGCCCCGGCGAGGGCATCTGGACCGAGAGCTCGTACAAGTTCACGCGGCCGGGCGTCTTCACGATGCTGGCCGAGGCCGGCTTGCGGCTCGTCGAGTGGCACGTGGACCCCGCCAACTATTTCGCGCTCGTCTTGGCATCGCTCTCCTGATGTCCGCCGACGGCGCCGCCTACGCGCAGCCGACGCCGCGGCGCCTCTACGTTCACGACGACCTGAGTGACCCGGTCACGCGCGACTTCGGGGCGGGCTCGCCGGCGGCCACGGCCGCGCGCGAGCTGCTGGGGCTGCTGGCTCGAGATCGGGAGCGGGTGCGGGTGCTGACGCTCGGCGAGCAGGTCGAGGCGGTCGCGGCCCAGGGCCCGCACCCGCGGTTCGAGACCGCGGTCGGCATCGGGGCCGCCGGCGAGCGCGTGGCGCGGGCGCTCCACGACCGCACCGGCTGGTTCCCGCGCATCCGCGGGGTCGGGCTCACCCGCGAGGAGGACGGCGAGGGGGGCTACCGTCTGGTCAGCACGGAGCCGGCCGACCTGAAGGCCCAGCTCGACGATCTGGCGGACTGCGCCTCACTGGCGGTGGTGGACGACACGGTGTTCTCCGGCCTCACCATGCACGGGGTGATCGAGGCGCTGCCCGCGGACGCGCGCGCCCGCACGCGGGCCTTCTGTCTCCGCGGGGTGGCGGAGTCGATCGCCGCCATCGCGGCGCTCTGCCCGATCACCGCCGGCGTCGTGGCGCCCGGTCGGCGGCTGGACGAGGTGAGCTTCATCAACGCGAGCGGGCTCGTGCGCCGTGTCGCCATCCGGCGCCGCGGGCAGCCGCCGCTCGCCTTCTTCGACCGCCCCGAGTGGATCCGCGCCTGGTTCCCCGCGGTGCATCGCGAGGTGCTCGCGCTCTGCCGGGAGCTGAATGCGCTGGTGGAGCCGCACGATCTTGGCGCGCTAGGAGACGGGACGGGCTGACTGCGGCCGAAGCTGTGCGAGGTGAAGCCGAAGGCGAGCCGAGCGAATAAGAAAGAGAAGTCCCCGTTTCAGCTGGAAGGGGCCCGTCTCCACAAGCGAGTTCCACCCGCGCCGGTTCACCGCAACCCCCGGGGAATCGCCACGCGGTCCACCAGCTCGAAGAGGCCGTGGAAGGCCAGCGCCATCAGGGCCGCCGGCGCCGCGCCGGCCAGGATGGTGCCGGTGTCGTCGAGCGCGAGGCCCCGCACGATCAGGGTGCCGTAGCCGCCGCCGCCGATGAACGCGGCCAGGGTGGCGGTGCCCACCGTGGTCACCGCGGCCGTCTTGATCCCCGCCATGATCGCGATGGAGGCCAGCGGCAGCTCCACCCGGAGCAGGCGGCGAACCCGTCCGAGGCGCAGCACCCACGCGATCTCGAGCAGCGTCCGGTCGATGGCCATCAGCCCCGCGTACGTATTGCGCGCGATCGGCAGCAGCGCGTAGAGCGCCAGCGCCACCAGCGCGGGCCCCTGGCCGATGCCGAAGAGCGGGATCATGAACATGAGCAGCGCGAGCGCGGGCACCGTCTGCAGCATCGCGATCACCGATAGCTCGAGCTGTCCCGCGCGCCGGTAGCGCGCGGCGACGATGCCCATCGGGATGCCGAGGACGATGGCCGCCCCCACCGAGATCAGCACCAGCAACAGGTGGTCGCGCGTGAGGGCGGCGAGCTCCGCCACCAGCGCGGAGCGGCCCCGGGCCCCGGACGACGGGATACTTTCCCCGCCCGAGCCCGGAAAGGCGCCGGCCGCCTCGACGATGCTCTTGCCGTCGAGGTCGGCCATGGCGTTGAGCCGCGCCATGCGTCGGCCGTCGATGCGGCCTTCGAGCGCCTCGCGGAGCCGGGCCCAGGTGCGCGGGAAGCGCTCCACCATCTCGCGGCGCGCGAGCAGCACCGCCGAGTAGTCCGGGAAGAAGCCCCGGTCGTCCTCCAGCAGCCGCAGGCGCAGCCGCTCGAGCTGGCCGTCGGTCGAGAACACGTCCATGACGTCCACGTCGCCGCTCGCGATCGCGCGATAGGTCAGCGCGTGCTCCATGACGCCCACCCGGTGGAGGGCCAGACCGTAGTGGGCGCGCAGGCCGGGCCAGCCGTCCTCGCGCTCGAGGAAGCCCGAGCTGAACGCGGCGCGCAGCTCCGGATGCCGCGCGAGGTCACTGACGGTCCGGAGCCCGAGCCGCGTGCCGCGATCCTCCCGGACCGCGAGCGCGTAGGTGTTGGCGAAGCCGAGCGAGTCGCCGATGGTGAGGCCGCGCGGCTCCAGGCGGGCCCGGATCGCTTCCACGGTGCGCAGCGACGGGTCCTTCAAGATCACGTGAGCCAGCGTGCCCGTGTACTCGGGATAGAGGTCGATCGCGCCGGACTCGATCGCCCGCTGGGTGACGCCGGTGCCGCCCAGGCCCACCCGCCGCTCGGCCCGCGCCTCGCCGACCTGCTCGATGACCTGGGCCACCACCTCGGCCAGGATGTAGCTCTCGGTGAAGGACTTCGAGCCCACCCGGATGACCCCGTCGGCGGCCGCGCCCGTCCCCGGCGCGCTCAGCAGCAGCGCGCTCAAGGCGAGGCCGACGCCCGGCCGCATCGCTCAGCGCCCCGCGGGCGCGGGCGGCGCCAGGGTCTGGGCGGTGAGGAACTGGGTGACGAAGGGGCTGGCCGGCCGCTCGGCCAGGTCGGCGAAGGTGCCCTGCTGCACCACGCGCCCCCCGGTCAGCAGCGTGATGGTGTGGCCGAGCCGGGCCGCCTCGCGGACGTCGTGCGTCACCAGCACCACCGTCTTCGCCAGTCCCGCGAAGAGACGGCCGAGCTGATCCTGCAGCTCCGCGCGCACGATGGGATCGAGCGCGCCGAGCGGCTCGTCGAGCAAGAGGATGGGCGGATCGAGCATCAGGGCCCGCATCAGACCCACGCGCTGGCGCTGGCCCCCGCTCAGCTCCCGCGGGTACCGTCGCAGCATGCCCGCGTCGAGCCCGGCCATCTCGGCGAGGGCGGCCATGCGCGCGGCGATGCGCGGCCGCGGCCAGCGGTGGGCCTCCGCGGCCAGGGCCACGTTGTCCGCGCACGTCAGATGCGGGTAGAGCCCGCCGTCCTGCACCACGTAGCCCATGCGGGCGACGAGCCCGTCGCGCGTGGCGGCCCCGACCGGGGTGCCGTCGACCGAGATCACGCCCGCGTCGGGCGCGGCCAGCCCCAGGATCAGCCGCAGCACGGTGGATTTGCCGGACCCGCTCGAGCCCAGCAGCACGTGGGTGGCGCCGGGGCGCACGTCCAGGGAGACCGCGTCGAGGGCGACGGCGGCCCCGAAGCGCTTGGTGACCTCTCGGAGGGCGATCACCCCCGCATTCTACCGCCCGGATCGGAATGCTTGACAAGCGGGCCCGCGGTGGGCACAATGCCCGACACATGAAGGAGCTTGGTACCCCGATCGCGACCCTGCTACTGACGTAGGCGCGCGCCCCCGCGGCGCGCGCCCAAAGCCTCTCCCGTGGTCCGGAGAGGCTTTTTTGTTTCCACCGAACAGGAGGCGTTCATGGCTCGCAAGGCAGGCCCCCCGGCTCCGATGCCGTTCTCTCTCTATCGCCCGTTCACGCCGATCCCGCTTCCGGACCGGACGTGGCCGTCCCGGGTCATCACCCGCGCCCCCCGCTGGTGCAGCGTGGACCTGCGCGACGGCAACCAGGCGCTGATCGATCCCATGGACCCCGCGCGGAAGCGGCGCATGTTCGACCTGCTGGTGCGCTGCGGGTTCAAGGAGATCGAGGTGGGGTTTCCGGCCGCCTCCCAGCCCGACTTCGACTTCGTCCGGCAGCTCGTCGAGGAGGACCTGATCCCGGACGACGTGATGATCCAGGTGCTCACCCAGGCTCGCCCCGAGCAGATCGAACGCACGTTCGAGTCGGTGCGCGGCGCCCGGCGCGCCCTCGTGCACCTCTACAACTCGACCTCCACGCTGCAGCGCCGGGTGGTCTTCGGCCTCGATCGCGCCGGCATCGTGGACATCGCGGTGCGGTCCGCGCGGCTCTGCCGTGAGCTGGCCGGCCGCATCCCGGAGTGCGACGTCCACTACCAGTACTCCCCGGAGAGCTTCACCGGCACCGAGCTGGACTTCGCGGTGGAGATCTGCGAGCGGGTGATGGACGTGTGGGAGCCGACCCCGGCCAAGAAGGTGATCCTGAACCTGCCCGCCACCGTGGAGATGGCCACCCCCAACGTCTACGCGGACCAGATCGAGTGGTTCCTCCGTCACGTGAGCCGGCGCGACTCGCTGATCCTCTCGCTCCACCCGCACAACGACCGCGGCACCGCGGTGGCCGCCACCGAGCTGGCGGTCCAGGCCGGCGCCGACCGGGTGGAGGGCACGCTCTTCGGCAACGGCGAGCGTACCGGCAACGTGGACGTGGTCACCCTCGCCCTGAACCTGTTCAGCCAGGGCGTGGACCCGATGCTGGACTTCTCCGACATCGACGAGGCCCGACGTATCGTCGAGCATTGCAACCGCCTGCCCGTGCACCCGCGCCATCCCTACGTCGGCGACCTGGTCTACACCGCCTTCTCCGGCTCGCACCAGGACGCGATCAAGAAGGGCTTCGAGGCGCTCGGCAAGAGCTACGACCTCTGGGAGGTACCGTACCTGCCCATCGATCCGCATCACGTGGGGCGGAGCTACGAGGCGGTCATCCGCGTCAACAGCCAGTCCGGCAAGGGCGGCGTGGCCTACATCATGAAGTTCGAGCACGGGCTCGACCTGCCGCGCCGGCTGCAGATCGAGTTCTCCTCGGTCATCCAGGGCATGGTCGAGCAGAGCGGCACCGAGATCACCGCCGATCAGATCTGGGCCGCGTTCGAGTCGACCTACCTGGCCCCGGACCGGCCGCTGGCGCTGGCCCACCATCCCATCGTCACCACCTCAGGCGAGGCCGGAGAGACCACCATCGAGGCGCCGCTCCGCCTCGCGGGCGGTGAGCGCCTCGCGAAGGGCGCCGGCAACGGCCCCATCGCCGCGTTCGTGGACGCTCTCGGGCGCGACGCAGGCATCAAGGTGGCGGTGCTCGATTACCACGAGCACGCCATCGGCGGGGGGGCCGACGCCACCGCGGTGGCCTACGTCGAGGCGCGGGTGGGAGATGGCACGCCGCGGTGGGGCGTGGGCATCCACGGCAACATCGTCACCGCCTCGCTCCGCGCGGTGGTCAGCGCGGTGAATCGCGGGGCGGTGACGGATGGGTGAGGCTTAGCGCCAGCCGCCGCTGCCGCTGCGCCCGGCGAATCCGCTGCTGCGGGGCTTGTCGCCCTTCGGCTTCGCGACCTCCACCTTCAGCGACCGCCCGTCGAGCTGGCGATCGTTGAGCTGGGACACCGCCAGCGCGGCCTCCTCGGCCGTGGACATCTCGACGAAGCCGAAGCCGCGTGACTGGCCGGAGAACTGGTCCGTCACGATGCTGGCCGAGACGACGGTGCCGGACTGCGCGAAGAACTGGCGAAGACCCTCGCTGGTCGTCGTGAATGCGATACCACCGACGTAGAGCTTCTGCGACATGGTGGGGCTCCTGAACATGCTTCCGCCCGGTTTGAACGTCTCTGAAGCGCGGAAGAGACCGGAGACGCTGCCTGCCGAGGAGGACTCGAAGGTGAGCCGGTACCCGTACCAGACGCCCGCTAGTATACAGGCCCGAGGGCCCCGGCGTCGGTGTTTTCCGCGCCGAGGCGCATGGTAGGCTACCGGCGAGCACCGGTGCCATGAGACTGCGCGTCCTCGGGATCGTCCTGGCCGGCGGGAAGGGCACCCGCCTCTATCCGCTGACGAAGGAGCGCGCGAAGCCGGCGGTGCCGTTCGGGGGCAAGTACCGCATCATCGACTTCGTCCTGAGCAACTTCATCAACTCGGGCATCCACTCCATCTACGTCCTCACCCAGTTCAAGAGCCAGTCGCTGCTCCAGCACCTCTCGGACGGCTGGCAGTTCGGCGGCCTC
>JBGOVO010000151.1:0-8374 GCA_041478145.1 Methylomirabilia bacterium
CCTTCCCGCTCACAGGATTTCCCAGCTCGGCGTCGCCCTGGTGCCCGAGACCCGCGGCATCTTCTCCTACCTCACGGCCCGCGAGAACCTGGAGATCGCGCGCCGGCCCGGCTCGCGCTGGCCGATGGAGAGCATGCTCGAGCGCTTCCCGAAGCTCCGCGAGGTACTGGACCGCAAGGGGCGCTTCCTCTCGGGTGGGGAGCAGCAGATGCTGGCCATTGCCCGCGCCTTGCTCACGGGGCCGGATCTGCTCCTCCTGGACGAGCCGTCCCAGGGGCTGGCGCCGCTCGTCGTGGAGGCGGTCATGGGAACCGTCCGGGAGCTCAAGCGCGAGCGGGTCAGCATGCTGCTGGTCGAGCAGAACGCCGAGATGGCGCTCGGGCTCGCGGACCGCGTCTACGTCATCGACCACGGGACCATCGTGTTCGAGGGCACGCCGGCCGCGCTCCGGGCCAACGAGCAGGTCACGACGACCTACCTCGGCGTCGGATGAGCCCGGAGGAGCGCCCCCGCTCGCCCGTCCTGGACGTGCTCAAGGCGTCGACGCGACTGGGGCTCACGTCCTTCGGCGGTCCGATCGCGCACCTCGGGTACTTCCGGAACGAGTACGTCGTGCGACGCCGGTGGATCGACGAGGCGACGTATGCCGATCTGGTCGCGCTTTGCCAGTTCCTGCCGGGGCCGGCGAGCAGCCAGGTGGGCATGGCCGTCGGCATGTTCCGCGCCGGGCTGCTCGGGGGGCTGGCCGCCTGGGTTGGATTCACGCTTCCGTCGGCTCTCGCGCTCGTCCTCTTCGGCCTCGGGATTCGCTCACTGGATCTCTCCGGGGCGGGGTGGCTGCACGGCCTGAAGGTCGCCGCCGTCGCCATCGTTGCTCAGGCGGTCTGGGGGATGGCCCGGGCGCTGTGCCCGGATCGCGAGCGCGCGACCATCGCCCTGCTGGCCGGGCTCACTGTACTGGCCTGGCCCACCGCCGGTGGACAGGTGCTGGTGATCGCGACGGCGGGCGTGGTCGGCTGGCGGCTCCTCCCGGGATCGGGGGGGACGAGTGCCTCGCACGTGAGAGCTCCGATCGGCCGAGCGCTGGGTATCGGCGCGCTGGCGACGTTCTTCGCGCTGCTCCTGGGCCTGCCCGTGCTCCGGCACGTCGTGCCCTCCCATCCGATCGCGGTCTTCGACAGCTTCTATCGCACCGGCTCGCTGGTCTTCGGCGGGGGGCACGTCGTGTTGCCGCTGCTCCAGGCCGAGGTGGTGCCGCCGGGCTGGGTGTCGAACGAGCAGTTCCTGGCCGGGTACGGAGCGGCCCAGGCGGTCCCGGGTCCGCTGTTCACCTTCGCGGCGTACCTGGGCGCGGTCATGCAGCCCGCGCCCGATGGCTGGGCCGGAGCGGTCCTGGCCCTGATCGCCATCTTCCTCCCGTCGTTCTTGCTGGTCGTGGGCGTGCTGCCGTTCTGGGATGTCCTCCGCGCGCGGGCCGCGTTCCAGGCGGCGCTGCGCGGGATCAACGCGGCGGTCGTCGGCTTGCTCCTCGCCGCGCTCTACCATCCGGTGTGGACGAGCGCGATCCACACGCCCGCCGACTTCGCCCTCGCGCTGGCCGCCTTCGGCGTGCTCACCCTGTGGAGCGCGCCGCCCTGGCTCGTCGTCGCCTTCGCGGCGGCCGGCGGATCGGTCATCGCCGCGCTCCCCGGAGGGGCTTGACACCGGTTTGATAGTTCGATATATTTCAAAACGTGAAGACCATAGCCCGGCTCCCGGTAGCGCAGCTCGAGGCGAATGAGGACCACGTCGAGGCCTTCAAGGCCCTCGCCCATCTGACCCGGCTCCAGGTGTTCTTCTTCCTGGTGCGGGCCGGCAAGGAGATGTCGGTGGGGGAGATCCAGGCGGAAGTCGAGATCCCCGGGCCGACCCTCTCGCATCACCTGGACCTGCTCCGGCGAGCCGGACTGGTCGAGAGCCGGAAGGAAGAGCGGTACGTCTACTATTCCGTGAAGCGGGACGCGGTGACGGCCCTCGTGCGGCTGCTCACCGCGTGCTGCTAGAGGAGAATGCCATGAGCGCGAAGGTTCATCTCCACATGCACGTGTCCGACCTGGCCAAGAGCCGGGAGTTCTACGAGAAGTTCCTGGGCGAGGGGCCGGTCAAGGTGAAGCCGGGCTACGCCAAGTTCCTTCCCGGATGGGCCCCCGTCAATCTCGCCCTCTCGGGGGGCGGCGCCGCGGGTGAGGGCACCGTGAATCATGTCGGCGTGCAGGTGGACGCGGTGGACACCGTGATGGCCCACCTGGCGCGCGTCAAGGCCGCCGGCCTGCCCGTCCGCGAGGAGATGGGGGTCAACTGCTGTCACGCCAACCAGGACAAGTTCTGGGTCCAGGACCCGGACGGCGTGGAGTGGGAGGTCTACCACCTCAACTACGACCTCGAGGATGAGGTGGACGCCGCGCCGGCGGCGGCGACTCGAAGCATGGGGTTGCCGCTCGCCAAGGACGGCTCCTGCTGCGCGTCCTCCGGCTGCGCGTCCTGAGGGCCGCCATGGCGGAGCGTGACATCAAGGCCATCGTGAAGGACAAGTACGCGCAGGCCGCGCTTCGGGTCGTCGCCTCCGGCGACGCCTGCTGTGGCTCGGCATCCTCGCGCGAGTGCGACCCGATCACCTCCAATCTCTACGCGGACAGCGAGACGTCCGAGCTGCCGGCCGAGGCTCGAGCCGCGTCCCTGGGCTGTGGCAATCCCACCGCGCTGGCCGAGCTCGAGCCGGGCGAGACGGTTCTCGATCTGGGGTCGGGCGGCGGGATCGACGTGCTCCTGTCCGCCCGGCGCGTGGGGCCGACCGGCAAGGCCTACGGCCTGGACATGACCGACGAGATGCTCGCCCTCGCGCGTGAGAACCAGCGGAAGGCCGGACTGGCCAACGTGGAGTTCCTCAAGGGGGAGATCGAGCAGATCCCTCTGCCCACGGGCTCGGTGGACGTCATCATCTCCAACTGCGTGATCAATCTCTCGGCCGACAAGGATCGGGTCTTCGCGGAGGCGTTCCGGGTGCTCAAGCCGGGCGGGCGCCTGGCCGTGTCGGACGTGGTCGTGCGCGGCGAGATCCCGGCTCAGATCCGGCGGAGCGTCGAGCTCTGGATCGGCTGCGTGGCCGGCGCGCTGGAGGAGCGGGAGTACCGCGACAAGCTCGCGGCGGCCGGATTCGAAGGCATCGACCTCGAGCCGACGCGCGTCTATCGCGTCGAGGACGCGCGAGAGTTCCTGGAGGGCGCGGGGCTCGACGCCGACGCCATCGCGCCCCAGGTCGACGACAAGTTCATGAGCGCGTTCGTTCGCGCGCGAAAGCCGGCCGCCGTGTGAGCGACCGCTCGAGCCTCGGTCCGCGCCTGGCGGCGGAGGCGGTGGGCACCGCGATGCTCCTCGCGGCGGTCGTCGGGTCGGGAATCATGGGCGAGCGCCTGGCCGGGGGGAACGTCGCGGTGGCCTTGCTCGCCAACACCATCGCGACGGGGGCGGCGCTGGTGGCCCTCATCCTGACGTTCGGCCCGATCTCGGGGGCGCACTTCAATCCGGCCGTCACCCTGGCCGACGCGTCCCAGGGCGGAATCGCGTGGCCCGACGTCCTGCCCTACGTCGGGGCTCAGGTGATCGGCGCCTTCGTCGGGGTCGCCGCCGCGCACCTGATGTTCGAGCTGCCGCTGTTCTTCGCCTCCCGGCACGCCCGCTCCGGCCCCGCCCAGATGTTCAGCGAATTCGTCGCGACCTTCGGGCTGCTTGCCGTCATCTGGGGGTGCGTCCGCGCCCGATCCTCGGCGGTGCCGTTCGCGGTCGCCGCGTACATCACCGCCGCGTACTGGTTCACCGCGTCCACGTCGTTCGCCAACCCCGCGGTGACGCTGGCGCGCGCCGCGACGGATACGTTCGCGGGTATCCGGCCCGCCGACGCGCCCGGCTTCATCGTGGCGCAGCTCCTCGGCGCCGCGGCGGCCACCGGCCTGTTCCGGTGGCTCGTCCCGGCCTCGCCCAAGTCCCGATGACCCTCCTGGCGCCGGGCGGTCGGGGATGGCTGCTGGCGATCTGCGCCTCCCGGGTCGGCGCGTACATGGTCTACATCGCCTACGCGGCCACGCTGCCGGTGCTGCAGGGCGAGTGGCATCTCTCCGGAACGGCGGCGGGGAGCATCGCCTCCGCGTTCCAGGTGGCCTACGCCGTCTCCCTGATGGGATGCTCGACGCTGGCCGACCGGGTAGGCGCCCGTCGCGTCTTTCTGATTGGGACCGTCGCCTCGGCGATTGCCGCGCTGGCCTTCGCCATGTTCGCCCGCGACTACTGGTCCGGCCTCGGGCTGTACACCCTGCTCGCGCTGACCCTCGGCGGCACGTACACCACCGGCATCCTGCTCGTCGCCGAGAACGTGCCGGTGGAGCGACGCGCCCGCGCCATGGGGTCGTATCTGGCCGGGCACTCGCTCGGGCTGGCCCTGGCGCTGGTACTGGCCGGCATCGCGATCCCGCGGGGCGGCTACGTGCTGGCCTTCTGGTTCCTCGTCGTGGGACCCGTCGTGGGCGGTCTGGTCGCCTGGGTGGCCGTCCGGTCGACGGCCAACGTGGTGACGCCCCGGGTCGGAGGCCAGCGATTCGGGGTCGAAGTACTGAAGAACCGGCCCGCCATGCTGGTCATCGCCGGCTACACTTTTCATTCGTGGGAGCTGCTGGGCATGTGGGCCTGGACCCCGGCGTTCCTGGCCGCCTGCTTCGTGGCGGGGGGATCCGAGCTGACGCGCGGCGCCGGGCTCGGCGCGTACATGACGTCGCTGTTTCACCTGACCGGCATGGTGGCAGCGCTGCTCGCCGGCGTCTTCGCCGATCGCTTCGGACGGACGCCGGTGATCCTCGTCATGGCGACGATCAGCGCCGCCTGCTCGCTCGCCTTCGGCTGGCTGATCGGGGGGTCGCTCGCTCTCGTCGTCGGGGTGGGGCTCCTGTACGGCTTCGCCGCGCTGGGTGACTCGCCGATCTATTCCACCGCCATCACCGAGGTCGTGGCGCCGGCGTACCGGGGCTCGGCGCTCGCGCTGCGCTCCCTCCTGGGCTACGGGGCGGGGGCGATCGCGCCGCTGCTCTTTGGCGCCATCCTCGACTGGTATGGGGTCAGAACCGCCGGGGCGTGGGGGTGGGCGTTCGTGAGCCTCGGCATTGCCGGCGCGGGGGCCGTCGTCTCGGTGGTGCTGCTGCACCGGACGGCGGAGGCCGCGGTTCTCCACCGCCGCGTCGTCCGGCCGACCCCCGCCGCTTCAGCGGTCGCGCGATGACGGCCGGCACGCTCCGCACGCGACTGGCGACTCCGGCCGACGCGGCCGGCATCGCGGCCATCTACAACGAGGGCATCGCCGACCGCGTGGCCACCTTCGAGACCGAGCCCCGCACGCCGGAGCAGATCGCCGCGCAGCTCGCCGACAAGGGCGACCGGTTCCCCACCGTGGTCGCGGAGCGGGACGGGCAGCTCGTGGCCTGGGCCGCGGCGGGCCCCTACCGGAGTCGCCCCGCCTACGCCGGGGTCGCGGAGCATTCGGTGTACGTCGCCCGCTCGGCCCGCGGCACCGGGGCGGGGCGGGCCGCGCTGGAGGCCCTCTGCCGAGCGTACGCGGAGCGGGGCTTCTGGAAGATCGTGTCGCGCATCTTCCCCGAGAACACCGCGAGCCTCGGGCTGCACGAGCGCTGCGGTTTCCGGGTGGTGGGTGTCTATCGGCGCCACGGCAAGCTCGAGGGGGAGTGGCGCGACTGCGTGATCGTGGAGCGGCTGCTCGACCAATCGCCGCCGGGAGGGTGACGTGAGCCGACCGCGAGTCCTCTTCCTCTGCACGCACAACTCGGCCCGGAGTCAGATGGCCGAGGGCTTCCTCCGGGCGATGGCCGGCGACCGCTTCGAGGCCGGGAGCGCCGGGACGGAGAAGACCTCCGTGAACCCGCTGGCGATCCGGGTGATGGCCGAGCGCGCGATCGACATCAGCGGGCATACCTCGAAGCGCTACGACGACCTCGCGCCGGAGCCGTGGAATTACCTCATCACCGTCTGCGACGACGCGAACGAGCGGTGCCCGTTCGTGCCGGGGTCCGTCAAGCGCCTGCACTGGTCCTTCGAGGACCCCTCGCGGGCCGCCGGGAGCGAGGAGCAGCGGCTCTCGGTCTTCCGCCGGGTGCGTGACCAGATCCAGGAGCGCCTCGCCGGCTGGCTCGAGACCGAGTAGGTGACCCCGGCCCGCCTCGTGACCTGCGTGTGCGCCGCGCAGGTGTGCGCCCAGATCGGCGCCTACACGTGGCCGGCCCTCCTCCCGGGGTTCATCGCGGACTGGCACCTCACCAATCGGGAGGCCGGCTGGATCACCGGGATCTTCTACGCCGCCTACACGCTGTCGGTGCCCATCCTCGTCACGCTCACCGATCGCGTCGATGCCCGCACCGTCTACCTGGCCGGCGTCGCCATCACGATCGCGAGCCACCTCGGGTTCGCCGCGCTCGCGGACGGATTCTGGAGCGCCGCCGCGGCCCGCGCGCTGGCGGGCGTGGGCTGGGCGGGCACGTACATGACGGGCCTCAAGCTGCTCGCCGACCGGGTGGATTCCGGGCTGATGTCCAGGGCCGTCGCCGGGCACGCCGCCAGCATCGGCATCGCCGGGGCGCTGTCCTTCGTGTTCGCGGGGGTGCTGAGCCAGCCGCTCGGCTGGCGCGGGGCCTTCGCGGCGGCGGCGACCGCGGCGGCCATCGGCTGGGTGATCGTGTTCCGGTGGGCGCCGCCCCGCGCGCGCCACGGCCCTGGGCCGGCGGGCGCGCTGTTCGATTTCCGGCCCGTGCTCCGCAATCGCTCGGCCATGGCCTATGCGCTCGCCTACTGCGCCCACACGTGGGAGATCAACGCGCTGCGTGGCTGGGGGGTCGCCTTCCTCGCCTACGTGCTGACGGCGACGGGCGACCGCAACCCGTGGGTCGCGCCCACCGTGGTGGCGATGACGATGGGGCTCGTCGGCACGTGGGCCAGCGTGGCCGGCAACGAGGCATCGATCCGCCTCGGGCGCCAGCGGCTGGTCCGCCTGGCCATGACGGCGAGCGCGGTGTGCGCGGCCGGCATCGGCTTCCTCGGCGCGCGCTCCTATCCGCTCGCCGCCGCGCTGGTGCTCGTCTACGGGCTGCTGATCTGGCTCGATTCGTCCTCCCTCACCGCGGGCGCGGCCGGTAGCGCCGACCCCGAGCGTCGCGGCGCGACCCTGGCGCTGCACTCGATGGCCGGCTACGCGGGCGGGTTCGTCGGCCCGATCATGATCGGGTGGATCCTCGATCTCGCCGGCGGCATGTCCCCGGTCGCCTGGGGCCTCGCGTTCTTGCACGTCGCCGTGATCACCCTCCTCGGCCAGCTCGCGTACGTGGCTCTCGCGCCGCGCGATCTCGTCGGGGACCGGAGCCGCCCGGTCGGCCGCTGAGTGACCGTGTCACGGAGGCATCCCGGGCGACCTCGTGCCGTCCGGGACGGGGCCCTCGTGCTAGACTCCCGCCGTGTTGCGGTTGGGTACCTTCCAGGAGGGACGACCATGGCCACCGGCTCCAGATCGTTCGACCCCGGCCGCCTGACCCGCCGCCAGCTCCTCAAGGCGGGCGGCCTCACCCTGGGCGCGCTCGGCCTCGGGCGCCCCGCGCTCGCCCAGGCCCCCCGGCCCGGTGGCGTGCTCATCTCGGCGCAGAACAGCGAGGCGACGGGGCTCGATCCCCAGCTCGTGCCCGCGTTCTCGCGCACCCGCCGCTCGCCGCTGATGTACAACCAGCTCGTCCGCTTCGACCCCGACATGAACGTGGTGCCTGAGCTGGCCGAGTCGTGGGAGGTCGGCAGGGACGGGCTCACGTGGACCTTCAAGCTGCGCCAGGGGGTCAGGTTCCACGACGGCCAGGAGCTGACCTCGGCCGACGTCCTGTTCACCTTCGAGCGGCTCATCGAGAAGTCGCCGGGCAAGGCCGACTTCCTCACGGTGGAGAAGATCGAGCCCACCGGAAAGTACGGGATCAAGTTCGTGACGAAGGAGCCCTTCGCCGGCCTCCTGGCCGCGCTGGGCAGCTTCTGGGGCTTCATCATCAGCGAGGCCGGCATCAAGAGATACGGCGACCTCAACAAGGCCGCCCTCGGCACCGGGCCGTTCATGCTCGCCGACTGGAAGGTCGAGCAGCAGATGGTGCTGAAGCGGAACCCCTATTATTTCCGCAAAGGGCAGCCGTATGTCGACGAGCTGATCCTGCGCGTCATTCCCGACGAGGCCAATGTCGTCGCCGCGCTCCGGACCGGCCAGATCCAGCACGCCTTCATCGAGGACAACAAGAACTACACCCTGCTGAAGGACGAG
>JBGOVO010000232.1:0-6345 GCA_041478145.1 Methylomirabilia bacterium
AGGCGGCGCCGAGCGCCCGGAGGTCGAGCGGCACCATGCCGGGGGCGTGCGCGCCGGCGACCAGCACCTCGACGCCGCGCCGGCCGAGCTCCGCGATGAGGCGCTCGATGGGCAGGATGAGCCCGGTGGGGCTCGTGATGTGGTCCAGCAGCGCGAGGCGCGTGCGCGCCGTCACCTTCGCCAGCACGACGTCCACGACCGCCTCCGGCGAGGCCACCGGGAACGGGACCGGGGCGACGACCACCCGGGTCTCGCTCCGGCCCGCGACGTAGTCGAGCGTGTTCCGGCAGGCCGCGTAGGCGTGGTCGGTGGTGAGCAGCTCGTCGCCGGCCGAGAGGTGCAGCGAGCGCAGCACCGCGTTGACCCCGCCGGTGGCATTGCTGATGAACGCGAGGTCGTCGGGATCGGCGCCCACGAAGGCGGCGAGCGCCGCCCGCGCCGCGTCCAGGCGGCCCTCCAGCTCGCGGCCGAGAAAGCGCACCGGCTCGGCCTCCATCTCCGCCCGGAGCGCGGCCTGGTAGCGCAGGATCTCGGTCGGACACGCGCCGTACGAGCCGTGGTTGAGGAACGCCACACCCCGCTCGAGCGGCCAGAGCGCGGCCCAGTCCTTCTCCGCGCTCACGCGCTCTTCGCTCACGGGCCGATCGCTCAAAAGCCCGGCGGAGGACGGAAGCCGCCGACGACGTCGGCCAGTCGGCCGGCCACGTCGATCGGGGTGGCGTCCTCGAGATAGGGCCCCACGATCTGGATCCCCACCGGCAGCCCGCCCTTCGTGAGGCCCACCGGCGCCGTCGTCGCGGGCAGGCCGGCGAGCGTCGCGAACGAGATCCAGAAGCAGAGATCGCTGTAGGGGCGCGGGCCGCCCGGCGTGGCCAGCACGCGGCTCCACGCGTTGCCGCTGTGATCGTGCGGGAACGCGGCGACCAACGCGGTCGGCATCAGAAAGGCGTCGTGGGTGCGGAAATACGCCTGCCAGATCGCGCGCGCGGCGCGGCGCCGGATCTCCATGGTCTGCACGTAGGCGTCGGAGGCCGTGACCGCCCGCGCGTACTTGGCCAGGTACGACCCGTCCTGGTTGGCGGCGAGCCGGCGCAGGCCCTCGAGCTGGTCCTCCCGCGCGGGCGGGGTGAACCGCGCGTAGAGCAGCGTGAGGTAGGCGTCGTACTGCTCTTCCACGTTCAGCCCCTGGGGCCAACCCGGCTCGAGGCGGGCACCCGCCTTGCGCAGCGCCTCCACCGCGGCCGCGAGGACTGGGCCGACGTCGGACGAGACGGGCGCGCGCGGATCGTCGAGCACGTAGCCGATGCGGTAGTCGCCGAGCCGCGTCCCGCGCGCCGGGGGCAGCGCCCAGCGCCACGCGCGCGCCTCGTCGCCGTCGGGCCCGCCCATCACCTCGAGCGCGGCGCGCAGGTCCGCGGCCGAGCGCGCGAGCGGCCCGCACACCGGCAGGGTCGACGGCGGAGACGCCGAGATACCGGGTGGCGGCGGGATGTGGCCGCGCATCGGCACGATGTCGAGCGTCGGCTTGTGACCGTAGATCCCGCAGAAGTGGGCCGGGATCCGGACCGAGCCCGCGAGATCGCTGCCGGGCTCGAGATAGGTGAGGCCGGCCGCCAGCGCCGCGGCGCCGCCGCCGGTCGAGCCGCCCGGCGTCCGCGAGACGTCCCAGGGATTATTGGTCTGGCCGTAGACCGCGTTGAAGGACTGCCAGTCCGTGGCGAAGATCGGCACGTTGGTCTTGCCCAGGATGACCGCGCCCGCGGCCCGGAGCCGCGCCACCACCGCCGCATCACGCGGGGGGACGTGGTTCCGGAGCCCCGCCGAGCCCGCGGTGGTGATGACGCCGGCCACCTCGAACGTGTCCTTGATCGTGATCGGCACGCCGTGGAACGGCCCCCACCACTCCCGGCGCGCCAGCGCCTCGTCGGCCACCCGCGCCCGCGCGAGCGCGGCGTCGGCGGTCAGCATCACGATCGCGTTCAGCTTCGGATTGTGCCGCGCGATGCGATCGAGCACGCGCGTCGTCAGCTCGACCGAGGAGACCTGACCGCTCCGGATCGCGCGGGCGGCGTCGAGCGCGGAGGCGAAATCGAGGTCGGCCGCGGCCGCGCGGGCACCGCGGGGGGGCAGCGCGAGGGTGCTCGCGAGCGCGAGCCCACCCGCCAGGAAGGTCCGTCGATCGAATGCGTTGACCGTGGCCATCGTGCTCCTCCCCTAGGGTCCCTCGTCGCCCGGCGCGGGGATCGTCCGCGCGGGGCGCGGCCGCCCCGGAAAGCGCCGGAGCGCCGCCTCGTCCAGGTCGATGCCCAGGCCGGGCCGCGTCGGCACCGTGATGTAGCCGTCCTTCACCTCGAAGCCGGCCGGCGCGATCTCGCGCCCGCGCGCCTCGAAGTTCACGAAGTACTCGGTGATGAGGAAGTTCGGGATGGCCGCCGAGACCTGGAGCGTCGCGGCCAGGCCCACGGTGGTGGAGTTGTAGTTGTGGGGTGAGACCGTCACCAGCGAGGGCTCCGCCATCTGGGCGATCGCGCGCAGCTCCAGGATGCCGCCGCAGTTGCACACGTCGGGGTTGACGATGTCGGCGGCGCGCAGCTCGAAGCAGCGCCGGAACTCGGCCCGCGTGTAGAGCTCCTCGCCCGTGACGATCGGGATCGGGATCTGCCGCCGGCACTCGGCGAGCGCCTCGAGGTTGGTGGACGAGACCGGCTCCTCGTACCAGAAGGGCCGGAAGCGCTCCATCGCCCGGGCGATGCGGATCGCGTGCATCGGGGCCAGCCGCCGGTGGACCTCGATCAGCAGATCGATCTCGGGGCCCACCGCCTCGCGCACCGCGGCCACGGTGGCCACCGCCTGCTCCTCGGCCGCGCGCGCGATGTGGGTGCGCCAGGGCCCGGGAAACGGGTCGAACTTGAGCGCGGTGAAGCCACGGGCCACCGTCTCGCGCGCCCGCGCCGCGTAGTCGGCCGGGGTCTTGCCGCCCCCGTACCACCCGTTCGCGTACACGCGCACGCGCGCGCGGCACGGTCCGCCGAGCAGCGCGTGCACCGGCACCCCGTGGCGCTTGCCCGCGATGTCCCACAGCGCCTGCTCGAGCCCGCTCACCGCGCTCCAGAAGTCCATCGCCCCGCGCTTGGCCGCGAAGTCGTGGTAGGCCCAGTGCACGAAGTGGGTGATGTGCGCCGCGTCGCGGCCGATCAGGTAGCGGCCGAGCGCCTCCACGAGCGCGACGATGCTGGTGTCGCGGTCCGCCTGGGTGTAGCACTCGCCCCAGCCGTGCGGGCCGCCCTCGGTCTCGACCTTGACGAAGCAGAGGTTCTTGCCGCCGCCCAGGTCGGCGAGAAACGGGGTGACGCGGTGAACGCGCATGGCCTCGATGCTCCGGCCGAGATCGTACCAGAATCGAGCGGGGCCGGGCCGCCGTGATACGATTCCCTCCGGTTCTCCATCGCTCATGCACGCTCTGACGACGACGTCCGAGCGCGGCTCGGTCCGCGCCAAGCTGATGGGCACGCTCTTCGTGGCCCAGGTCTGCGGCAGCACCGGCCACTCCATCGGGCTCGCGGTCGGCAGCATCATGGCCGCCAGCATCACCGGCACCAATACCTGGTCGGGCGTGCCGATCGCGGTGGGCGCGCTCGGCACCGCGCTCGCGAGCTGGCCGCTCGCGCGGCTCATGGACCGCTCGGGCCGCCGCCCCGGCCTGGCGCTGGGCTACGGCCTCGCGGTCATCGGCGCCGTGCTCGGCCTGCTCGGGGTGGCCGGCCGCAGCTTCACGCTGATGCTGATCGGCATGACGCTCTTCGGCATCGCGAGCACCTCCAACCTGCTCGCCCGCTACGCCGCCGCCGACGTGAGCCCGCCCGGGCAGCGCGGCCGCGCGATGGGGCTCATCGTCTGGGGCTCCACCGTGGGCTCGATCATCGGGCCCAACCTGATGGCCCCCGCCCTCGTCCTGGGCGCGCTGCTCTCCGTCCCCCCGACCGCGAGCGCCTTCCTCGTGAGCGTGGCCGCCTACGGGGTGGCCGCGCTCCTGACCGTCCTCTTCCTGCGCCCCGATCCCCTGACCCTCGCGCGCCAGGCGCAGGCGGCCGTCGACGCGGGCCGGCCCGCCGGCGCCGCGCGCGGGCTCGGCGCGATCCTGGCCGACGTGCGCGTGCAGATCGCGCTCGCGACGCTCTCGATCAGCCAGTTCGTGATGATCAGCACCACGTCCACCTCGCCCCTCTATCTCCACGATCAGGGGCACGCGGTGGGGACCATCGGGATCGCGGTCTCGCTGCACCTGGCCGGCATGTACGTGGCCTCGCCCCTCTCGGGCTGGCTCGCCGATCGGCTGGGACGCCTTCCGGTGATCGCGGCGGGCGCCCTCCTGCTGATCTTCGCGGTCGGGCTGGCCGGGCTGGCGCCGGGCCGCGCGGGCTCGACGATCATCCTGGGGCTCTTCCTCAACGGGGTGGGCTGGAACCTCGCCTTCGTGTCCGGCAGCGCGCTCCTGACCGACGCGCTCTCGCCCGCCGAGCGCGCGTCCGTGCAGGGCTTCGCCGATCTGCTCATGGGCCTGATGGGCGCGATCGGCTCCGCCGCGGGCGGGATGATCCTGGGCCTCTGGGGCTTCGCGATCCTGAACGCGGTGGGCGCGGCGCTGGTGCTGGGCCCGCTCGCGGTCACGCTGCTGCGCCGCCCCGCGCTCGCGGCCCTCGAAGGCTGACGGGCGGAGGCGGACCGGCATCTTCAACCTCGCGCTCCTCCGGCTCCACGATCTCCGCTGTCTCGGCGCCGGGACGCTGCTGAACTCCATCGGGATGATGGGCGAGGTCGTCGTGCTCGGCTGGCTCGCGCTCGAGCTGACCGACTCCCCCTTCCTGGTGGGCGCCGCGCTGGGCTGCCGCGCGCTGCCCCTCTTCTTCGTGGGCGTGCCCGCCGGCGTGATCGCCGACCGCGTGCCGCGCCAGCACCTGCTGGTGGCGACGGGCGCGGGCCAGGCCGTGACCGCGGCGGCCATGGGCGTGCTGACGCTGCTCGGCGCGGTGACCCTGGGCCAGCTCATGCTCCTCACCCTCGCGGGCGGGACGCTGCGCGGCATCGAGCACGCGGCGCGGCAGAGCTACACCCACGACGTGGTCGGGGCGCCCGCGCTCGTCAACGGGCTGGCCATCCTCGGCGTGGCCATGCGCGTGGGCTGGCTGCTGGGCTCGCTGGGCGTGGGCGCCCTCATCGCCCACCTGGGCTCGGGCCACGCGTATCTCGCGGTCGCCGCGGCCTACCTGGCCGGCGGTCTCGCGATGCTCCCGGCCGGGGCCGCCGCGCCGGCCGTCGCGGCCGAGCCCGATTCCCTCTGGCAGGGCGTCACCGCGTTCGTCTCTGCGGTGAAGAAGGACCGGATGCTGCTGGTCCTGATGATGCTGACCGCGGGCGCCGAGGTGCTGGGCTTCGCGCATCAGGCGCTCCTGCCGAGCCTCTCCCGCGACGTGCTGCACACCGGGCCCGAGGGGCTCGGGGTCATGAACGCGGCGCGGTCCGTGGGCGGCATCCTGAGCATGCTCGCCTCGATGCGCGGCTTCGCCCACGGCGGGGGCGCGTTGTTCCTGGCCGTGCTCGTGTCGTTCGGCGGAAGCCTGATCGTCCTGGGCGCCGCACCCTACGTGGTGGGCTTCGCGGGGGTGGTGGTGGTCGTGGTCCTGGCCAACGCGGCGGGCGCCCTCGCGGATCTGCTCGCCCAGAGCCAGCTCCAGCTCAGCGTGCCGCACCACCTGCGCGGCCGCGCCGGCGGCGCCTGGGTGGTGGCGATCGGCTTCGCCCCGCTCGGCCAGCTCCAGATCGGCGCGCTCGCCTCGCTCTTCGGCGTCAGCGCGGCGCTCGGGGCGAGCGGGCTCGCCCTCGTCGCCCTGGCCGGCGCGACCGCGTTCTTCTACCCGCGGCTGCGCGCGCTCTGAGCGCGCGGGCGGTCAGCGCATCATGCCCGGCAGCCAGAGCGAGATGATCGGGAAGGCCACCAGGATGGCAAGGCGGACCACGTCGGCCCACATGAACGGCATCACGCCGCGGAAGACGGTGCCGGTGGAGACCTCGGGCAGGAGGGTCTTGAGCACGAACATGTTCATGCCGACCGGCGGGCTGATGAGGCCGATCTCCACGACGCAGACGATGATGATGCCGAACCACACCGGGTCGAACCCGAGCTGGACGATCACCGGGAAGAAGACCGGCAAGGTCAGCAGCACCATGGACAGCTCCTCCATCGCGGTGCCGAGGATCACGTAGATCGCGCAGATGGCCGCCACCACCATGATCGGGCTCAGGCCCATGCGCGACACGAAAGCCCGGAGATCGGCGGGCATCGTCGTG
>JBGOVO010000345.1:0-4458 GCA_041478145.1 Methylomirabilia bacterium
GCAAGGCCGCGGGCCACCTCGAGCCGCTTGCGGTCGGGCAGGGTCAGGTGGCGGGCCGGCACGTCGCGGCGCGGGCCGAGGCCCACGAAGTCCACGATCGCCGCCGCCCGCCGCCGCGCGTCCGTGACCTCACGCGAGCGATTGAAGGCGCCGACCATCACGTTCTCGAGCGTGGTGAGCCCGGCGAAGGGCTGCACGAGCTGGAAGGTGCGCGCCAGGCCCAGCCGGCAGATCGCGTGGGGCTTGAGGCCCACGAGCGAGGTGCCATCGAAGTGGATCGAGCCCTCGCTCGGCCGGTGGAAGCCCGCGACCAGATGGAACACGGTGGTCTTGCCCGCGCCGTTGGGCCCGATGAGCCCGACGATCTCGCCGGGCGCGACCGTGAGGTCGAAGCCGCTGACCGCCACGAGCCCGCCGAATCGGCGGGTGAGCCCAAGAACCTCGAGCCCGGTCGCGCTCACGCCGTCCTCCGCGCGGGGCGCCGGCTCCGGAGCCAGCCCACGAGCCCGTTGGGCAGGAAGGAGATGACCAGGATCAGGATGAGCCCGTACAGCATGATGTCCGCCCCGGCGCGACCGCGCAGCAGCGCGCGCGTCAGCTCGGAGATCGGGGTGAGCACGAAGGAGCCGAGCAGCGGCCCCGCCACCGTGCCCGCCCCGCCCACGATGGCGGGCAGGAGGCCCTGGATGGAGACCGCGGGCCCGAAGGTGATGCCCGGATCGATGTAGGCGAAGTACTGCGCGTAGAAGGTCCCGCCGAGCGCGGTGAGAAAGGACGAGACCGCCATCGCGGAGAGCTTGGTGGAGAGCGCGTCCACGCCCGCCGCCTCCGCCGCGTCCTCGTTCTCCCGGATCGCGGCGAGCGCGTAGCCCATGCGGGAGCGCTCGATCGTGCGGCTGATCCAGAGCGCGCCGAGCGCCATCGCGAAGATGACGTAGTAGTACGGCAGCTTCTCCGCGAAGAGGAACATCGCGGGGGCCGAGCCGCGATTCGGCACCACGAGGCCGAGCGAGGAGCCCACCGCCTTCCAGTTCACCGCCACCACCCGCAGCATCTCGGCGAAGGCCAGCGTCACCAGCGAGAAGTAGGGGCCGCGCAGCCCGTAGCGGAACGAGAGATAGCCCGCGAAGAGCCCGAAGGCGGCGGCGAGCACCCCGCCCGCCAGCATACCGAGCCAGGGCGTCAGGCCCAGGTGGAGGAAGAGCAGCGTGGAGGTGTAGGCCCCGATCCCGAAGAACGCGGCGTGGCCGAACGAGAACTGCCCGCCGTAGCCGCCCAGGATGTTCCAGCATGCGCCCAGGTAGCCGAAGAAGAGGACGCTGATCAGCACCTCGAGGGCGTACTTGGGCAGCAGGGGCGGCACCGCGACGAGCGCGGCCAGGCCCAGGAGACCCAGGACCCTAGCGGCCACGCCGGCCTCCGAACAGGCCATCCGGACGGAAGAGCAGCACGATCACGAAGAGGCCGAAGACCACGAGCTGCTTGAGCGAGCCCGGCAGGAAGGCCGCCCCCAGCGACTCGGCCAGGCCCACGATGAAGCCGCCCGCGAGCGCACCCAGGAAGTTGCCCATTCCGCCCAGCACCACCACCACGAAGGCCATGATGTTGAAGCTCTCGCCCACGTCCGGCGCCACGTAGAAGAACGGCGTGATCAGCGCGCCCGCCACCGCCACGCAGGCCGACCCGATCCCGAAGGCGACCCCGCGGATCCGTCCCACGTCGATCCCCACCAGGCGCGCGCCCTCCGGCTCCTCCGACAGCGCCCGGATGGCCTTGCCCACGTCCGTCTTGCGGAGGAAGCCCCAGAGGGCGAGCGCGATGAGCACCGCGCCCCCCGCCGCGATCAGGCGCGGCACCTCCACGAGCACGTCGGCGATCATGAAGGACGCGCCGGAGTAGGAGACGCGCAGCGTGCGGAAGTCGCCCTGCCACAGCACGAGGGCCAGGTTCTCGAAGACGAGGGCCACCCCGAGGGTGAGCAAGAGCTGGTTGTGCTCGGCGGCGGCACGGTTGGGCTCGATGATCACCCGCTGGAGCAGCATGCCGAGCGCGAAGAAGAGCGGGCCGGTGACGAGGATCGAGAGGTACGGGTCCACGCCCAGCAGCACGAACAACCAGTAGGAGGTGTACATCCCGAGCATCATCACCGCCCCGTGGGCGAAGTTGATGATGCGGAGCACCCCGAAGATCAGGGAGAGCCCGCTCGCGACGAGCCCGTAGACGCCGCCGAGCAACAGGCCGCTGACGACGGCCTGGAAGAAGAGCCAGGTCACCTCGCGGCGGCTAGCCCTTCCACTTGGGGACCGGGAACACCGGCTTGGCCTCGGCGAAGCGCGCGGGGCCCACCACGACCGGCTTGCCGCCCTGCACCTGGAGCAGCGCGGGGGTGGCGTTGACGTTCTCGCCCGCGTCGTCGAAGCGGATCGCGTCCTGGGTCAGGATGTGATCGGTGAGATTGGTCTTGGCGAGCGCCTCACGCACCTTCTCGCGATCGGTCGAGGCCGCCCGCTCGAGCGCGTCCTTGAGCACGAACACCACCTGGTAGCCCTGGACCCCGTGGTTGGACATCGTGGAGGAGAAGCGCTTCTGATAGGCCTCGAACACCGCGCGGGCCCGCGGGCTCTGCGGGTTGTGCCAGTAGTTGCCGTCGAAGAGGTGCTCGGTGAGGTCACGGTTCTCGGCGATGAACTTGGGGTTGGAGTACGCCGCGTTGGCGAGCCCCACGAGGGCGTGCACGCCGACGCGCAGCTTGGCGGCCGTCTCCGCGATGATCTTGGAGTCGCCATAGTAGCCGCTGATAACGAGGAGGTCTGGCCGCGACGCCTTGACCTTGGACAGCTCGGCGGTGAAATCGGGCGAGCGCAGGTTGTAGGGCACGCGCTGCACCAGCTCGTAGCCCATCTTGCCCGCGAAGGCCTCGACGTGGTTGCCCATGGTGGTGCCGAAGTTGCCGTCCTCGTGCATCATCGCCACGCGCTTGACCGCGACGCCCGCGCTCTTGGCCATCTCCAGCATGTTGCTCATGGTGAGGGTGGCCATCCCGCGGCCGTTGGGCTGCATGCGGAAGGCGTAGTGGAGGCCGCCCTCGAGGACGTTGTCGGCCACGGTGGCGAGCAGCAGGAACGGCGTCTTGTTCTTCTCGGTGACCTGTCGCACCGAGAAGGCCACCAGGCTCGAGAAGGGACCGATCAGCGCGGTGATGCCCTGGTCGATGAGCCGCGCCGCTTCCGAGTTCCCCAGCTCGACCTTGTTCTGCGTGTCGCCCGGGAGCAGGGCCAGGCGCGCCCCGCCGAGGGCCTTGATGCCGCCCGCCCCGTTGATCTCGTCCGCCGCGAGCTGGATGCCGTTCAGCGCGAGCTGGGCCTCGAAGGCGAGCGGGCCGGTCACGGGCAGGATGTACCCGACCTTGACCTCGCGCGCCTGGGCTCGTCCGAGCGACGGGGCGCCGAGGCTCGCGACGGCACCGGCCGCGCCCATCGTCTTCAGGAAGCGGCGCCGACCGATCGGGCGGGCGCCGAGGAATCGCGCGGGGTTCGACATCGTGTCCTCCGGACGGGGATCGAGTGGTTGGATGGCGGCGAGCCTAGCATCCGGTCCGGAGGCTGTCAACGCGATGGCGCCTCGACGCGAGCCGCGCGCGACATGGTGGACTGGCGATTCGCGCGCGCCGACCCCGACCGCGCGCCGGGCGTGGTCACGGCCCACAACCACGTGGGCATCGAGGCGCGGCGCCGCGCCGCCCCGCCGGCCAGAGGCCGGCCGGAGCGCCGCCCGGGGGCCCGTCGAGCGGCCGGCGGCCGATTCATCCACAGCTATCCACAGGTTTCCCCGTATCCCCAGCCTACCCACATGTTGGGGATAACCGGCTAGAACCCCCAACTCGTAGGGGTAGCCCGCTGAGGCTCGAAGCCGAAAAGGTACATATTGACCAGGGTTTAAGCTTCGACTAGAGTATCGGAGGTCTCCCGCTGCTATAGATCGTCCCCACGGAGGCGGAGCGGTTCATGATCACGGTTCCCGCGCACCGCGTGAAGCAATTCGGGGTCGAGTTCTTCCAGGCTTCGTTCTCGGCCAAGGATATCGACCGGCTCGTCAAGTTCGAAGTCCTGGGCTACGGGGGCGACAGCCAGCCGCCCACCAAGGGCAAGCTACGCGCAAATCGAGCGCGCGTGAACTGGGAAGCGCTCGAGAAGCGGATCGGCGAGAGCGAGGTCGCCTACCAGCGCCCGGTCATCCGCCGCAAGATCGACGAGCTGGTGAGCTACTACCGCGACTGCAAGGACGCGGGCACGCTGCCCGCCATCCCCGGCGCGGTCATCATCACCTCCGAGAAACGCTTCACCTTCACGCCGATGGCGAGCCAGCACGACCTCGGACTGCTGCAGATCCCGGAGGAGCACGGGGTCCTGCGGGTGCTGGACGGCCAGCACCGGCTGCTCGCCCTGCACGCGCTCACCC
>JBGOVO010000068.1:0-13442 GCA_041478145.1 Methylomirabilia bacterium
ATGAGCGCGTCGGTGCGCCGGTAGAGCGCGGTGGTCGGCCAGCCGAGCCGGACCGCGCGGGCATTGTGAAAGGTCCGGACGAGGGCGGCTCGGCTGTGACCGAGCCAGCCGAGCCAGTGGTCGTGGGAATGATGGACGTGGACCACGTCCACCGACTCGGCCCGCACGATCTCGCGCACCCGGCGCAGGTCGGCCAGGGCGTGGATCGGATTGCCGCGCACCTCCAGGGAGAGCCCCGCGAGGGGCTCGAGGCCGGCCTCGCGCGCCTTCTGCTCGAACCGATCGCCCGCGATCAGCCCGAGCAGCACGCGATGCCCGCGCGCCCGGAGGGCGATGAGCAGCCGGATGACCGGCTCGGCGCTGCCCGTCCACCAGCGGTTGGCCACGAGGTGGAGGACGGTGAGCGGCGGCGGCGCGCTCATGCGAGCAGCTCGCCGTAGAGATGCAGCAGTCGGCCGACCGCGCTCGTGTGGGAGAAGCGCTCTTCCACCAGGGAGCGCGCGGCCCGGGCGCGGCGCGCCGCCGCGTCCGGGTCGTCGAGCACCCGCTCCAACGCCGCCGCGAGAGCCGCCACCGACTCGCTCTCCACCAGGAGGCCGGTCTCGCCGTCCTTGACCACCTCGGGGATGCCGCCGATCCGGCTCGCCACCACCGGCACCCCCGCCGCGAAGGCCTGCAGCAGGGCCTGGGGCACGCCCTCGGTGCGCGTGGAGGCGAGCGCGAAGCAATCCATGGTGCCGAGCAGCGCCGGCACGTCCGGCCGGAACCCGGTGAACACGACCGCATGCGACAGCTTCGCGTCCCGCGCGAGCTGCTCCACCCAGGCGCGCCGGATGCCGTCGCCGACCAGCAGCAGCGAGGCGTCGGGTCGCTTCTGGCGCACCCGGGCGAAGGCCTGGAGGAGCTGGGGGTGGCCCTTCGAGCCGCGGAACATCGCCACCGAGCCGATCACCGGCGCGCCGAGATGAAGCTCGCGCGCGGTCTCCGGGGCGCGGATGCCGAACGGGAAGGCCTCGAGGTTCACACCGGCCGGGATCGCGATGACGCGCTCGGGCGGCACCCCGACCTCCAGCACCATCCGCCGGATCGCCTCCCCGCTCGTGATGACCCGGTCGGCGAGCCAGCGATAGACGGGATTGGGTCCCCGGCGGATCGCGATCGAGACGTGCCGCGTGCGCACCACGGGCACGCGGCAGAGCCGGGCGGCCATGCCACCGAGCCAGGCGTCCACCGAGCTATGGGTGTGCACGAGGCTCACCCGCTCGCGCCGGATCAGCCGCACGAGCGCGGCGAGCCCGCGCGGGTCGAAGGCGCCCGCCATGCGCACCGGCACGGTCTCGAGCCCCGCCTCTCGCGCGCGCTCGAGCAGCCGCCCGTCCGGCTGGCCGGCGAGCAGCACGCGCCAGCCGCGCTCCGCCGTCCAGCGCGCTTCGTTGAGCGTGCGCACCTCCTGGCCGCCGAGGCCGGGCGAGGCTTCCGTGTGGAGCACGGTCTTCATGCGACGGCCAGCCTGACCTCGCGGAGGACCTCGTCGGGCTCGATCCGGGTGAGGCAGATGTGATCGATGGGACAGGTCGGCAAGAAGCAGGGCGCGCAGGGCACACCGCGGTCGAGCGCGCGCGCGTCGGGGCCGCGCGGCGCGGTGAGCCGGCGGTCGGTCGGACCGAACAACGTCACGGTGGCCACGCCCAACGCGGCGGCCAGGTGCGCGACGCCGGTGTCCCCGCTGACCAGGCAGCGCAGCCGCGCCAGGACCCGGGGCAGCAGCGCGGGCCGGTCGCGCCCGACCAGCGAGGCGATGGGCGCGGCGGCGGCCCGCGCGACGGCGGCCGCGGTGGGCGCGTCCTCGGACGTGCCGAGGAGCACGGGCCGGAGGCCGGCGGTGGCGAGCCGCTGGGCGAGGCGGCCGAAGGCGTCGGGCGGCCAGAGCTTGGAGCCGCCGAACGCGGCGCCCAGGTGCAGGCCGACGAGTGGCCCGTCCGCGTCGAGTGAGGCGGCGACAAGGAGCTGATCGACCTCGGCGTCGGCCCCCGCGTTCCTCGGAAGCCTCCATTCGGGCACCGCGGCCGCGGCTCCGTCCACGCCGAGCGGGGCGAGCAGCGCGGCGTACTCGTCCACTTGATGGAGCCGCGGCGACGGCACCGGCATCGCATCCGTGAGGCAGAGATGCCGACCGTCCGTCGCGTAGCCCACGCGTCGCCGGGCGCGCCAGCGCCAGGCCGCGAGCGCGGCCTCGAGCGAGTTGGGCAGCAGAATCGCCACGTCGGGGCGCTCGGCGGCCAGCGCCCGCCCCAGGCGGCGCCGCGCGGCGAGCGCCTTCGGGTACGGCAGCAGGACGTCGGCCACTCCCTGCCCGGCCAGGAGCGGCGCCCAGCGCCCGACGAGCGTGATGCGCGCGCGCGTGTCCGCCGCGCGCAGCGCGACCAGCATGGGCAGCGCCATCACCGTGTCGCCGAGCCAGTTCGGCGTCCTGACCACGAAGCGGTCGGGCCGACCGGATCCGGTCATGCGCATGGGCGGCCGAGGGCCGCGGGTGCGAGGACCGCGGCGAGCAGGCGCTGCCAGGTCTCGAGCCCCGACTCGATCACCAGGCGCACCGGCAGCACCCAGAGGGGCAGCCCCGGTGGCGGCAGATCGCGGATGCGCACCCAGTCCTTCTCGGTCGTGATGAGTCCCTGGGCGCCGGCCGCTCGAGCGTCCCGCGCCAGCTCGCCCAGGTCGCGCGGCGTGAACCAGTGGTGATCCGGGAACTCCACGAAGCCCACCCGCCGCACCCCCGCCGCGTCCACCGTGTCGGCAAAGCCCTGGGGTGACCCGAGCCCCGCGAAGGCGATGAGCCGACGACCCGCGAGCTCGGCGACCGGCAGGCGCCGGCCGCTCCGGGTCTCGATCGCGTCCTGCATCTGATACCGTGCGGCCAGCACCGCCGCGCCCGCGTTGAAGCGCCGCACCGTGGCGGTCACCGCCTGCACCGCCTCGGCGCCGGGCGGATTGGTGACGACCACCGCGTGAGCGCGGGCCAGCGCCGAGAGCGGCTCCCGCAGCATCCCACGGGGGAAGACGCGGGCATTGCCCCACGGGGCGTGGCCCTGGACGACGAGGATCTCCAGGTCCTTCGCCAGGGTGCGGTGCTGGAAGCCGTCGTCCAGCACCAGCGCAGTGGCCCCGCACCGCTCGACCGCGACGCGGCCGGCCTCGTAGCGGTTCTCGCCCACCACGACGGGCACCCCGGGCAGCCGCTCGGCCAGCAGCAGCGGCTCGTCGCCGGCGGTGCGCGTGTCCACCCGCACCCCCTCACGATCGGCCACCACGTGCACGCCGCGGGTCGTCCGGCCGTACCCGCGGCTCACCACCGCCGCGACGGCGCCCAGCTCCTGCAGGGTCCGGACCGCCAGCTCGACCGTCGGGGTCTTGCCGCTGCCGCCCAGCGTGAGATTGCCGACCGAGACGACCGGGCATGGCAGCCGGCCGGTGTGGAGCAGGCGCCAGCGGTAGGCCTGGTCCCGCACCGCGAGCGCCGCGCGGTACGCCACGCTGAGCGCCGAGAGCCCGGCCGTCACCACGGGCGTGTCGGGATCCTCCCAGTACCGACGCAGCAGCACCTCGGGCGCCCGCCGTGGGGTCGTCATGGCGTCCGGGGTTTCTCGGATGCGGTCCACAGATGCCGGGCGACCAGATCCAGGGTCGCGCTCACCGCGCCCTGTCGTCCCGCGAAGGCATCGCGCGCGGCCGCGCCCATCTGCTGGGCGAGGGCCTGGTCCTCGAGCAGGCGCGCGATCTCGCGGGCGAGCTCCTCGCCGTCCTCGACCACGCGGCCGCCGCCGCTCCGCCGCAGGGCCTCCGCGCCGTCGCGAAAATTGCTCGTGTGCGGACCGAACAGCACCGGCTTGCCGCGCATCGCGGGCTCGAGCACGTTGTGGCCGCCCACCGGCACGAGGCTGCCGCCGACGAAGACGACCTCCGCGAGCGCGTACAGCGCGGCCAGCTCGCCCACCGTGTCGAGGATGACGACGGCGGCGGGCGGGCGATCCTCGGGGAGCCGGCTCCACCGCGCCGGCGCGAGGCCGCGGGCGCGGATCAGCTCCTCGACCTCCCCGGCCCGCTCCGGATGGCGCGGGGCCAGCAGCAGGGCGAGGCCCGGCCAGCGCGCCCGCGCGCGGACGAAGGCGTCGAGCACCAGCGCCTCCTCGCCCCGATGCGTGCTGCCCGCGATCCACAGCCGGGCCTCCGCGCCGAGGCCCAGGCGCTCGCGCCGGCGCGCGTCGCCCGCGTCCGGCTCCGGCAACAGATCGCTCTTGACGTTGCCGGTGACCACCACCCGCTCGGGCCGCGCCCCGAGGGCGACGATGCGCCGGGCGTCCTCCTCGCTCTGCATCGCGAAGACGCTGACGTCGGCGAGCACGCGCCGCATGAGCCAGCGGACCCTCCGGTACCGATGGAAGGAACGGTCGGAGATGCGGCCGTTGGCGATCATGGACGGGATGCGGCGCCGGGCGAGGCCGCGGAGGAAGTTGGGCCAGAGCTCCGTTTCGATGGCGATGAAGAAGCGCGGGCGAGCGGCGTCGAGCGCGCGCCGGACCGGCCCGGGAAGATCGATCGGGAAATAGCGGTGGACCGCGCTGGCCGCGAGCCGCTCGCCCACGATGCGGGCGCCCGTCGGCGTGATCGTGCTGACCACGACGCCCAGCTCCGGCCAGCGCCGGCGGATGCCTTCGACGAGCGGCACCGCCACCGTCGACTCCCCCACCGACACCGCGTGGACCCAGCAGCGTGGCTCCGGCGGCAGCCCGTCGCCGAGTCGCCCGAAGCGCTGGGCCAGATCCCGCCCGTAGCCCGCGCGGCGCCGGCGCGCGAGGAAGGCGGGCAGGTACGCGAGCAGGCCCACGCCGAGCACCGCGGAGTACAGCGCGTACATCAGGCGCGGGCCTCCTCGTCCACCTGCCAGGTGAGGCTGCGGAGCGCCGCCTCGACCTCCTTGCGCGTCGCTTCCTGGGCGGCGCGATCGGCGGTGGCGGGAACGCGGACCGGCTCGCCGAAGCGCACCACGCAGCGGGCGAACGGCTTCGGGATCCGGAACTCGTCCCACGAGCCGAGCCGCCATTCGCGCGCGGCGCCCAGCGCGGTGGGGACGATGGGCGCGCCGGAGAGCCGCGCGAGCGCGATCACGCCGGGCTTCAGCACTTCAGGCGAGCCGGTCGGGCCGTCGGGGACGACGACGACTTCGTGCCCGCCCCGCAGCGCGCGGGTGAGCCGGCGCAGCGCCTCGCCGCCTCCGCGCGCGGAGGAGCCGCGCACGGGCACGAGATCGAATCGGCGGATCCAGCGCGCCACCAGCTCCCCGTCGCGGGAGCGGCTGGTGAGCACGTGGCACCCGCGATGGCCGTAGAGGTAGGGCAGGAGCAGGAGGCGACCGTGCCAGACCGCGTAGATCACGGGCGCGCGCGCGGCCCAGAATGGCGCCACCGCCGCTTCCTCGCGACGGATGCGGAGCGTGCGCGCGAGCGTGCGCACGGCCAGCGCGCCCAGGGCGGGTCCCACCGCGAGGGCGACCGGGCCCGGGATCATCATCCGGCCCGCGCGGTCGCCAGCACCGCGCGCGCGGCGCGGCGCCCGACCCCCGGCTCGCCCAGCCGCGCGCGCAGCTCCTTGAAGGCCGCGCGCTGGGCGGTGGCGATCACCGGATCCTCGAGCAGCCGCGCCGCCTCCGCGGCGAGGCGGGCGCCCGTCACGTCGCGCTGGATCAGCTCGGGCACCACCGCGCGGCCGGAGACGAGGTTCGGCAGGCCGATCCACTGCACGCGCGCGAGCAGGCGGGCGATGACCTCGGTCGTGCGCGAGACGCGGTAGCAGACGACCATCGGCGTGCCGAGCAGCGCGGCCTCGAGGGTGGCGGTGCCCGAGGCGATCAGCAGCGCGTCGGCGGCCGCCATCACCTCGTAGGTCCGCCCGCTCACGAGCTCGACCGCGGGCCCACCGGCGGCGCGGCGGAGGTGCGCCTGCACCTGCTCGCGCGGGACGGTGGGGGCCAGCCCCAGCACGAAGCGCCGGCGTGCGTCGGCGGCGGCCAGCCGCCCCGCCGCCTCGAGCATGGGGGGCAGCAGGTGCTCCACCTCTTCCCGCCGGCTGCCCGGCAGCAGGCCGATCAGCGAGTGGCCGGGATCCGCGCCCAGGCGCCGGCGCGCCTCGTCGCGGGTGAGATCGAGCGGGACCACGTCGAGCAGCGGGTGCCCGACGAACTCGACCGGGACGCGCGCCTGCTCGTACAGCGCGGGCTCGAAGGGGAACACCGCGAGCACCTGGCTCACCCGCCGGGCCATCTGCCGGATGCGCCCCGACCGCCACGCCCAGAGCTGGGGCGGGATGAAGTAGACGACCGGCACGCCGGCGCGGCGCGCCCGGCGCGCGAGACGCAGGTTGAACTCCGGGAAGTCGATGAGGACCAGCGCGCGGGGCCGCTCGGCCCGGAGGCGCTGTCCCAGCGCGCGGTACGCGCGATAGAGCGCGGGGATGCGGCCGAGGGCCTCGCTCGTGCCCACCGCCGCCTGGCCGGTCGGGTCCACGATCACCTCCATGCCCGCGGTCGCCATCTGTCCGCCCCCCATCCCGACGAGCCGCAGCTCCGGCTCGAGGTCGCGCAGCGCGCGGCAGAGCATACCGCCGTGGAGGTCGCCGGAGGCTTCGCCGGCAGACAGCATGATCGGCGCGCGGCCCGGCCGCGGCTCAGGCGGGGCCATCGGTGCTCACCACCGCGATGTCCGCCCGGTCGGCGAGGCGCACCGCCTGCTCGCGGTCGAGGAGCAGCACGCGGCCGGCGGGCACGGCCAGCGCGGTGGCGCCGCCCTCCCGCATGGCCTCGAGCGTCGCGGCCCCGACGGTGGGGACGTCGAAGCGATAGTCGTGCGACCCGGCCACCGTCTTCACCACCACCGCGCCGGGCCCGGCCAGGCGGCCGCCCCGTCGGATGGTCTCGTCGGTGCCTTCGGCCGCCTCCACCGCGACCGTCACGCCGCGCGCGCGCACCACCGTCTGGCCGATGCCGTCGGCGGCGAGCCGGCCCGCGAGCCGGAAGCCTTCGCGGATCTCCTCCCACTCGGCCGCCGACGGGGCGCGCGCGGTGAGCGTGCCCGCGGGCAGGAGCCAGGGCGACAGGAACTCGCGCTGGTCCAGCACCTCGATGCCCATGGAGTCGAGTGTGGCCACCACCATCTGGGCCAGCGCCGCGTCCGAGAGCCCCCCGCGCGCGAGCCCCAGCCCGGCGGCATCCGCCTGCCCGTAGTGGGAGAACGCGGTCGACTTCCAGAACTTGCCGACGAAGACGGCGGCCTGCACCCGGTGCGCCGACAGGCCGGCGAGCACGGCCTGGATGTCGGTGATGGTGGACGGGATGAGGTCGTCGGCCGCCTCGGCGAGGCCGGGGGCGTCCTCGAAGGCGAAGGCGGCGACGCGCCACCCGCGCCGCTTGGCCTCCGCGGCGGCGTGGCCGGGAAGGGTCCCGGCCCCGGCCATCAGGCCGAGCGAACGCTCCACGGGAGATCCTCCGGCCAGGCGGTCTCGCCCCGGCCCTCGCGGATCATCCGCTCGATCTCCAGCGCGACCGCCAGCGATCGCAGGTCGTCCGCCTCGGGCAGCTCCACCGTCCCGCTGCCGTCGGCGGCGCGGGCGGCCGAGATCAGGTGGCGGATCTCCAGCTTCAAGGGATTGTCCTTGTGGACCAGGAGATGCTCCACGAAGGACGCCTGCCGGTAGCGGATGGACTCGCGGTTGAGCGTGTACTCCTGGTCGGCCCGACGGTGGATCTGGATGTCCTGGTGCGAGTAGTCGAGCACGATGTACGCGTCGGGCTGGGTGATGGCGAGGGTCCGGATCTTCTCCTCGGTGGCCCGGCTGGCCGTGATGGTGGCCATGGTTCCGGAGTCGAACACGATCTGCACGGTGGCCACGTCGGTGACGGGCGAGTGCACCGAGGAGCCCACCGCGGTGATCTTGCGCGGCTCGCCCTCAGCCAAGCCCAGCACGATGTCGATGTCGTGGATCATCAGATCCATCACCACCGAGTCGCTCTGCACCCGCGGGACGAAGGGGCCGAGCCGGCGAGACTCGATGAGGATGGGCCGCTCCACGATCTTGCGCAGCTCCTGGACGGCGCCGTTGAAGCGCTCGACGTGGCCCACGTGGAGCACCCGGCCCTGCTGGCGGGCGATCCGGAACAGCTCCTTGGCCTGCTCGAGGGTGGAGGTCATGGGCTTCTCGACGAGCACGTGGGCCCCCGCCTCGAGCAGATCCCGCGCCACCGCGAAGTGCTGATCGGTGGGAACCGCCACCGTCGCGAAGTCGACGAGGCCGGCGAGGTCGCGGTGGTCGCGGAACGCGCGGGCCCCGTAGGGCGCGGCCACCCGCTCCGCGCGCGCGAAGTCGGAGTCCACCACGCCCACCAGCTCCACGCCCCAGATCTCGGCGAGGGCGAGGATATGGTACTGGCCCATGTGCCCGGCTCCGACCACCGCGCCCCGGATCTTGGGCTCGCTCGGGTGGCTCACGAGATCCCCTCCGGGTAGGCCTCGACGCGCTCGCGGCCGCCCCGGCTCGCTCCGGGGACGACGCCGCGCTTGGAGGTCTCCACGAACTCCACGAGCCGCGCCACCAGCGGATGGTCGCCCATCTCCTCCTTGACCCGCTTGACCGCGGCGCCGGGCGCCATGCCGGAGCGGTAGAGCAGGCGGAAGGCCGCCTGGACCTGGCGCCGCGAGGCGGCGTCGATGCCGCCGCGGCGCATGCCCACGACGTTGACCGACCGGGCGACCGCGGGCGCGCCGTCCACGATGGTGAACGGCGGCACGTCCTGCGTGACCTTCGAGCAGCCCCCGATGTACGCGTAGGTGCCGATGCGGCTGAAGGGATGGATGCCGGTGAGGCCGCCGATGGTCACCCGGTCCTCGACCGTGACGTGCCCGGTCAGGCCCGCGTAGTTGATGATGATGACCTCGTCGCCGAGCACGCAATCGTGGGCGATGTGGCTCGACGCCATCACGAGGCAGTGGCGGCCCACCGTGGTGTCGTGGCCCTCGTGGGTGGCCCGGTGGATGGTCACGTACTCCCGCACCACCGTGTCGTCGCCCACGCTCACGCCCACCGGCGCGCCGTCCCGGAACTTCAGGTCCTGGGGCACGCCGCCGATGATCGCGCCGTGGCCGATGCGGCAGCCTGCCCCGATGCGCACGCGGCCTTCCAGCACCACGTGGGCCCCGATCTCGGCGCCGGCCGCGATCGTCACGCCGGATCCGATCACCGAGTACGGGCCCACCCGCACGTCGGCCGCCAGCTCGGCCCCGGGCTCGATCAGCGCGGTGGCGTGGATCACGGCCGGCGCTCCTCCATCTCGCGCAGCCGCTTCTCGAGGGCGCGGACCCGCTTGATCAGCTCGGGGAGCTGGCTCTCGCCCGCCCAGATGCGCTTCTGCTCACCGGTCGGCCGGCTCGGAATGCCGCTCCAGACTTCGCCCGCCGGCACGTCGTTGGGCACGCCCGACTTGGCGGTGAGGATGGCCCCGGCTCCGACCGTCACGTGGTCGGCGACGCCCACCTGCCCGGCCAGCATGGCGCGGTTGCCGATGCGCGAGGAGCCGGCGATGCCCACCTGGGAGACCAGGATCACGTCCTCGCCGATGTCGCAGTTGTGCCCGATCTGAACCAGGTTGTCGATCTTGGTGCCGCGGCGCACCACCGTCTCGCCGAGCGTGGCGCGGTCGATGGCCGAGTTGGCCCCGATCTCCACGTCGTCCTCGATGCGAAGCCCGCCCACCTGCGGGATCTTGCGGTGCGCGCGGCCGTCGAAAACGTAGCCGAAGCCGTCGGCGCCGAGGACCGCTCCGGAGTGAACGATGACGCGGTTGCCGATCCGGACACCCTCGCGCACGACGACTCGCGGGTAGAGGCGGACGTCCTCGCCCAGCACCGCCCGCGCGCCCACGAACGAGAGCGCGCCCACCCGGCTGCGCGGGCCGACCACCGCTCCCGCTTCCACCACCGCCAGCGGACCCACGGACGCGGCGCGGTCGATCCGGGCGGTCTCGGCGACGCACGCGGCCGGATGCACGCCGGCCGGCGTCGGCGGCTCGGGGTGGAAGAGCCCGAGCAGCGCGATGAGGGCTTGCTGCGGCTGGTCCACCCGGAGGAGCGGGCCGGGGAGGCCGGAGACGTCGCGCGGGACCAGGAAGGCTCCGGCGCGGCTCTGTTCGGCCGGCTTCAGGTACTTGCGGTCGGTGAGGAAGGAGATCTGATCGGGGCCCGCGGTCTCGAGCGGCGCCACCCCGGTCACGACGCGGGCGGAGTCACCCTCGAGCGACGCCCCGAGCGCGTCGGCGAGCCGGCCGAGCGTGAACGAGGCGCCGTCGCTCACTTACTTCGTGGCCTTCTTGGTCTGGTCGTCGTAGGCCTTGAGGACGTCGTCGGTGAGATCCGCGTCACCGGAGGCGTAGAGCACGCCGGCGCGCTGCCGCTCGAGGACCATCGCGTAGCCCTTCTCCTTCCCCAGCCGCTGGATCAGCCCCGCCACGTCCTGGAGGACCTTCTGGAGCAGGGCGTCCTCCTTCTTCTGGAGCTGGGCCTGGAGATCGTCCACGAGCCGGCGGACGTCCCGGACCTTGCGCTCGAGCGCGTCCTGCTTCTCGCGCCGGGCATCCGCGGAGAGGAGCTGACCCTTCTTCTCCAGCTCGTCCCGCATCTTCTCCAGCTCGGCCTTCTGAGCGTCGAGTTGACGCTGCATGCTCGCCTTGTCCTTCTCGAGCTGCTCCCGCGCCGCCGCGCCCGCCACCGAGCGGGCCAGGATCCGCTGGATGTCCACGATGGCCACGCGCCCGTTCGAGGCGGGGGCGGGGGCGGGCGTCTGCGCCTGCGCCCAGACCGCGCCCAGCAGGAGCGCCAGGCCCGCCGCCGTCCACCACACTGCCATCCGCTGCCTCATCCCTGCCTCCAAAGCTAGAACGCAGAGCCGGCGGAGAAGTTGAAGTTGCCGAAGCTCTCGCCCTTCTTCTGATCCAGTTTGATTCCGTAGTCGACCCGGATGGGGCCGAACGGCGAGTTCCAGCGAAAGCCCCCCCCCGCCCCGTGCCGCAGCTCGGTGATGTCGATCTTGGCGCCGCCCGAGATGTCGGGTCCCCACACGTTACCCACATCGTAGAAGATCGCCGCCTTGATTCCGAAGAAAAGCGGGATCTGGTACTCGATCGTGCCCAGGAGCTCGCTGTTGCCGCCGATCCGGGTCCCCGAGCCGTCGCGGGGGGAGACCTGGAGCGACTTGAACTGGCGGAGGGAGTTCGAGCCGCCGAGGTAGAAGCGCTCGAACAGCGGCACCGGGTCCTTGTTCCAGCCCACCGCGTAGCCGGCCATGGCCCGGAAGCTGAGCACGTGCTCGAGCCACGGCAACGGCTGGAAGTAGGTCGCGCTGGCGACGCTCCGGACGAACTGCTCGCCGAAGCCGACGCCCGCGAAGTCCACGCCGATCGAGGCGGTGCTGCCCCGGGTAGGGTCGAAGATGTTGTCGCGGGTGTCGCGGGAGAGGTTCATGCCGACCAGAGAGGTGAGGTGGGTGCCTTCCTGGGACAGGAGCTCCGGGCTGCCCAGGGGGTTCACAGCGCTGATTTTGTCCTGGCTGACCCGGTAGAGCGCATTCCAGCGCGAGTACTCCCCCAGGGGGTGCCCGAACCGGATGTCACCGCCCAGGGAGTTGACCGTGTAGTCGGTCAGGATCCTCCGGGTGTTGAACAGGTCGAAGCCGGCCGCGAGGGGCTGATCGAAGAGCCAGGGCTCGGTGAAGCCGATCGTTCCTTGCTGCAGTTTCTCGCCGCCGCGCAGGCGGAGGAACACTTCCCAGCCTTTGCCGAGGAAGTTACGCTGCGAGAGGTCGAGGGTGCCGAGCACGCCGTCCTGGGAGCTGTAGCCGCCCCCGATGGAGAAGACCCCGGTCGGCTTCTCGGTCACGTCGATGTTGACGATGATCTTGTCCTTGCCCGAGCCGGGGGTGGTGGTGGTGTTGACCTTGTCGAAGTAGTTGAGGTTCGTGAGCCGCTGCTTGGCGCGCGCGAGCTTCTGGCTCGTGAAGAGGTCACCCTCCGCCATCGGGATCTCGCGGCGCAGGATCTTCTCCTCGCTGCGGGTGTTGCCCGAGATGTTGATGCGCTCGACGTAGGTCTCCGGCCCTTCCGCGATCTCGAAGACGATGTTGACGAGCCGGTTGGGGATGTCCTGCATGGTGCCGGGGCCGACGTCGGCGGAGGCGCGGCCGATGGCGCTGTAGAGATCGGTGATGCCCTTGACGCTGTCGCGGAGCTTGGTCCGGGAGAAGACGTCCCCGGTCTTGAGCTCGATCCGGCGCCGGATCTCTTCCATGGGCAGCACCGAGTTCCCGGTGACGTCCACCCCGCCCACCTTGAACTGCGGACCCTCCACCACCACGATCCGCACGGTGGCCCGGGCCGCCTCACGGTCCAGCTGGGTCTCCGCCGATTCCACGCGGGCCTGGACGTAGCCGTGGTCGTTGTAGAGCTGGATGATGCGGTCGACGTCCTCGTCGAGCCGCTGGCGCTGCACCGTCCCGCGCAGGACGATGAACTCCCGCTCCTGCGTCTCCATCGCCACCTTGATCTGCTTGGGGGTGAGCCCCTGCGCGCCCTCGATCACGATCTGGTCGATGGTGATGCGGCGGCCCTCCGCGATGCGGAAGGTGACGGTGACGTCGCCGTCCGGCAGCTTCTCGACTTCCGGGGTGATGCCGACCTCGAAGTAGCCTTCCGTCTCGTAGAACTCCTTGAGCTTGTCGGCGGTGCGGTTGACCTCGACCGGGTTGTACACGCTGCCCAGCTTGAGGTCGATCTTCTCCTGGAGGGTGGCCGCGTCCTGTTTCTTGTTCCCGGCGAAGACGATGTCGCGGACGAAGGGCCGCTCCACCACCACGTAGGTGAGCTTGACGCCGCCCTCGAAGTCCTCCACCCGGACCTGGACGTCGTCGAAGAAGCCGAGCGCGAAGATGCCGCGGATGTCCTCGGCGGTGCGGTTGGCGACGAAGGGGTTGCCGATCTTGGCGCTGACCCGGCCCAGGATCACCGCCTCTTGCACCCGGCGGTTGCCCTGGACCGCGATCTCCTTGACGAGGATCTGCCGGTCGGTGGGACTAGGGGCTTGCGCAAGCGCCGGTAAGGGCCCTAACAGGAGGGCAAAAAAAATGGAGAGAGCATATCTCCCCCGAGCGGTCATGAAGGACGTGGGTTCGTTCGCCTGGGTTCAGTGTTCCGCCAGCGCCAACCGGGGCTCCGCGACCTGGACCTCCCGGAAGACGAGATCCTGCCCCTGCGCGTCCACCTCGATCCGGGCCCCGTCGCCGAACTGGCCGCGGACGATGGCCTCGGCCAGAGGTTCCTCGACGAGCTTCTGGATCGTGCGGCGGAGCTG
>JBGOVO010000203.1:0-7116 GCA_041478145.1 Methylomirabilia bacterium
ACAACCAGTCCTACCAGTGGCGCAAGGCGGTCGACTTCTGCATGAAGAAGGACGGTGAGATCTGCCTGGTGGCGCCGGGCAGCCCGCGCTGCTGGGCGGTGTCCTCCTCGGACACCGCGCCCGCGCTGTGGAGCCTCGGCGCGAGCGTGCGGCTGGCCGGCCCCGCGGGCGAACGCACCATTCCGCTCTCGGCGCTCTACCAGGACGACGGCATCCAGTACCTCACCAAGCAGCCGGGAGACATCGTGACCGAGATCGTCCTGCCACCCGCCGCCGGCGCCCGCTCCATCTACCTCAAGCTGCGCCGCCGCGGCTCCTTCGACTTCCCGGTGCTGGGCGTCGCCGCGACACTCCACATGGACGGCGAGACCGTGCGTCAGGCGCGCATCGTGCTGGGCGCGGTGGCGTCCCTGCCGCGGGAGGCCGTGGAAGCCGCCCGCCTGCTGGTCGGCGAGCGGCTCACCCCCGAGCTGATCGACCGCGCGGCCGATGCCGCGTATCGCCCGGCCAAGCCGCTCGACAATACCGACCTGACGCACCCGTACCGCAAGAAGATGGTGCGCGTCTACGTGACGCGCGCGCTGCGCCGGCTGGCCGGCCTTCCGGACGAGGCGGACGCATGACCGCGCTCGGCCAGCGCATCAAGGCCTTCCGCGCCGAGCGCGCGCTGCAGCAGCGCCAGCTCGCGGAGAAGGCCGGCCTCACCGCGAGCATGCTGTCGCAGATCGAATCGGGGCGCCTGACCCCGTCGCTGCCCACCCTGGGCAAGCTCGCGGCCGCCCTGGGCGTGTCCATCGGCGCGCTCTTCGAGCCGGCTCCCGCCGGGCGGCTCCTGGTGAGCCGGAAGGCCGATTACCCGGTGGTGTCCTTCGACGGCACCACCGAGAAGTGGCACGTGTTGGGGGCCGGGCTCTTCCAGGGTAAGATCCGGGCGGTGATGTCCACGCTCGGACCGCGGTCGCGGGGCGTGAAGACGGACAAGGTGGTCATCGAGCCGGGGCAGATGAAGCTCTTCTACGTGATCGAGGGCAAGGTGGCCCTGCAATACAACGGCGACAGCCACGTGCTCGAGGCCGGCGACAGCGCCTATCTCGACGGCGGCACCACGCACGGCTGGGAGAACGTGGGATCCAGGATCGCCAAGGTGCTGTGGGTGATCCTCGGCTAGAGGAGAGGTCATGGGCGACGGCGCGCGCGTGGTAGTCGACTTCCGGACGGACCCGAGCCGGTACAAGCACTGGAAGCTGTCCTTCGACGGCCCGGTGGTCACGCTGGCCATGGACGTCAAGGAAGACGGCGGGCTCGTGCCCGGCTACGAGCTCAAGCTCAACTCCTATGACCTGGGGGTGGACATCGAGCTCTACGACGCCATCCAGCGTCTGCGCTTCGAGCATCCCGAGGTGGGCGCGGTGGTCCTCACCTCCGGCAAGGAGCGGATCTTCTGCGCGGGCGCCAATATCCGGATGCTGAGCCAGTCCTCCCACGGCTGGAAGGTGAACTTCTGCAAGTTCACCAACGAGACGCGGAGCGCCATCGAGGATGCCACCAACGGCTCGCGGCAGGCCTGGCTCACCGCGGTGAATGGGCCCTGCGCGGGCGGCGGCTACGAACTGGCCCTCGCCACCGACTGGATCATCATGGCCGATGACGGCTCCACCACGGTGGCGCTGCCCGAGGTGCCGCTGCTCGCGGTGCTGCCGGGGACGGGCCGCCTCACCCGGCTGGTCGACAAGCGGCACGTGCGGCGCGACCGCGCCGATTTCTTCTGCACCCTCGAGGAAGGCATCAAGGGGCAGCGCGCGGTGGACTGGCGCCTCGTGGACGAGGTGGTGCCCCGCTCCCGTCTGGCCGAGGCCACGAAGGCGCGGGCGGACGCGCTGGCCGCGCGCACCGATCGGCCCGCCGGCGCCCGCGGGCTCGCGCTCGATCCGCTCGAGCGCCGCATCGAGGGCGACCGCATCGCCTACCGCCACGTCACCGGCGTGATCGATCGCGGGCGGGGCGTGGCCGAGATCACGGTCGCGGGGCCGGAGGCCGCGCCGCCCGCCGACCTGGCGGGCATCCACGCGGCGGGGACCGCCTTCTGGCCGCTGGCCGTCGCGCGCGAGCTCGACGACCTGATCCTGCACCTGCGCACCAATGAGGAGGAGATCGGCCTCTGGGTCCTGCGGACCGCGGGGAGCGCGGACCTGGTGGAAGCGCACGACCGGGCGCTGCTCCGGCACGAGGCCGACTGGCTCGTGCGCGAGATCCGGCTCTATCTCAAGCGCACGCTCAAGCGCCTGGACGTGTCCTCGCGGTCCATCTTCACGCTGATCGAGCCGGGCTCCTGCTTCGCGGGCACGCTGCTCGAGCTGGCGCTCGCCGCCGATCGCGGCTTCATGCTGGACGGCGAGCGCCCGGGCGACGCGCGGCCGCCCGCGACGCTGCGGCTCACCGGGATGAACTTCGGCCCCTATCCGACCGTGAACGGGCTCACCCGCCTCCAGAGCCGGTTCCTCGACGAGCCGGGGCACGTGGATGACCTCAAGGGCCGGATCGGCGAGGACCTCGACGCGGCCGCGGCGGCGGAGGCCGGTCTCGTGACCTTCACGCCCGACGAGATCGACTGGGAGGACGAGGTGCGCATCGCCATCGAGGAGCGCGCCGCTTTCTCGCCCGACGCGCTGACCGGCATGGAGGCTTCGCTGCGCTTCGGCGGCCCCGAGACGCTCGAGAGCAAGATCTTCGCGCGGCTCTCGGCCTGGCAGAACTGGATCTTCCAGCGGCCCAACGCGGTCGGCCCCAAGGGCGCCCTCAAGGTCTACGGCACCGGCGAGCGCGGCGACTTCGATCGCAGGAGAGTGTGATGGCGTCCATCGACTACATCGAGCGGATCCCCAACAACGTCAACCTCGCGGAGAACCGGCGGCTGCTCCGAGCCCTGGAGGACTGGCAGCCGAAGTTCCTCGAGTGGTGGCAGGACATGGGACCGGAGGGCTACCAGGCCAAGGACGTCTACCTGCGCACCGCCATCAGCGTGGACGCCAAGGGGTGGGCGCAGTTCGGCTACACCCGCATGCCCGAGTACCGATGGGGCATCTTCCTCGCCGAGCCGGAGCCGGGACGCCAGATCAACTTCGGGGAGCACCAGGGCCAGCCGGCCTGGCAGGAGGTGCCGGGCGAGTATCGCGGAACTCTCCGCCGCCTCATCGTGACCCAAGGCGACACCGAGCCCGCCTCGGTGGAGCCGCAGCGGCACCTGGGGCGCACGTCTCCCTCCCTCTACGATCTGCGCAACCTCTTCCAGGTGAACGTGGAGGAAGGCCGCACCTGTGGGCGATGGTGTATATCCTCGACGCCCATTTCGGCCGGGACGGGCGCGAGGAATCGGAGGCGCTCCTGCAGCGCCGCTCCGGCGACCGCGACAAGCCCCGCATCCTCGGCGCCTTCAACGAGAAGACGCCGGACTGGCTCTCCTTCTACATGTTCTGCTTCTTCACCGACCGCGACGGCAAGTACCAGCTCGCCAGCCTCGCCGAGAGCGGCTTCGATCCGCTCTCCCGCACCTGCCGGTTCATGCTCACCGAGGAAGCCCACCACATGTTCGTGGGGGAGAGCGGGGTGGGGCGCATCGTGCAGCGGGCGTGCGAGATCATGCGGGAGCACAAGACCGAGGACGTGCGCAAGTACGGCGGCGTGGACCTGCCCACGATCCAGAAGTACATCAACTTCCACTGCTCGGTCTCCCTCGACCTCTTCGGCTCCGAGGTCTCGACCAACGCGGCCAACTTCTACACCATGGGGCTCAAGGGCCGCTTCGAGGAGACCAAGAAGAAGGACGATCACCGCCTCAAGGACGGGACCTACCCGGTGATGGCGCTCGACGGCGAGCGGATCGTCACCCGCGAGGAGGCGGCGCTGGTCTCGCTGAACGAGCGGCTGCGCGACGACTACATCGCGGACTGCCAGCGCGGGGTGAACCGCTGGAACGAGATCATCCGGAGCCACGGGATCGAGTTCACGCTCACCCTGCCGCACCGCGGCTTCCGGCGCGCCATCGGCGCCTTCGCGGAGGTCAAGGTCTCGCCGGACGGCCGGATCGTCAGCGAGGCGGAGTGGGACGCGCGCCATCGCGACTGGCTGCCGACCGAGGAGGACGGCGCCTACGTGGGCAGCCTGATGCAGCCGGTGACCGAGCCCGGGAAGGTGGCCAACTGGATCGCTCCGCCGGCGCGCGGCATCAACGGCCAGGCGAGCGACTTCGAGTACGTCCGTCTCGGCTGAGCCGCGAGGAGCCGTCCGCGTGAAGGCGGTCACGTCGAAGGCGCTGGGGCCGACGCTCGGCATGTACTCCCACGGCGTGGTCGCGCCGCGGGGCGAGATCGTGGTGGTGGCGGGGCAGGTCGGCGTGGACCGGGCCGGCGGTCTGGTGGGTCCCGGCGAGGTGGTCGCGCAGACCAAGCAGGCGTTCGAGAATGTCCGCGCCGTGCTCGAGGCCGCCGGCTCCGGCATGACCCAGATCGTCCGCTTCCAGACCTTCCTCACCCACGCCGCCGACATCGACGGGTTCATGCGGGCGCGCCGTGAAGTCTTCCCGCGCTACTTTCCCGATGGCGTCTATCCGCCCAACACCCTCCTGGTGGTCTCCCGGCTCGTGCAGCCCGAGCTCTTGGTCGAGATCGAGGCGATGGCCGTGAAGCCCGCGGCCCGCCGCGGGGCCGGGCCGCCGGCGGCGCCGCGGAAGGCGGCCAAGCGCGCCCCCCGGAGATCCGGGCGCCGGCAGACGTCGCGGAGGCGCGGATGATCCAGGTGCCGGCCCGGTTCAACGCCGCGAGCTTCTTCATCGATCGCCACGTCGCGGAGGGCCGCGGCGGCAAGGTGGCCTTCTTCCACGAGGGCGGCGCGCTCACCTACGCCCAACTGCAGGAGCTGGTCAACCGGGCCGGCAACGCGCTGCTGGATCTGGGCGTGCGCCCGGAGCAGCGCGTCCTCTGCCTGCTGCTCGATTCGCCCGAGTTCCTGGCCACCTTCTGGGGCGCCATCAAGATCGGCGCCATCCCGATCCCGGTGAACACGATGATGCGGAGGGACGACTATCTCTACTTCCTCGACGACAGCCGGGCGCCGGTCGCGGTCATCTCGGAGCCCCTCCTGGCGGAGGCCGGGCCGGTGCTCTCGAAGGCCCGGTACCTGAAGCACGTCGTCGTGGCCGGCCGCGCGTCCGGAACGCAGATCGCCTTCGACGACTGGGTCGCGAAGGCGTCCCCCCTGCTCGATCCCTTCGACGCCTCCAAGGACGACCCCGCCTTCTGGCTCTACTCCTCGGGCTCGACGGGACGGCCGAAGGGCGCCGTGCACCTGCAGCACGACATGGTGGTCTGCGGCGAGACCTACGCGAAGCAGGTTCTGGGCATGACCGAGAGCGATCGAACCGTCTCGGCGGCCAAGCTCTTCTTCGCCTACGGGATGGGCAACAACATGTACTTCCCGCTCCACGTGGGCGGCCAGGGCGTGCTCTACCCGCACCGCCCCACGCCGGAGGCGATGTTCGAGCTGATCCAGCGCCACCGGCCCACGCTGTTCTTCGGTATCCCGACGCTCTACGCCGCGATGCTGCAGGTGAAGGAAGCGGAGAAGCGCTACGACCTCTCGTGCTTGCGCTTCTGCATCTCGGCGGGCGAGGCCTTGCCCGAGGACCTCTACCGACGCTGGCAGGAGCGCTTCGGCGTGGAGATCCTGGACGGCATCGGCACCACCGAGATCCTGCACATCTTCCTGTCGAACCGCCCGGGCCGCGCGCGGCCGGGCTCGACGGGCCTGGCCGTCCCGGGCTACGAGGCGGTGGTCGTGGACGACGAGGGACGCCCGATGCCCGCCGGCGAGATCGGCAACCTCCGCGTCAAGGGCGACTCCACCATGGCCTACTACTGGAACCAGCACGAGAAGACGAAGGACACCCTGATCGGCCACTGGATCCAGACCGGCGACAAGTACTACCAGGATGCCGACGGCTACTTCTGGTACTGCGGGCGCGGCGACGACATGCTCAAGGTCGGCGGGATCTGGGTGTCGCCGGTGGAGGTGGAGAATACGCTGGTGGCCCATCCCGCGGTGCTGGAGACCGCGGTGGTGGGGCACGCCGACAGCGACGAGCTGATCAAGCCCAAGGCGTTCGTGGTCCTGAAGGACGGCCACGCGGCCTCGGCCGCGCTCGAGGCCGAGCTGAAGGCCTTCGTGAAGGACAAGATCGCGCTCTACAAGTACCCGCGCTGGATCGAGTTCGTCTCGGAGCTGCCCAAGACCGCCACCGGCAAGATCCAGCGCTTCAAGCTGCGGCAATGAGGGGGCAGTCGAGGCATTTTGTCTTGACGCCACCCTGGGCGGGTTGCCTGACATCGAGCGATCACGACGTCGGATCTGGCACTCGCCCCGTCGTTACCCTCCGAGTTCATTAGACTCCTCCGCATGAACTCCACATGGCCTTCGGGTTGCACGCGGCCCCCGGGGCCGGCGAACTGACGGGCGTCAAGCGAAGCACACCCGGCTCAGCGTAGCGTCACGTGGGGGGATCATGGCCCAGAAGGCGATCGAGCTCATCCTGATGCGTCAACTCGCCAGCTCCCTGGCCATGCCGATCTTCCTGGTGGACCCATCCGGGAACTTGCTCTTCTACAACGAGCCCGCCGAAGAGCTGCTGGGCAGCCGGTATGACGAGACGGGTGAGATGTCGGTGACGGAGTGGTCCAGCCTCTTCGCCCCGATCGGTGAGGACGGCTCCCCGCTGCCGGGCGAAGCCCTTCCGCTCAGCATCGCGCTGCACAAGCATCGGGCCGCCCATCTCACGTTCTGGATCCGAGGGCTCGATGGCGTGTCGAAGAAGATCGGCGCGACCGCATTCCCGCTCGAAGGGCAGGGCGGCCGCCAGCTGGGCGCCGTGGGGATCTTCTGGGAGCAGCCCTGACGTGAGGGTCAAGCTCTGGGGGACTCGCGGGTCGCTCGCCGCCCCAGGGCCCGAGACAATCCGCTACGGTGGGAACACGTCGTGCGTCGAGGTGCGGGGCAAGGAGAATGCGCTGCTGGTCCTGGACGCGGGGACGGGGATCCAGCGGCTGGGGGCGACGGTGCGCGGCGGGG
>JBGOVO010000375.1:0-3839 GCA_041478145.1 Methylomirabilia bacterium
ACGGAAACCCGAAGGCGTCCATCAGCTTGATGACGTCGCCCGTGGCGCGGGCCAGGCCACCGAGGCTGCCGCGGGTGGCCATGCTGCGGATGAAGACGCCCGGGTCGAGGGTATGCGCCTGCATCCGGATGCGGTCGCCGAGCACCGCGCCGCCCGTGAACGGGCTCGACGGATCCACCGCGATCACGCCGACCGGCGCCTGCTCGGCACGCAGCAGGCTCGTCACCCGGTCCACCAGGGTGGATTTCCCCGCGCCCGGCGGGCCCGTGATGCCGAGCACGTAGCCCCGGCCGGTCCGCTCGTGGATCGCCCGCATGATCTCCGGCACGTCGGGCGCGCGATTCTCCACCCGGGTGATCAGGCGGGCCAGCGCCAGACGGTCGCCGTCGAGCATCCGGCGGACGAGGTCGGTCACGGGCCGCCGGTCGAGCTCAGACGCCCGGCCACCGGGGGGCGGCGGACTCGGACGGCTCCCCGCTCAGGCGGGCCTCCATCACCAGGGCATCCTCGCCGGTGTCGAAGTAGTAGCCCTTGCGCCGGCCGATGACCCGGAAGCCGAACCGCTCGTAGAGGCCGAGCGCTTGCGCATTGGTGGGCCGCACCTCGAGGAACGCCAGGTCCACGCCGCGACCCTGCGCGTCCTGGAGGACGGCCCCCAGCAGGACCCGCGCGATGCCGCGGCGCCGCAGATCGGGATGCGTGGCGAGGTTGGTCACGTGGATCTCGTGGCCGATCTCCCAGAGGCAGAGGTAGCCGGCGAGCCGGCGGCCGCAGCGGACCACCGAGCAGCGCGCGACGCGGTTCTGGGTCAGCTCGTAGCGGAATGCCCCGCGCGACCACGGGGTCTGGAAAGACGCGCGCTCGATGGTCAGGACGTCGTCCAGATCGTCGACCGTCATCGGCTCGAGCGTCACCGGCTCGCCGCTCACGCGCTCCACCTCCGGCCGCTCGTCACGCATGCCGCGCCTTCAGCTCGGCCTCGGAGGGGCGCAGGTAGAGCGGGGCGAGCTGCTCCGCGGGGATCCCGCCGCCCGCCGCGAGCATCGCGTGGCCCAGCGCGCCGACCGCGGATGGTGCCGGCAGCGAGTGGACCGGCTCGGCCTCGCGCAGGCCGTCGCCGAGGCGGGCCAGATACGGCCGGCAGGCCGCGACGCCGTCGCCCAGCACGATCACCGGCGCCTCGAGCCGGGCCGCCGCCACCTCGGGCGGAAGCGCCAGGTAGTCCCACCGCCGCTCCATGCCGGCGCCCCGCCAGCGGTAGAGCGAGCAGTAGACCTCGCCCTTGCGCGCGTCCAGGATCGGGCAGACCGGCGCGTCCGCGAAGGGCAGCGTCGCGGCCAGCGCGTCCAGCGTGGGGACCGCCGCCACCGGCACGTCGAGCGCCAGGGCCAGCCCCGTGGCGGTAGCCGCGCCGATCCGCAGCCCGGTGAACGAGCCGGGGCCGATGGAGACCGCGAGGCCGCCCAGGCTCTCCACGTCCCAGCCGCAGTCCTGGAGCAGCCGGTCCACCACCGCCATGAGCCGCTCGGAGTGGGTGAGGGCGATATTGAGCCGGCTCTCGCCGACCAGACGCCCATCGTCGAGCAGCGCGGCTCCCCCCGCGCGCGTGGCGGTCTCGAGCGCCAAGAGCCTCATGCGCGGAAGTCTAGCACGCCGCTCCGCCGGCAAGGCGCCGCCCACTTTCGGGTTGACAACGCCGCACGTCGACCGTCATCCTCAAGTGACCGATGGCCCCGCCGCCACGACAATCCGACAGCCAGATGGACGCCGAGGTGCGCGAGAAGATCCACCTCGAGATCCTCAAGCGCACCGGCGCCTATCACGCCAACGATCACGTCCTCCTCCCGTCGGGCCACCACACCAGCGAGTACATCGAGAAGACCCTCGTCACCACCGAGGCCTCCTTCACGGAAGGGCTGGGGGCGGTCATCGCCAAGCACTTCGCGCAGTGGCCCATCGACGTGGTGCTGTCCACCGGGCCGGGTGCCCTGATCCTCTCGCACTGCGTGGCGCGGGCCCATCCCTCGCGGCCCACGCTCGCCTACGGCACCAAGGGGGTGAGCGCGGGGAAGCGCCGGGTGACCTTGCCCGTCGAGTTCCAGCGCTTCGTGCGCGCCGGGACCAAGGTGCTCATCGTGGAGGACCTGGTCAGCTCGGGCACCACCGTGCGCCTGCTCTCCCAGCTCGTGGAGGGCCTGGGCGGACAGGTGATCGGCATCGGGGCCTTGTGGCGACGCACCAAGAAGGGCCAGGTCGACGGCAAGGAGATCTTCAGCCTCGTCAGCCGTGACTTCCCCACCTATGCGGCCGAGAGCTGTCCGCTCTGCAAGAAGGGCGTCCCGCTCAACCAGGAGTACGTGAAGCGTCGCGAGCACCGCAAGCCGTCGTCCGCGCACGAGAAGACCTAGCCCCCACCGCCCCCAAGATATGGGGCCTGACCGGCCCGGTAGCCCCTCTATCCGGTATTTTGTCCTTGACACGATTTTGGCCCTCCCCTAAAGTCCGGACATGATCGACCGCGGGACGCGCGGGGATCGGAAGGGGGGTGACACGATGGCCAAGAAGAAGGCCGCGAAGAAGAAAAAGAAGAAGTAGCGCGCGATTCGTGGCGCTCGGCCCTGTCGGCCCCATCCCGGCAGGGCCGTTCCATCTCCCGCGACGCACGTGACGCCCGACCTACCCCGTGACCCATCGAGACGCCTACGGCCTGCTGCTCGTGGTGGCCCTGATCTGGGCCGGCAACTTTCCTCTCGCCAAGCTCGGCCTGGCGGAGCTGGGGCCGCTGACGCTCGCGGCGGCGCGCGCCCTCATCGCCGCGCCCCTGCTGGTCCTCGCCTCGCGCGTGCTCGAGGGCCCCCTGCCGGTGCTCGCCCGCCGGGATTGGACCGCGGCGATCGTGCTCGCGCTGACGGGCTTCGTGGGCAACTCGACGCTCTGGTACACCGGCCTTCTCTACACGAGCCCCGCCAACGCGGGGATCCTGGGCGCGGCGGCGCCGGTGGTCGTCGCGCTGGCCGCCTCGGCCTGGCTGCGCGAGCGGCTCTCCACGATCAACCTGGTGGGGATCGGGCTGACGACCGCGGCCGTGGTGCTCACCGTTGCACGCGGCTCGCTCCACGTCCTGGTGACCCTTTCGATCAACCGCGGCGATCTCATCATCCTCGCGTCGCAGATGCTCTGGGTGATCTACACCCTCTACAGCCGGGCGAATCGCTCCATGCTCTCACCACTCCAGATGCTGGCGGGCGCCCACGCGGTCGCGGCGGCGGCGCTGCTTCCTCTCGCCATGCTGGAGCGGCCGTGGGAGACCTTCGCCTCCGCCTCCTGGGTGGGGTTCACGGTCGTGCTCTACAGCGCGCTGCTGGGAACGCCGGGCCACATCGGGTTCTATCAGGCGGTGCGAACGGTCGGGCCCGGACGGGCCGCGGTGTTCATGAACCTGATCCCGTTCCTGGTGCTCGGGCTGTCGTGGCTGATGCTGGGCGAGCCGATCCGCTGGTATCACCTGGTGGGGGCCGGCGGTGTGATCGCGGGGGTGGCCCTGACGACTCGACGATGACCCCCCTCAGGGGCTACCGCTTCGCCGCGGCCTTGGGGATCTTGGCGGAGGCCGGCTTGGGCGGCTTGTCGTCCTTGATGAGGTGCTTCACCTCGTCCATGAACTGGGAGATGTCCTTGAACTGGCGGTAGACGGAGGCGAACCGCACGTAGGCCACCTGATCCAGCTTCTGCAGGTGTTCCATCACGATCTCACCCAGCTCGAGGCTCGTGATCTCCTTCTCGGCCCGGTCGTGCAGCTTGGCCTCGATGTCGGCCACCACGTCGTCCACCGCCTGCAC
>JBGOVO010000092.1:0-11323 GCA_041478145.1 Methylomirabilia bacterium
CCGGGCAGGCCCTCGTCGGCGTCGTCGAGGACGTGGTCCACGATCTCGGCGCTGCCGTACGCGGTGACGAGCTCCTGACCGGCCGCGACGTAGAGCTGGGCGAGCGGGCTCTCGCGATGCTTCTTGGCCGCCGCGTACACCACCGAGAAGCGACGCGCTTCGCGGAAGATCTGCCGGAAGCGGAGCGACTCGCGACGGATCTTGCGGAACTCCCACCACTTCTCGACGATGAGCGCCCAGCAGATGATCGAAAAGATCGCGAGGACGATCAGGATGAACTTGGCGACGGGACCGGCGCTGAGAACGAGCTCTGCAACGCCGCCGTTGACGCTTCCTGGCCCTGGCACTCGGGTCTCCTTGTTCGCTGGAGGGTGAACCTCGAGGGAGAGTATTTTCATTCGATGATACCGGAGCCTTTTCGAGAGTGTCAACAAATTCACCGGGGAAATGCCTGAAAAGTCGCAGAATTATTGACAGTATCGGGCTCCGGCCGTATAAGCCTTCTATGTTCCACTCGCCCGGCGCGGTCGCGGTCCACGTCGGCCCCGTCGCGCTCCTCGGCTGGCAGCTCGGTCCCATCGCGATCCGCTGGTACGGCGTGCTCATGGCCAGCGCGATGGCGCTCGGGCTGTGGCTCGCCCAGCGCGGCGCGCGGCGCCGCGGTCTGGACCCGGAAAGCCTGCTGAAGGCGTCGGAGCTGGCGCTGCTCGGCGGCTTGATCGGGGCGCGGCTCTACTACGTGCTGTTCAATCTCGACTACTACGGTCAGTTCCCCGGTAAAATCTTCGCGCTCTGGGAGGGCGGGCTCGCCATCCACGGCGGCGTGCTGGGCGGCATTCTCGCGGGTGGCGCATACGCGTGGTGGCGGCGGCTGCCGGTCTGGCAGTACCTGGACATCGCGGCGCCGAGCCTCGCCCTCGGGCAGGCGCTCGGCCGGTGGGGCAACTTCTTCAACGAGGAGGCCTTCGGCCGTCCCACCGACCTGCCCTGGAAGCTCTTCATCTCCCCGGTGCACCGGCCGCTGCAGTACGCGCAGGCCGAGTACTTCCACCCGACGTTTCTCTACGAATCCGTCTGGGACCTGATCGTGTTCGGCGTGCTCGTCTGGGCGCTCCGTGGCCGTCTCGCGCGGGCGCCGGGCGCGCTGTTCCTGGCCTACCTCGGGCTCTACTCGCTCGGGCGTCTCTTCACCGAGGGGCTCCGCACCGACCCGCTGATGCTGGGCTCGCTTCGCATCGCCCAGCTCGTGAGCCTGCTCGGCATGGCGGTGGCCGCGGTGGGCGTGCCCCTGCTGCTGCGCTCCCGCCGCCCCGCCTGATCTCGGCCACGGGCCTCCCCGCGTGAAGTGCTACGCCAGCCGCGACGGCCGGGTTCGCCTGTTGGTGGGCGACAGCCGGCGGCTCGCGGCCGTCGCGACGGGCAGCGTCGGCGTCATCCTGACCTCGCCGCCCTACTGGGTGCGAGGACGCGGGCGCGCGCGGGCCGAGCGGTACGCGCGGGAGCTCGCGACCGGGTTCGGACCCGAGTGGCGGCGGGTGCTGGCCGACCACGGCGACCTGTGGCTCGTCATCGGTGACCGGCACGATGGCGACGAGTGGATCGGCATCGACGCGCTCGTTACGGGGTGGCTCCGACGCACCGGATGGCGACTCCAGTCCAAGGGGCTCTGGGCGCAGGTCCGCTCGCGCGAGCGCTGGGACAATCGGGCGAACTACCTCTTGCGCTTCCGCAAGGCCGGCCACCCCATCCGCCCGGGCGGGAGCACGCTCTGCTGGATGCTGCCCTTGCCCCGCTCGCATCCGGAGAGCCTCTGGGACGCGACCCCCGACCCGGTGATCCGGGAGGTGCTGGAGCTGTCGGCGCGACGGGGCGCCGTGCTCGATCCCTTCGCGGGCGCCGGGACGGTCGGCCGCATCGCCGCCGCGCTCGGCCGCGAGTGGATCGGCGTGGAGCGCGACCCGGACATGGCCCGGCTGATTGCGAGACGGCTGCGTTTGTCGGTCAGTCCTTCACGGCGGTCAGCGTCACCTCGCGTCCTTCGCGCAGGACGACGACGCTGATCGCGCTCCCGCGGGGTAGCGTCCGGAGCCGCGCCTGGAGGGCCTCGTAAGTCTCCGTGCCGAGCGGCCGGCCCTGGACCGCGAGGATGATGTCCCCGCCCAGCAGGAGCGACTTGCCCTCGACGGTCCCCGGGATCACGCCGGGGCGCAGGCCGATCTGGGCCGCGGGGGAGGCGGCGGCCACCTGTTGCACCGCCAGGCCGACCGGCTGCGGCAGGTTGAGCGCGCGGGCGAGCTGCCCCGCGACGACGATGCCGCTCATGCCGCTCCAGAAGGAGCGCTGCTCGAGGAGGAGGCGCCGGGTCATGTTGATGGTGACCACGAAGCCCAGCCCCTCCGAGCCGCCGGACTTGGAGATGTTGTGGCTCGCCACCCCGATGACCTCGCCCGCCATGTTGAACATCGGCCCGCCCGAATTGCCCGGGTTGATGGCGGCGTCGGTCTGGAAGAACTCGGCGAGCGCCATCTCGCTGTACACGGTGTTGGGCTTGTGGCGTCCCGTGACGTAGCCGACGCTCAGCGTGTGGGCGATGCCGTACGGCGCGCCGATGATGAAGATCTGATCACCCACCTCCGACCGATCCGAGTTGCCGAAGGTGGCCACCGTCGCCTTCGCGGGCACCCGCTCGAGCTGCAGGAGCGAGACGTCGGCCTCCGGCTCGGAGGCGATGACGCGCGCGCCGACCACCTCGCCGCCCAGGAACTCGGCGGTGATCTCGTCGGCGGTCTGCACCACGTGGGCGGCGGTGATGACCTTGCCGTCCGCCGAGATGAGCACGCCGGAGCCGATCTCGGAGATGCGGGCGACCTGCCCGGCGCCGGACACTTCCTTCCAGCGGGCCCGGATGATGACGACCGACGGGTTGACCCGCCGGAAGATCGGCCCCACGTTCTGCGCCTCCGCCGCCGACGAGGCCAGGACGACCAGGGCCAGGAGCGCCACCGCGATCGGCCGCTTCATGCGTACCCTCCCAGGAGTGAGTGGACCAGCCGCCGCAACGACGGCTCGTCGAAGGCGGTGGCCTGACGGCTCGGCGCGCTCGCCTCGGTCTTGAGCCCGGTCTCGCTCAGGATCACGCAGACGGTCCCGTCGGGATCGAGCGCCTTGGCCGCGAGGAGCCGCCGCAGCACGGCCAGGGCCGCCACCCCGGTCGGCCCGGCCCAGATGCCCTCCGTCCGCGCGAGCAGCCGCTGGGTCTCGAGGATCTCCTCGTCCTCCGCATCGCCGGCCACGCCGCCCGTCTCGTTCAGGATGCGCAGGACCCATTCGCCCTTCCGGCCGGGATTGCCGGCGGCGAGCCCCTCGGCCACCGTGTAGCCGATCGTGAGCGGCTCGAGCGGCCGCTTCTCGCGCCACGCCCGCGCGATGGCGTTGGCGCGGGTGGCCTGCGCGGCCACCATCAGCGGCCGCCGCCCGATCCAGCCGAGGCGCTCCAGCTCGACGAAGCCGCGATGGGTGGCGATGAAGGTCTCGCCCACCGCGACGGGCGCCACCACCACGTCGGGCGCCCGCCAGCCCGACTGCTCGGCGATCTCGTAGGCGAGGGTCTTCTTGCCCTCGTGCTTGTAGGCATTGCGCGAGGCCCCGCAGTCGAAGAAGAGCCGCTCCTCGACGAGGCGGTCCCAGAGCGCGATCAGGTCGTCGTAGCCGCCCTGGTAGAGGACGAGGTCGGTGGCGGTCGCCGCCATGTGGAGGAGCTTGGGCGCCGAGGTCCGCTCGTAGGCGAAGATGAGCGAGCGGAGCCCCGCCCGCGCGGAGTAGGCGGCGACGGACGAGCCCGCGTTGCCGGAGCTGACCACCGACGTGGCGCGGAAGCCGAACTGGAGCGCCGCCGCCACCGCGGTGGGCGAGGAGCGGTCCTTGACGGTGCCGGTGGGATTGGAGCCCTCGAACTTCACCAGGAGCCGCCGCACCCCGAGCTGCCGGCCGAGCGCGGGGCAGTCGAGCAGCGGGCTCTGCCCTTCGCCCAGGGTCACGCGGTGCGCGGGATCCGCGATGGGCAGCACGGGCGCGTAGCGCCAGAGCCCGCCGCCGGTGAAGATCGCCGGTCCCGCGCGCCGCAGGGCCTCCCAGTCGTATTGCAGCTCGAGGAGGCCGGCGCAGGCCGCGCACTCGAGCCGGTAGTCGAGCGCGTGGCCGGCCCCGCACTCGATGCAGCGGAGCGCGGTGGCGTGGGACTCGATCACCCGGGCCGCTCCATGATCGAGATCATCTCCTCGATGCGGTGGCGCAGGGTGTGCTCGGCGAGGGCGCGCTTCCGGGCCCGCTCCCCGATGTCGCGCGCCTCGTCGGGGTGGACCAGGTAGTAGTCGAGCTGGTGCCGGAGCTCGCCCAGATCGTGGTACACGACCGCCTCTTCGCCCGGGCTGAACAGGTGGCCGAGCTCGTCCTTGGCGTCGACGACCTGGCAGGCCGCGCTCGCGGCCAGCTCGAAGGCGCGGGTGTTCACGCCCACGATATCGTTCATCGGGTGGTGGTGGTTGAGCGAGAGCGTCGAGCCCGAGTAGACGGCCAGCTTGGCGCGGCCCCACACCGGCCCGCCCGCGATCATCGCGCGCACCTCGGGGGCCTCGACGCGATCCCAGCCCGCGCCCCACAGACGCAGCGGGTAGCCCGCCAGCTCCCGGACGAAGCGCTCGCGGTAGGCGTAGGCATTGCCGACGAAGCTCACCGGGGCCGCGAAGCGCCGCGTCTCCTCCGGCGTGAGCTCGATCGGATGGTGCATCTCGGGCACGCAATACATCGGCAGGTAGTGCAGGTTGCGCAGCCCCGCCTGCTCGAGGGCCCGGAGCGCGTAGCGCTCCTTGGTGAAGAACGCGTCGTAGGCCTCGATGCACTCGAACGGGATCATCCACAACGGGTTGTCCGGGAAGAAATTGAGGAAGCGCGTGTCGAGCCGGGCCTTGACGCGCCGGACGAGCCCGGGGGTCACCGGCCCGCCCTTGATCACGAGCACCAGGTCGGGCCGCCACGCCAGGCACGCGCGCTCGAGCCGGCGCAGGATCCAGAGCTGGTAGGCGGCCTTGGTGCTGCGGTTCTTGTAGAGCGGATTGTCGCGGCGATAGGCGAAGACCCGCGCCTCGTGGCCCATGGCCACGAGCTCGTCGCGGAAGTCCATGCCCATGTGCCCGGGGCGGGCAAACGGCAGCACGATCAGCCAGCGCACGGGCGAAGCGTATCACAGCGGCGCGGGCCGGCCCGCGCGCCCCGGCTCAGGCGAAGGCGGGGCGGACCTCCTGGGCGAGCAGCTCGAGCTCGCGCATGATGTGGCGATGGGGCATGCCGGGAAAGAAGACCCGGCAGATGAGATGGGTCATCCCGTACTCGGCGACGAAGGGCCGGAGCGCGCGGATGACCTGCTCGGGCCCCCCGATGAGGAAACGGTTCTTCATCAGCCCGTCCAGATCGGTGGCGACGGAGGCGTCGATGAACGGATGCCGCCAGCCCCCCGCGTACTCCTTCCGGTACGAGATCATGATGTGCTTCTCGGCCAGCTCGCGCGCCTCCCGGTCGGTGTCGGCGATGATCACGTCGCGCGTGAGCGGCCACTCCGTCACCGGCTCCGTCCGCCTGGCCGCCCTCCGGTTGGCGAGGAACTGCTGCTTGGCGGCCAGCAGCCGGGCCAGGTCCGCGGTGGGCCCGGGCACCCAGTTGTCGGCGAGGGTGGCGGCCCGGCGCAGGGTGAGGTCGCCCCAGCCGCCGATCCAGACCGGCGGATGGGGCCGCGTGAGCGGCTTGGGCTCGAGTCGCCCGTCGACCCGGTAGTAGGCGCCCTTGAACGACACGGTCTCCTGCGTCCACAGCCCCTTCATGATCGCGAGCTGCTCCTCGAACCGGGCGCCCCGCTTCTCGAGCTCGGTGCCGTAGAGCGCGAACTCGTCGGGCTTGTAGCCGATGGCGATGCCCAGCACGAAGCGCCCGCCCGACATCACGTCCAGCATCGCGACGTCCTCGGCGAGCCGGACCGGGTGATAGAACGGCGCCACCAGGATGTCGGTGCCGAGGCGCATTCGCGTGGTGCGGGTGGCGAAGCCCGCCAGCACCGGGAGCGGGGAGGGCCAGTAGTGATCGGTGACCGAGTGATGCTCCTCCATCCACACCGAGTCGAAGCCCAGCGCCTCGGCGCGCGCGACTTCCTCGAGGGCGTCCGGGTAGTAGTGACCGCCCTCGATGGGGATGAAGCCGACCTGCAGACCCGCCACTAGCGGTCGCTCGCGAGCTTGCCGTTCACCCCCCAGTTCGCCTTCTCGACGTCCTGGAAGACGACGTGGACCTGGTCGGCGGTGGTCTTGCCGATCTTCACCATGGCGTCGGTGATGGCGGCGACGATCTCGCGCTTCTGCTGGTCGGTGCGGCCGGCGTACCACTGAACGGTGATGTTGGGCACGGGAGACCTCCTCGCGGGTCGGATGCTATTTGAGCCGCCTCAGGTCGTCGGGAAAGTTGGAGGTGAAGGAATACGACTTCACGAGGCCCTCCGCGGTGAAGCGCACGGTGAGATCCTTGCTGACCTCGGCGCCCGCGTCGCGCTGGCCGAAGAACCAGCGCCACGTGGGGTCGCCGCTGTCGAGGCCCACCTGGTACGGCTCGCCGAACGTGCGCTGCAGCGCGGCCCGGTCGGTCTTGCCGGTCACGATCGAGCGCGCCTCGGGCGAGGGAAAGTCGCGGCCGAACTTGACCGCGATACAGCCGGTGAAGAGGGCGAGCGCGACCAGACAGGACAGCCACCCGGGCGCTCGCATGGCGCGGATTATTGCATCGGACGCGCCGAGCGCGCAACCGGCCGTGCGCGATCCCGCATGCTAAGATGAGCGCCGTGGAAGCATTCACCGCCGGGGAGCGGGCCGCCCTCGCGCCCTACTTCACCGAGCTCGACGGGCCGGTCTTTGCGCTGGTCAACCTGCCGGAAGTCGTCAAGGGCGCGCTCTTCGCGCGCTACTCCCGCTCCGCGAAGTCGCTGCGTCGCCTCTTCCTCGACGAGTTCCTCGAGCCGGCGGACCGGCGGTCCGGGGCGAGCGCGGCGATCGGCACCACCCGCGCCGATCAGCTCTACGAGCGCGTGTTCAGCGAGTACGGCGACGATTCGGTCGCCCAGCTCGGCGGCGTGCACCTCGCCTGCGAGGGCGCGTCGAACCTCCTGACCAAGGTGCTCGAGTGGGGCCGGCTCATGGCCTATCTCGAGCAGTCCACGCGCTACGTGCCCTACACGGACCGGCCGGCCGGCCGGTGGAAGTACCACGTGCCCGCGGAGCTGGACGGCCATCCCCTCCGCGCGCGTTACGTCGAGGTCCTCGACCGGGCCTTCGAGACCTACGCGCGCTGGATCGATCCGATGAGGGAGTACTGGATGCGCCGCTTCCCCCGGCCCGCGGACGACAGCGCCGCCGCCTACCGCATGACCATCCGCGCGAAGGCGCTCGACAGCCTGCGCGGGCTCTTGCCCGCGGCGACGCGCTCGAACGTGGGCATCTTCGGCACCGGCCAGGGCTACGAAGTGCTCCTGCTTCGCATGCGGGCCCATCCGCTGCGGGAGGTGCGTGATTACGCCGAGCTCATGCTCGTCGAGCTGCGCAAGGTGATTCCCGCCTTCCTCAAGCGCCTCGAGCGCCCGGAGCGCGGGGGGGTCTGGACGCGCTATCTGGAGGAGACGCGGGAGGCCACCCTGTCCGTCGCGGCGCGGCTGCTTCACGGCGTGGAGCCCGAGCCCCGGCCGGAGGTCACGCTCACCGACTTCGATCCGGACGGCGAGGTGAAGGTCGTGGCCGCGGCGCTCTATGCCGCGTCGCGGCTGCCCGACGATCAGCTCCTGGCGGTGGCGCGCAAGCTCGGCCCCGAGGAGCGCCGGCAGGTCCTGGCCGCGTACGTCGGCCGCCGGGAGAACCGGCGGCACAAGCCGGGCCGCGCGTTCGAGCGCACCGCCTATCGCTTCGACGTGCTCGGCGACTACGGCGCCTTCCGGGACCTGCAGCGCCACCGGCTGCTCACCTTGGAGTGGCAGCCGCTCTCGCCCGGGCACGGCTACGTGACGCCCGATGAGCTCGCGGATGCGGGCGCGCTCCCCGAATGGACGCGGGTCATGGAGGACTCCGCGGCGCTCCACGACGCGCTGGCCGCCGAGACGCCGGCCGTCGCCCCCTACGCGGTGGCCATGGCCTATCGCGTGCGTTTCTACATCGAGCTGAACGCGCGCGAGGCCATGCACATGATCGAGCTGCGCACGGCCCCGCAGGGGCACCCGGCGTATCGGCGTATCTGTCAGGCCATGCACCGTCTCATCGCGGACCAAGCCGGGCACCGGGCGCTGGCCGAGACCATGCGGCACGCCGATCACTCGGGTGCCGAGGGCGGGCGAATCGAGGCGGAGCGCGCCGCGGAGCGCCGGCGGCGCGGCGGCTGACGGCTGCCGCGGCTGGCGACCATATCCGTCGGTCTCCTGCCAGAGAACGTAGGCGGTCGGGCGGTCTGCCGGCGCGGGATCGATCTGAACCTGCTGACAAGATTGATGATACTGCCGTGAACCCGGCTCGGGTCCGCCCTGGCATGCACGTTGCGGCCCCAGAGACGCATGATCAGCCGATGGCTCGGCCTCTTGGTGCCTGCCCTCGGGCTCACGCTGCTCGCCAGCGGCTGCGCGGGCCATGGCGCGTACCTGAACGACGGGCCGACCCAGCTCGGCAAGCCGCCCTACCAGGTGGGGCCGGTGGCGGTGGTGATCCGGCCGCAGCCCGAGGTGGAGCTGATCTGCCGTCTCCGTAGCCCCCACACCGCGCCGGACGGTCGCATTCACGGCTGCTACGTGCCCGCCGACCGGCTGATCGTCTCCACCGCCGACCCCTACGTCCTGATGCACGAGTTCAAGCACTACTTCGAGGGCCCCTGGCACAAGTAGCCGTCCCCGCCGTTCGCCTCTCCGCTTGACGCGTCCCCCGTCCCGTCGCATACTCCGCTCGGCATAAATTGGTCGACCAACCAATAAACCCAGGAGCGGAGCCTTGACCCTCAAGCTCGGCATGGCCCCGGTGCGGCGCGAGCAGATCGTCCGCGCCACCATCCGGTGCCTGGCGCGCGACGGGTACGCGGGGCTCACCATGAAGCGCGTGGCCGCGGAGGCCGCGGTGAGCCAGGGCATCCTCCACTACTACTTCCGGGACAAGGCGGCCATGCTGGCGGCGGCCGCCCTGCGCGTGACCGCCGACCTCGATCGCCGGGTGGCCGCGGAGGCCCGCCGGGCCCGGGACGCGCGGGCGCGGCTCCGGGCGGTCATCCGCGCGTGTCTCGTGACCGCGGTCGACAACCGCGACTTCTGGACCGTGTTCATCGAGTTCTGGGGGGAAGCGTTCCACGACCGCCGCCTCGCCACCGTCAACCGGCAAGCCTATGCGCGCGCCCGGCGCCTCATCGGCGCGGGCCTGGCCCGTGGCATCGCGGCCGGGGAGTTCCGCCGGGTGGACGTCGAGGAAGCCGCCGCGGTGGTGCTGGCGCTGCTCGACGGGATCTCGCTCCAGCTCACTTTCGACCGCGGATTGATGACGCGGCCGCGCGCGGCCCGGGTCGCGGAGACCGCGCTCTTCCGTTATCTCTCGACCGGAGGCCCGACATGACCATGCCCCCCGAACAGGTGAAGGCGAAGGCGTACCTCCTCGAGCAGGGTACGCAGGCTCCCGTGGCCCGGATCCGGGAGCGAGTGGCGGATGCGTTCGCCGCGCTGGATGCGCTCCTCGACGGCGTGACGGAGAGCCAGACCCGGCAGCCGCCGGGTGGCGGCGAGTGGAGCGTGCACGAGATCCTGGACCACCTGGTCGAGACGCACGCCCTGGCGCTCGCGGAGATGCGCGCGCTGCTCGCGAATCGCCGGTCCCCGGTCAGCCCCATCCCGGCCGGTCTCCAGTCGGCGGCGCCGCTGGCGAGGCGGTGGGACGATCTCCGCGAGGGGCTCCGCCGCCTGCACGCGGAGGTGCTCGACGTGCTGGCGGGGGCGCCCGACCATCTGACGGAAGCCCGCGCCCCCATCATCATGGTGATCAACACGCGGGATGCCGACGGCAACGTGAAGCCGGTGCACTGGATCGAGGAGTGCGACTGGAAGGCCTGCGCGGTGATCTTTCGACTGCACGAGCTCGACCACCTGGGCCAGGCGCGCCGGACGCTGCGCAGGACGGCTTGACGCATCGGATAAAATTAGGACATGAAGCGCGTGGCGCGAATCGTCGTGGCGGGGCTGCTCCTCTCGACCGCCTGGTCGGGCGCGGCTCTGGCCGCGGATCCCGCCGCGGGTGAGCCGGCGGCGACGCCGCTCTCGCGCTCCATCCCCGATCTCCATCTCTCGATCAGCGAGGGGCCGGGAGAGACGTCGGTGCGGCTCCCGCTGGCCCGGGATAACTCCCTGCTCTACGGCCTGTTGACCCCGTACCTCTCGCTGGGCTCGAGCACGACCCTCGGAGTGCCGTCGCAGTCCACGCTGGCGCCGGGCCTCCGCCGTGACACCGACGGGCTCGACGACGTCCGGCTGGGGGCGGGCATGGCCTTGCCGCTGTCGGAGCGGGCTCAACTCTACGGCGAGTATCGGTTCCTGCGTGGGCGGATCGACGGCGGCCTCGGCCGCAGCCTCCTGCAGCGCGAGCCCGACTCCGCCGACTTCCGCGCCGGCTTCTCGATCCGCCTCGACTAGCTCTTCGCGAACTCCGCTTTCGCCTTCGCCAGCTCCGCGTGGTGGGCCAGCAGGTCCAGCGCGGTCAACGCCAGCGCCTTCGCCGCCGCCACCATGCCGGCGCGGGCGAGCGGCGACTTGGCCCACTCGGCGAACTCGCGCGAGTGGCCCGGGACGCCGTCGGGGGAGATGCGGATGTACGGGTGGATGGTGGGGAGGGCCTGGCTCACGTTGCCGCAGTCGGTGGAGCCGTAGCCCGCCTCGCCGTCGTCGGGGTCCACCGGGAAGTCGATCCGCTCGAGGTTCTTGCCGAAGAGCTCCGCCATCGCGACGTTCGCCTTCAGCGGGTCGTGGATGATCGCGTCCGCGGTGACCTTCACGGTGCAGCCGGTGGCGGTGGCCGCGCCCTCCGCGCACCCTTCGAACCGGCGCAACAGCTCGCGGCAGTAGTCCTTGGTGGGCGCCCGCAGGTAGAACTCCGCGGTCGTGTGCTCCGGAATGATGTTGGCCTGGTCCCCGCCCTTGGTGATGATGCCGTGCACGCGCGCGTCGGGGCGGAGCTGCTGCCGCATGGCGTCCAGCGCCACGAAGAGCTGGATCATCGCGTTCAGCGCG